>CAZEPS010000146.1:0-10511 GCA_964514165.1 uncultured Leptospirales bacterium
CCTTCGGCGGCGGGGGATTATGCTAAAATAGTGCTTTAAATAAACAAAAATAGTTCAGGAATAATTACTGATATTTTTTAATTTTATATGCTTAATATATGACATAAGGGTATATTTAAAAGCCGGTATTTACAATTTTGATTAATAATGTAAATACCGGCTTTATCAACGGGGAACCTCTATTTCTTATAAACAAGAGGTTCCCCGTTGGGTACGTATTTTTGTTTAAATCGGTTTTATATAATATATAAAACCGATTTATTGATGTACCCATACTTCGAGCCTGTAATGGGACTTCAAAATAAAACAGTATTATTTATGAAGTCCCCATAAGAAATACTGTTTTATTTAAAATATGTCTAAATAACAATTGACATTTGAGATATACTATTTTTTCTTTATGTCAAATGGGCATTTTAACGGTATTCTTTACAGATACAGCTATACCGGTTCAATTGTATTCGGCCCGCGGGCACAAATCTGATTGTTTGCCCGGAGGGGACAGAATCAATTAAACGTCCCCGTGTAAAAATACAAATTTTTTAATTTATTAAACGACGACTAAGGGAGGTCATCTATGCTAAGAAAAATAATGATAGGCGCGTTTTGCTTGGCACTTACAGTATTATTTACCAATATCACCTACTCGCAAGACGATCCAGCCACAACAGACGAAGGAATTCAGACTGAGGAAGAAGCAGGAGAAACCGCCGAGGGAGTGGAAGGTGAAGAGGCTGTTGTTGAAGTTAAGCCTGACGCGAGGACCTATTCGGACGGAAAGAAAGTTTTCGTTAATTCACAGGTCAAGTTTAAACTGACAGCTAAGGATAATTTTCTGACTGACAGGATTGAGTATAAAATCAATGACGGAGAGGTCAAGGTCTATGATACGCCCTTCTCAATTGATCAGGAAGGGAAACACATGATCAGGTATTACGGTGTTGACAAGATAGGAAACACGGAAATGGAAAAGGCGGTTTCCGTGATTGTCGACAACACCGCTCCGACAGTAGTTGTAACCAACCAGACACCGGTGCAGAAGATCAATGAAAAAATTTATGTATCCAAGGAAATGGTTTTCGAGGTTGAAGCAAAGGATAATCTTGCCGGAGTTGACAAGATCGAATACTCAGTAAACAACGGTGATTTCCAGAAATACCGTAAGCCCTTCCAGGTCCTGGCAACCGGCGAGATTGACCTGAAAGTACGTGCCGTAGACAATGTTAACAACGTCTCAAGGGAATTCACCTATAAGATCACTGACGCAACCGGTAATGAAATTGACGTTACCAGCGGAAGCCTGAAGCTCGAAGCTGACAATGACGCGCCGGTGGTGGCAATCAAGTCAGACAAAGAGCTGAAAGAAATCAATTACATGAAGGTTGCTTCAGCTGACGTGAAATATACCGTCACTGCCACTGATGACAAGTCAGGACTCGATGCTATCTACGTCAGGGTCGACCCGGAAGAAGGGGACGAATTCGTACCCTTTACCAGCGAAATCAAATTTGCAACCAACGGGGAGCATGTTATACAGGCAAAAGCGGTAGATAAAGTAGGAAATGAATCTTCAGTTGTTACATTCTCTGTATTCGTTGACGCAATACCGCCGAAATCAAAATACAGAACATCTCCTGAAACAGTTAAATAGTAAACTACAGCAGGCATGAATAAAAAAGCGGCTCTATAGCCGCTTTTTTATTATGGAAACCGTTTCAATGAAAAAAACCAGATAATAACTATACTCATGCAATATTCAATCAATCCGGTTACTTGTGTCTTTAAATATGTTCTATAAAAAATATTACTTTACATATCAGTAGTTTTGTTTCGAAATTAGTACTAATATAAGGGTGCATCTAAAAAAATCAGTTTTTATAATTTTCCTTAAAATCGTAAATACAGGTTTTAACAGACTTTTGGTTCCAGAAAGGGACTATAAACAATCAGTTTTTAGAAGTCCCCATAATTATCATGGAAATTATAGAAAAAGCCATCCAGAATAACAAAAAAATACGAATGATCGCCTATTCCGTATCCGAAACAATTGAAGAGAGACTTCAGGGCATACTGGATTATATACTTAAACGGTATGACTGTCACGCACTACTCAGCTCCATCTATACATGCGTAAAAGAACTGCTGATTAACGCGGTGAAGGCAAACTTTAAACACATTTATTTTGAGGGATATGCCCCAAAAAATGAAGCTGATAAGATTATAGACTACGAACTCTCGCTCAAATTATTCAAACTGGAACTGAGCAGGGAAAACGCGGCATATTTCGAGGAGCTTGCCAGAAGAAGCGATATTAAGTCACAAATTGACATCTCGATTTCAAACGGGACACTCTATCTTGAAATATCTAACCCGGTGGCAATGACAGACAGGGAATATAAAAATGTTCAGAGGAAACTCGACGACGCACGGTCCTGCGAAGACATATCCGAATACTTTTTAAAAATTGAAGACGATCCAGAAAAGGAAGGAGCGGGACTGGGACTTGTTCTCGTCAGTATCATGATGAAAAATATCGGGATTCCCGAGGAATTTTTTTCTATAAAGTCATTTGATGACCACACGACCGCCACCCTGATAATACCTCTCACCATGGCAAATCTGAAGGTCGCGATCTAGGCTCTTCCTTTTATGGCGTCCAATTAATTCGTAAGGTCTTTTTTTATGACCATCTTGTTCAGCGGATATTCGATAATACCATCGGCTCCTGCGCTTATAAGCTTCGGTATGATTTCCCTTACAACCACCTCATGAACAACTGATTCAACGGAAAACCACTCTGTGTTATATAGCTGTGATACCGTTGGTGCGTTCAGGCTTGGCAATAAGTCCACTATATCATCCAGGTTGGTTTTGGGAACGTTCATCTTCAACCCGACCATGTTCTCCGCATGAAGAGCACCTCTCAGGAGAAGTTCTATCTGTTCGATTTTCCTTTTTTTCCATTCATCCCTGTAGCTTTCCCTGTTAACGGCAAGCTTGGTATTGGTTTCCATGAGGGTATGGATGATTTTTAATCCATGGGCGCGAATGGTCGATCCGGTTTCCGTGACTTCGACTATGGCGTCTACGAGCCCTTCTACAACCTTGGCCTCGGTGGCACCCCAGGAGAATTCAACCTTCACCGGAATGTTTCTTTCATCAAAATACTTTTGCGTGAAATTAACCAGTTCAGTGGAAATCGTTTTACCGGCGCAATCTTCGATACTTTTAATCGAAGAGTCTTCAGGGGCTGCAAGTACCCATCTGGCCTTTCTCGTGCTTACCTTGGAATACACGAGATCTGCTATTATTTCAACATCTGAATTATTTTCCAGGATCCAGTCGATTCCGGTGAGCCCCAGATCGATCACCCCGCTTTCAATATATCTGGACATCTCCTGGGCCCTGATGAGTGAACATTCGATCTCTTCGTCATCAATTGCCGGAAAATAATTCCTTGAGGACACGGAAATTTTCCATCCTGCTTTCTGAAAGAGATCAATCGTCGCTTTTTCCAGGCTCCCTTTCGGAATACCTATTTTTAACTTTTTACTCATTTCTTATCTCCATACACGTCTTCAGGATTGAATATCTTCTCGCCGGAAATTTTTAGTTCATTATTATCGATTTTTCTATAAAAACAGCTCCGGTAACCGGTATGGCAGGCAGCTTCTCCGATCTGTTTTACCAGTATCAACACGGTATCATCATCGCAATCGACGCGTATCTCTTTTACCTCCTGCACGTTTCCGGAGGATTCACCTTTTTTCCAGAGTTTGTTCCTCGATCTGCTCCAGTAGTGGACAATCCCGGTTTCCTGTGTCATTTCCCATGCGGTTTTGTTCATAAATGCGAGCATTAATACATCGCGGGTTTCATGATCCTGTGCGATTACAGGCACTAGACCGTCCAGTTTGTTAAAATCCAGATCTATCATGGCAGTTCCTCATTTTTTTGTGAACAATGTTTGGAACAGGTCATTTTTTTCAAGAAGAATTACCCATCAACAGAAGTAAAATCTAATATTTATTAATGGATAATCACAGGAGCTTTGACTGCAGGGTACATCTATAAATCAGTATGGAAACATTTGTTAAAAGAAACAGAGGCCTTATTATATCTTAGCTGATATGAGCGCGAAGTATCTCATGGTCATGAAATGCTTGTCAACATAAATGATATGATAATAATCGGCACCGAGTTCAAAGAAGAGCCTTTTCTGTGAAATCATGAATTCAAGTGAGAAACCCGCCTTTCCATAGACGTCCCTGCTTCTACGATTTGCCTCGTCAATTTTGTAGTATTTATGAAGGGTATAACGGGCATATTTCAAATTTGAAAGGGTGAGACCGCTCCCTGTCCGAACAATAATATTAACCGGCGCCTTGAAATGGGTCCGGTAAAAAATATTTCCACCTACGTTCATGGTTTCCAGGGTGGATTCAACGCGATAGAGTGACGACCTGCCGAGAAACTCGGCATAGGTGAATTCCAGTTCCAGACCCGTATGCTTGAAAAATGAGTATTTTGCCGCTGGCTTGATATTAAAAAAACCGAAACGTATATTTGCGAGTAGTGCGGTGTAATTGTTCTTATACACATTGTCCCACTCTGGCAGTACCTGCATGACAGCGTACCCGATCCCAATTTTAGGCCCATAGGTTTCAACGGTGATGGTTCTTCGTTCTCTGGATTCCCTGACCGTCAACTGAGACCATTCCGACCAGGTCTCTACTTTTCCGAATTTATTTATAGAGCCGATCCTGATCTTGTATGAACCAGGATCAAGATAGGTTTCATAATAGGTCTTTTCGGTGGTACTGTCTAGTATACTCCTGCCATATCGGTCCCTGGCTTGCACGCGGTATCCATTCGCCCCGGGAACAATGCTCCAGTTGATGCGTACGGTTTTTCTTTTCTCGGCTTTTTTCTTCGGCTCTTCTTTTTCAGATATCTCGATATCCTTTTCGTATTCCGCTGGAGTTTCATCCTCCAGGGGCCCTGTTCCATCATCCATAGTTCTATCTGCATTGCCGTTTTCTACGGTGTCGCTTTCGTCCTGGGCGAATCCGGTGGCTGTGATCGTCAGGAGTACTAAGACAGTTATTATGCCGACGAAGAATCTCATATGTTTTTTCATATTGTTCCTAATCAAGGTATATTGTTCTCGGAGTTATTATCTCTGGTTTTTTCAGCTTTTTCTCTTCCAGATAGAGGGTATTGGGAGAAATTAGTTTCGGTTTCTCCAGCCTGTTTTCAAGTTTAATGGAAAACAGTGCTTCCGCTGATTCACTTTCCTGTGTTGGCTTTCCGGTTAATTCATTAATCTTCAGGGCCTGGAGACTCCATACAAAATCACCCTGTTCCAGGAGGCTGATGTCCTCAAGCCGGTAACTGGTTCCCTGTATTTCTTTCTCAAGAATAAGCTCGCTGTCGGCATCGATCTTTTTATACAGTTTTAACCTGAACCTATCAGCGTTTTGCACTTTTCTCCATTCAAAAAGGAGATTTTTCCTGTCCGTCATATCAATGACTTCATTTTTTGACGGAGCGACAAGAGCAGGCATGGGAATAGCGTCACGGACAACAAACCTGTATTCAGGGCTTTTCATGAGTAAAGAATCATCACTGCCCTTCAACAGTACACGCCAGTAATACTCCCCTGCCCCTATATTAGCTATGGTCGCGTAATTGTTCCTGGTCGTGTAATCGCGGAAAACCCTGGCAAACCGGGGGTCCTGCGATACCTGAATAGTATAATTGCCGAAGACATCGCTTTTCCCCCAAGTGAAGGGAATTGCCGCGTTCCTTCCAATATTGGTAAATATCTCCTTGTTGTTTACCGGTGTTTTCAGGAGAATCGGTTGAGGGTCCCCTACAGTAAATCCCCTGACATCAGACGTCCCGGTCTGACTGCTGTCACCTATCAGTCCGGTTAACCGCCAGTAGTAGGTTCCGTCAGGTATGTCCATTACTACCTTTTCAAAATTTGTATCTACCGTGCTTGTATGTATCATTTTATTAAAAGATTTGTCCGATGCAATTTCAATTTTTGTCCGGGTAATCTCCACATCATTTTTCCAGGAAAATACCACACCTTTGCTTTTTATAACTATATTGCTCACCTTTGAGTTGCGTTCCGGGGAAACAGGAACAGGGGCCACGATATTCCCCCGCAGTTCAATAGAAAACCCCCGGGGATCGCTGCCTATGGCATAACTTCTTTCGCCAACCTTAACCGTTGCGGTGACCTTCCAGTAATATTTACCCTTATCGAGCGTATCAAGGGCAATACTATTTTTTTCAGTTTCATACTTCTTTACGCCACTGGAAAAAGCGGGATCTTCAGCCACGGCAAGCGTGTATTTCATGACGTTGGAGCTTCTTCCCCATTTAAAATAGACTATGGGCCTGTCTTTTATGTAGAGAATCCTTTCCGCCTCGGCCGGTGATATGAGATAAACCGGATTTTCCTTCACGATGACCAGGCGTCTCGTGTCACTGAATTCTTCTCTGCCGGTTTTCGTGTTATAAGCACGCACCCGCCAGAAGTGCGTTCCCGGGGGAACCTGATACGACATGGATTCTCCGGCAATCTTCCCCGTTATTATTTTTTTAACAAAACTTTCTGAATCTGCGACCTCCAGTCTCCCCTGCTGAAAAGGTTCCAGGGGTTCCCATGAAAAAAGGACATTCTCCTTCTGGGAGGTGGTAACGATATAGCTTTCCACAGCAGGGGTTTTCAGCTTGATCGGGAAGGTAAAGACAGTAAGGTCGTTGCTTTCCTTTGAAACAACGACCTTCTGGTTTTCACTCACGTCCTTTTCAATGTCCCCTGACTTTATCTTCGCGTTCCCTTTATTGACCGTCAGGTTGAGATCCTCCCCTTCGGAACCTGACAGCTTCACATCGCTTTTTCCGAGAGATACCGTGGTGTCACCTGACCTGATATTGAGCTGTGAATCCCCCTCTATGTTGTCACGCTTGGCCGCTATGGAACCGCGGGTAAAATCGATATCCAGCCTGTTTTCTGTCATGGCAAGAAGGATCATGCTGTTTTCGCTTATTGATATCTCTGTTCCGTCTTTCAGCTTTATAACCGCGTCAGAGAGGTCTGCCGTGCGGATAGTATCGTAATTGTATATCATCGATTGCTGTTCAATCTCTTCCCATATAACCTGTTCAGCGTATTTCCTCTGGGCAATCTTTCGTTTGAATGTTATGGTGCCGATAGGTTCTGCGTCACCGGCCGACAGCCTGGCCGTAAAATCGTAGTAGAGCCAGGAAGAGAGAAGCGTTATAATCAGGATCCCGATGAACAGCGGGAGGAGATCCCTATTGAATAATTTCATACTTGACCTCTTCAGTCAGATCACCGGGCTCATTGAGGTTTGTCGTCAATTCGGTTCCGAGAATATTTCTCAGTTCTTCAACCGTCCGGGGTGAAGTCTCATCATCCAGCCTTCCCAGGACCGCGAAAATCTGCTGCGGCTCGGCCTTTCCCTTCACCCGGATTTTCTGCATCGGTTCCACCCGGTAAATGTCCCTAACTGAATTATAAGTCTCCTCTGTGATAAGAATATCGGTGCCGAAAGGTTTATTCAGGGCCTCGATCCGAGATGCCAGGTTGACCGTGTCTCCAATGACAGTATATTCCATACGTTCAGAAGATCCGATCTGACCGGCGAGAACAGGGCCCATGTTGATGCCGATCCCAATTTTGATAACGGGTCTGCTGTCGGTACCCCTGTCCTGGTTGAAAAGTACGAGCTCCTTCCGCATGGCCAGGGCTGCGTTTATGGCGTTCTCAACATCATTGCCCTTGGATACCGGCGCCCCCCAGATTGCCATGATGGCATCACCGATGAATTTATCGACAACACCATTGGTATCGTTGATACAGTTAACCATCCTCGTCATATAATCATTGAGAAACTCCACCACCTGTTCAGGCTCCATCCTCTCAGAGATAGATGTAAACTGACGAATATCGGAAAAGAACACCACTACGTCCTTGCGTTCGCCCCCGAGCTGTATCTCTCCCTTGAGTACCTGTTCCGCAATCTCTTTGTTCACGAATTTTCCGAAGGCGTCCTTCATCTTCTCCCGTTCCTCGAGTCCGATACCCATTTCAACAAAAGAATCGGTCAATTCACCGATCTCATCGTTAGTGGTGGCTGCTATATCCACGTTATAAATACCCTCTTTGATCTTCTGCGTGGCGCCGACGAGCCGGGTAATCGGGATGGTTAAAGTTCGCCCGAAATAGAATATGATAAGTATAGCCACCGTTAAAACAATACCGGTAATTATGAGGTTTCGCCTCTGGATGTTGAAGACTTCACGGAAGGCCTTCTCTTCGTTAACGGTCGCAATAACTCCTCCCCCTCCGATATCGATTTTCTGGAACGAGCCGAGGTTGGCGATCCCGTTTTCGTCACTATAGCGGGTATAGCCGTTATCGGTCTTGCTGGTTATCATCATTTTGACGATGGGAAGGCTGCTGTAGTTCCCCCCGGAAATAACGTAGGATCCGTCCGGATGGGCAATGATATCCCCGTTCTCATTAACCATAAAGAGTTTTATGATACCACCCTTTGATTCAAAGGCCTCAAGTATGCTCTGGAGCCGCACATAACAGATAAATATTTCTTCAACACCGCCTCGAAGTTTTTCAGAAGGCGGAAAACTGAGCCCCACTGTCGGCACCTTCAAACCCTCGGAAATGTTGTGAGTCACTGTCTCACCGTTGAAGGACCGGGAAAAAAAATTGCTGTAAGCGGCGGTCACCGCCTCGACGTCATTCACACTGAGCTGCATCTCGTTTAGAACACCGGGATTATAGAAAGAACGACGAATCTGCACATCGTCACCCTTTTTTTCAGCGACCCCGACAAACATAATGTCTTTCTCGTTGTTCCAGAACTCCTGGCGCTCCGCGGGAGAACTCCTGTCCATGACACCCGGGATGAACCTTGACTTCTCAATAATAGTCAGGAAATCTGTCTGCACCTTCAATCCGGTCACCCGGGAGAGCAGGAGCGTGTTTTCCTCAACGCGGATCTGGTTGTCTTTCTTGAAAAAATAGGTCGCGAGAAAGATCATAACCCCCAGGGATATGACGATAATCAGGGAGATAATCGATACAAGCTTGAACTGGATGGTATTATAGAATTTCCTCGGCTTGAGATCCTTTCGCGATATCTCAACCGTTTCCCCTGGTAGAGGGCTTATCTCTTTTTCCGGATTGGGTTGTTTCCTCTTCTTTTTATCTTCACCCTTCTTCTGCGACCCTGTTTCTTCTGCTGTTAAAGGTGACGGCTTTTCTTTCCCATAGCCGGTGGAATCATCGGTATTAATAACTTCTTCAGGCAGCGGAATCACCCTTTCTTCGGAAGTACGGTCAACCGTGATACTGCCTGCCTCTTCCTGAGCCGGTTTTGCTCCATGCCCCATTGTTTCACCGGCAGGGGCAGAGGATGCCAATGTGGCGTCCTTAATTTCAACCCTGCCCCGCGCTAACTGATTCACAGGTTGACTGACGTTTTTACCCAGCGAAGAAGGATCTTTCAGGTATTTTTCAAAATGTAATATGAATAATTTTTCCTCCTGGTCTTCGAGGAACCCCTTCTGAAAATTCAATACCCTCCCAATAGCGTCCTCCGGTGTGCGCCCCCGTGCAATGAGATAGCAGGCGATGAAGACACCGGCGTAACCTTTCCCGTATGATACAATCAGGCAGTTTTCGTGGTGACCCGCCTCGATAATTGTTTCTATTGCTTTTTTAATTTCCGGGTACTGGTCCCTGTTCAGCGATGGTATATGGAAGCCTGTGACATGAAAGCGGTGTGTCCTGTATCTGTTTACCAGGTCCCTGTAATGATATGAATCAACACTTTCCGATGTTATCAAAAAGACGCTTTTTACCTGGTTTTCCTTATGCTGCTTGATCTTCCGGTTGATTAGTGAAAAATCATCGGTAGTTTCATCAGTATGAAATTCGAACAGGATCTTTTTCTTCGGCAAGGATTTTATTGAGTTCATTTTAATTTCACCGCCAGGATTTATGCAGACTTTTTTTTATTATCGTAACCCGGACATTCAAAATTCAGGGAAATTCATATAATTTTTATACCTGTTATACTCTTATAAGTTCCCCCTTGAAAACCGGTTACCTGTCATCTTATATACCATATTTAATTATAACCTTTACCCCTGAAACAGGTAAATATGACAAAACTTTTTTAATTATATTGAAAACTTAACATATTGTCCACTATGATAATATTATTTTTTTTGATAAATTGTATTGACGTAATCTGTTCCTGAAAGTGATGTTAGGAATTGCAAAAGGAAAGTAATGATTGATCCCGTAGATCCACTCGCAATCCGGCCCTTTGAAATATGCTCAATCAGGCCTCCAACGGAAAATTACAGCCTCACCTTCAGGCTGACACGGAACTGTTACTGGAACAGGTGCATGTTCTGTCCCGTCTACAAGCTACAGGCAA
>CAZEPS010000147.1:0-10510 GCA_964514165.1 uncultured Leptospirales bacterium
ATTCATTATTGTATCTGAAAGTTTCCTGCTTCGCCCATATCGATGCCCAATAAGCTCATTGCTGCATGTGCCCAATTCTGAAACTGAACATGCTCTTTTTTTTTCCTCCCCTGTGTTAACCTGACCGAATATACAGAATGCTGATATTGTAAATACCGCCGCAAGGTTCATAATGAATTCAATGCGTATTTGAAATGTAACTTCACCATAAAATTACTTGATTGAAATACCGCTATATCCAAGTGTATTCATTTTAGGAGGATATAAACTGGAGATGAAAGATAACGCTAACTTCTGGAACAGGATGGCAAAAAATTACGACTCCCGGGTCAGCAAAAAATACTCCCGGGCGTATGAGAGTACGATTTCGCTGTCACGGGGACTCTTGAGAAACAAAGACACGGTGCTCGATTACGGGTGCGGAACCGGTATAACCACGATAGAGCTTGCCGGAAGGGTAAGGAAAATCCATGCCATTGACACGGCGCAATCGATGATACGCGTAGCGTCGGCAAAGAAAGAAGAAAAGGGTCTCGATAATATTGAATTTCTAATCGGGGATATCTTTGATCAAAGGCTCGAGGAGGAGTATTTTGACGCGGTCACGGCATTTAACGTTCTTCATTTTCAGGAGGATATCGACGCAGTCGTGAAGAGGATTTACCGGCTCCTGAAACCGGGGGGGCTTCTGCTTTCAGCAACTGACATTCTCGGCGAAAAGAAAACCACTACCGTGATGCTCATGGGCATCTTGAGCAAAATCGGGATACTCCCCCGGTTCAGGTCTATCACCGTGGCTGAGTTGACCGATCACCTGGTATCGAATAAATTTTCCATCGAGGATTCACACAGGCTTCACAATAAACCGTTAAATCTCTTCCTGTCGGCAAGAAAGATATGAGGGTTTCATTTTTTCATTATGAAGGATATCCTTATACCGGTTAAGCATGACCGCATTGTGAGGCTCGTATTCAGCGGCGCGGTCCATCCGTCCCTGGTCCACCAGAAGGCGGACCACTGGTACTTTTACTATGATCTTGTTCATGAAAAAAAGAAGCTGTCCCCGTTTGTTTTTTCTCACATCTTTTTTTACGATATTGGTTCCGGGAGTCCGGCCTTGCCGCGACCTGTCTGAAAGGAGAGATTGATGTGTAAGAGGCGGGAAATGGACGCAGTTATACGAAAATACCGGCCTGCTGATTTCGACGTTGTTTTTCGGATAGTCCAAGACACCATCGAACAGGTCTATCCCCTCTATTATCCCGCCGGTGCCGTGCAGTTTTTCCACAACCACCACTCAGAAACAAGAATGAAAGATGACATTCCGAAGGGAACGACCCTGGTTGTCGAGGACTACGGCGCCGTTATCGGGACCGGCTCCCTCGTTGAAAACGAAATCAGGCGGATGTTCATTCTGCCGGGGGAACAGGGGAAGGGTTACGGAAAGCTGCTGTTACAGGAACTGGAACGGGCGGCGGCGGGAAATTCCATTACCCGGGTTGAACTCGACTCGACCCTGGGGGCCTTGAGGCTTTACGAACACCTGGGTTACGAGGTTGAGGAATACCGGATGTTTACGGTGTACGGCAAAGACCGGCTCTGCTATTTCCGCATGGGCAAGGCGCTCACAGGCGTAGAGAACAACGCTGTAAACTACAACAACAGAATATTCGTGTCCGTGGAAAACAGCGGAACCGGCGAGGTGGACAGCCAGACCCGGTTCCATTACCGCCATGAGGGAAATAGTATATGGGCAGATTACGCCGGCGGGAAGATACGAAAAGGTTTTTTGATCGGCACGGTCTCCCCCGCCGGGGAACTGGACTTCAATTACTGCCACATTAACACCGCCGGGGAACTTCGTTCAGGGAGGTGCCATTCCGTTCCGGAAGTACTCTCCGACGGCCGTCTCCGCCTCCGTGAACAGTGGCAGTGGACTGACAGGGAGAGCTCAGTAGGGGAGTCGGTGGTGGAGGAGGTGTCGAAACAGTGAGCGGCTGTCTAAAATAGCTTAATATGCAATAAACAGAGTTGTATCTTTGGATCGAATAGTTGAGCAGGATAATAAGCATGTCCCTTGCGATTAAAAACGACCGCCCTTATTCATACGGCGACTACCTCACCTGGAACGCGGACGAGCGGTGGGAACTCATCGACGGCATCGCCTACGCCATGGGGCCCGCCTCGTCTTCGAAACACCAGGAAATATTCGGCATTATTTTTAATGCCTTATTTAATTATCTTCAGGATAAAAAATGCAGGGTCTATTCTTCACCCCTGGATGTCCGCTTTCCGGAAAAAAATACAAAAAAAGACGATCAGATTTTTACGGTACTACAACCGGATATACTGGTGGTGTGTGATCCCGCCAAAATAGACGACCGTGGATGCGTCGGCCCCCCGGACCTGATAGTGGAGATACTCTCCCCTTCTTCCTCACACCGTGACACGAGACAGAAATTTCAGGTTTACGAAAAGCACGGGGTCATTGAATACTGGATAGTCTATCCCGCCGAACGGATTCTCGAGATCTTTAATCTCGATAACGAAGGTAAGTACCGGGAATTCGCCACATACCGATTTGACGATGCAATAAAGGGCAGGCTGTTTTCTGATCTGAAAGTGGATCTTTCTTCGATTGAGTGAAAAAGGGACGCCCTCAAGGAGGAGATCCCTGTTTTCATAATCAAGTTCTAAAACATGTTTTTTCTCCCAAAGAGAGCCAAGGCAGAAAGGACATAACCTGTTTTTATAGCGCCTTCCCGTCGTAACACCGAAGGGGCCCCGCCTCCTGGGCCACGGGGCGGCAGATTATTACAGTTTCCCGAGCACAATAGCCGTCAGGTCGTCCGCCATGGGTTCTTCCCCGCGGAATGCGTGAAAGCTCTCTATTATGTGTTCCAGCACCTCGCCGGCGCTTTTATTCGGGGCGGTCTGGAAGGCCTTCATGAGCCGATCCATGCCGTATTCCTCTTTTTCGCTGTTCTTCTGTTCAAGGAGACAGTCCGAATAGAGGAGGAGCATGTCGCCCCGGTTCACCGTGAACTTCAGGGTGGTGTGCTTCTGGCGGATTTCCGGGACGCCCAGGACCATTCCCCGGAAGTCCCGGTCCTGGCGGTTGACGGCACGGACCTGTGCGCTGTCGGACCGCTTCATTAAAAGTTCCGTGTGGGCCGCATTAGCGTATTCAACGGTATTTCCATTAAACTGGAGGAGAATGCCGGTGAGGTAGTTGTCAATGTGGACCAGTTCCTGTACCAGGTCCTCGTTTACCGCGTCCAGGGTCTTTCCCGGACTGTCATGGCGGTGCTCACAGAAGTGTCTGAAGATGATAGATTTCGCCATGATGGTAATGAGGCCCGATGATATGCCGTGGCCGGACACGTCAAAGAGGCCTGCTCCTTTCAGTTCGCCGTCCTCGTAGTAGAAATCGTAGAAGTCCCCGGAGACCCCTGCCATGGGCTGAAATTGGAACGCCGAATCCCAGCCGGCGGCCGGTGACATGGCGGGGAGGATGCTCTCCTGCACGTTAACCGCCATGCGCATGTCCTTTTCCGCGATTGCCTGGGCCTCCTGGAGTTCCTCCATGGTATTCTGGAGCACCTCGTTCGTGCGCCGCAGTTCGCTGGTCCGCTCCTCCACCTTATGCTCAAGGGAAATGTTCAGCTCCTCCACCTCGTTGTGGTACTGGACGAAACGGGACGCCAGTATGCCGGCGATAACGATAAGGAAAGACGGAAACCCGAGCCCCGTGAGATAGATGAAATTGTTTAACTGCAGTATGTTATGCGCTATGATGTCGAAAAGAACGCCCGCATACAGGGGGACGCTGCCGATCAAGAGTATCCTTGCCTCGGCCTTTCTCTGTATCGCTGACCGTACCGTTATGTAAATAATGTAAAATATATGGACCAGCAGGAAGAGGGTCAGGGGAAACCGGATTTTCATGAAATAACGGTAGTCAGGCAGAAAGAGGAGAACGAGGGCGGGAAGAATCGTCGCCCCACGGAGAATATAGGTGGCGTACCTGTCCTCTTCAATACCCAGGTACTCCTGGAGAAAACGGGCAAAAAAATAGACGATAATAAACATGGATATGATGATGAGCTTCTGGAAAAAGAGGTAGGACATACCGGTGTAATCAAAACCGGGCATCCTGGTAATGTAGAAATTCGTCAGGTAGAAGGCGAATATGAGGCATACCAGGGAGTAATAGAGGTTCTCCCGGTCCCTGGTTCTCAAAAAA
This sequence comes from uncultured Leptospirales bacterium, assembly GCA_964514165.1. Taxonomy (GTDB): domain Bacteria; phylum Spirochaetota; class UBA4802; order UBA4802; family UBA5550; genus CAZEPS01. The sequence goes on from CAZEPS010000147.1 coordinate 4,247, forward strand.
AATATCAGCAGGTGGTAGAAGGCGATCATGGCCATAAGAAAAGAGATGAGGGCGTTGATGCGGGAGTTTATGAAGTCCTGTTTCACATACTCATGGTGAACGGCATCACTTTCACCGAGCATGATTTTTCCGGTGATTGATCCCTCGTAGTTGACGTAGAGTTTAATCAGGAGAACGTTTTCACCCTCGTCCCTGAAGAGCTCGGATGGGACCTCGTAATGGCGGGTCTTGTTCCATTCGCTGAAAACCCCCGGGGGAAACCTGCCGCTTTTTCCGATTAAGACCCCGTTCAGGTAGGTCTCGTCCGCCATGATGATGCGCCCCAGAAGAAAGGCGCAGGGCCTGTTTTTGAGCCGGTCGGAAAGCCTGAAGGCTGCCTTAATCCAGAGGAACCCCTCCCTGTCCGGGTGCTTCAGGTGAAGATCCGTGAGGCCGTCAAGTTTCCGGTAGGTTTTTCCCCTGGCGTCGGTTATCGTGTCGTCCCGTTCGCCCAGGGCGTATTTCCACTCACCGGGAAAGCCGGTTTCCGCGGCCGGATCCGCCCTTGAAGCTGTAACAATAAGGGCAGCGGTAATGAAGAATACGCTGATTATTCGCTCTTTTTTCACTGTACCGGAACCGGTTTGTTGACGCAATCGTCATAGCATGCCACAAAACGGAAACCATGTCAACCAGTTTCGCGTTATCAGAACATCCATGCCGGGAATCAGTTCCTGTCCGTGGTTACTGATTATTCCTCTTTCAGGGATATCCGGTACTTCTTCTCCATCCATTCCGGCTTGTACGAGGCCTTTGCCTGGCGCAGTGAATCGAGCCCCAGGTCCTGCTCGAAATTAAGGCAGCAGTATTTAGAGGGTACGACCTTTGCGAAGTCGTTGAAGATGTACTGGTAAACACCCTTGAACTTCTTTTTCCCCTTGGCGAAGTGGAGGGCGAAGACTTTTTCGTTCAGCTCCTCCCCGATGATGAACCCGCACGGCTCGCCGTCGGCGTAGTAGATGGCCCCGCACAGGGTCAGCTCATCGTAGAGATCGATCCCCTCTCTGCACGCCTGGTAATCGGTCTCGTCCTTTGAAACCGGGATGTCATCCTGCCAGTCCTCGAGAATCTCCATGGCGTCAGGGAGTTCCTTCTCTGTCAGGGGAAGGGCCCTGTGTTCGTACATCTGCTTGAACTGCTTCAGGAGGTTCCTTTTGCTGTGGAGTTTCTTGCCCGGATAGTTCCCCATCTTTTCAGTGTAATGGATGTAGTCGGTGTCACCGTCCTCGTAGGTGGCCAGGTACCTCGACTCGTCGAACCCGTCGAGCCAGGCCTCGGGAACCGGGAAGAGCATCCCCTGTTCCCGTATAATGGACTCGAGGTAGTCCCGGTCCAGGGTCCGCGGGTCCACGGTCGGCATCAGGTGGTTCTTCCCGTCAAAGGTGACCCCGGTGACGAATACCTCCCGGTCTTTCAGCACCTCGTAGCTGTGGCCTTTTCTGAAGAGGTAAAGATTCGGGAAGCTGTATTCCGATATGGCGGTGTCGATCACCTTGAGCCTGTGGTAGAGGAGTTCCCGGTGTTCAAGGGTCAGTGTTTCTTTATTCATGATACAACCATTTCTTTTTAAAATATCGTTTCGTGATGAACGTGGCATGAACGAAAATTGACGCGTTCATGGACCACCAGATCGAGACCGGGCCGAGCTCGAGGCCCAGGGCGAGGAAAACGCTCAGGGGAATCCGCACGAGCCAGATGCTCAGGGCAATAATCCGCATAACGGCGCGCGTGTCCCCGGCCCCGTTAAGGCCCCCTCCCAGAATGATCGACCACGCCAGGAAGGGTTCCGCGATGAGGCTTATGTAGATGTACCGGACGCTCTCGTCGATGACCAGCTCGTTCGACGAAAGCATGGAGGCGAAGATCCGGGCGTTGGGTATGACTAACACGCAGAGGGTCGTGGCTATGACGACCCCGATGACCGCCGTGGCGGTTCCGCCCCTGATCGCGTCCTCGTGCCTGTTTTCACCCAGGAGGTTTCCCACCACCACCGCGTTGGCCAGGTTCAGGGCGAAGGCGGGCATGAAGATGGCCGACTCGACCCGGAGGCCGTTGGTCATGGCGGCCATGATCTCCACGTTGTGGGCGGGGAGGGCGCTGATGATGAGGTAGAGCACCGTGTACCCGACCTGCCAGGCGATCTGAAGGAGCCCGAAAGGCCACCCGATGGAGATTATTTTCCTGATGATCTCCCGGGAAAACTTTTTTATCCCGTCAAGGAAGGGCCATATGAAGTAGACGTTGAGTATCGCGCCGATGAGCACGCTCACCGCGGTGGAGATGGCGATGCCGTGGTACCCGAGGCCGGTGCGGAATACCAGGAAGAAATTCAGTCCCACGTTCGTAACGCTGACGATTCCCATGGTGACCATCGATTTTTTGACGCCGCCGGTCGCCCGGAGTATACCGTTGGTGTTTATCAGCACATAGTGGAAAAGTAAACCTGCCGCGTAAATTTCAAGGAGGGGGGCCCCCAGGTTCTTGACGCTGGCAGGCACGTTGAGAACGGCCACGATGATCGGGGTGAGGAAAATCCCGAGTATGCCGAGGATTGTGCCCGCGACCCCGACGGTGACCAGGATGCTGTAGACCGTCTCGGAGCACCGCTTCCGGTCTACCGACGAGAACTGGCGGGAAACCACGGCCACGGTGCCGACGGTCATGGCGTTGCCGATGACGATTAAGATGAAGTACATCTGGGAGGTGAAACCCACCGTGGCCTGGTACTCTTTGCCGAGGAGCCCGGCGATGTACACGTCGGCCAGGTTTATACTGAACTCGAAGAACATGATGAGGAGCATGGGCCAGCTCAATGACCAGCTCTTTTTGAAGTGGTTGCGGTTATTGCGCAGGTAGGAGATAAAAGCCGGCTCTCTTGACATTGTCCTGTTCATGGTTTCGTTATTCAGGTATGTTGTTCAAGCTTTCAGAGTCTTCCCTTTTTTGCAATGAGAAATCGGATTATCCCAGTATTTCATGAAAAGCCGGGGAATGATCCTTTACCGGAGCTTTTGTGTTGACGTTTTTTTTGAAAAACAGTACTCTCATACCTGGGAAGAGGGATGTCACTTACATCGTCGAAAGAAACTTTCACCGCATGAGGAGGTCCACATTCCGGGCTCGGTGCTGGTCTCATTGAGGGAACTGGCGGACCGTGTCGAGGAATTCGAAACAGGGAAACCGGCCATCGTCTACTGCGCCTCCGGCGGGCGCAGCAGGGCCGGTACTTCCATCCTGTTAAACGCCGGCTTCAGGGAGGTGTACAACCTGAAGGGGGGTATCCACGCCCGGGAGGGGGACGCGGCCCAGGGCGACCCGGAATACGGAACCGCCTACTTCTCGGACGCCGCCGGCGCCACGGACTTCATCGCCCCGGCCTGGGCCCTGGAGGAGGGGATGAAGCTCAATGATATCACCACCTTCCTCGGGGACAAAAGGGACATCGACGTCATCGAATACGCCATGGCCCTGGAGGCCCAGCTTTATGATCTCTACCTCAGGCTGAAGCGGCCCTTTGAAGACGGGGCTATCCTCGGGGTCATCGACACCCTGGCATCCGCTGAGAGGAAACACATCAACATGCTCACCGACCTGCACCGGGACATGTCATGAAAGCGGTTCCGCGGGCCGCTTCATTTTTTTCCTGACGAACTGCATGATCTTCCGCACCGCGAGGGGGAAAATCCCGAGGAGAACGAAAGATAGAATCAGTTCCGGGGAGAGAATCCCGGAGAGCGACTCGATGTCCGCGAGCTGTTTCCCCGCGTTGATGTAGACCATGGTCCCCGGGAGCATGCCGACCTGGGAAACGATGTAGAACTTCCAGAGGGGCATTTTCGTCAGCCCCATGACGAGATTGATGACGAAGAAGGGTATGACCGGTATCAGGCGCATGGTAAAGAGATAGAAGGACCCTTCCCGATCGATGCCCTCATTCACGGTTTTAAGCCTGTTCCCGAAGCGCTCCTGCACCCAGTTTCCGAGGATGAACCTGGCAGCGAAGCAGGCCAGGGTGGCACCGATGCTGCTGGCGAACGAGACAATGACGGTGCCGGCGACGAAGCCGAAGAGGTAGCCCCCGGCCAGGGTCATGACCGCGGCCCCGGGGAGGGAGAGGGCGGTCACCAGTATGTAAATTGCCATGTACGATCCGACGACGAGAACCGGCCGGCTCTCGTAAATCCCGGCAAAGTATTCCCGGGACTCCTTTAAAAACCGGAGGGTAAAATACCGGTCCAGGTCAAAGACGAAAAAGAGGACAACCCCTGCCGCGAGCAATAGCAGGATTACTATTCTTTTAATCAGCTGTCGGTTCATGTTCTCTCCCCTTTCTTCATGTTTATGGGGACTTCTAAAAACTGTGTTTTTGAAGTCCCCTTGTGTGCATCCCGAACCCATATACTATATAATGGAATCGGGAATAAAACCAGTATTTACAATTATAAGGATAATTGTAAATACTGGTTTTTAGATGTTCCCTTATATTAAAACAAGTATACACATTCGCGGAATGCCTGTCCACCGGCATCTTTTAAAATCACCGGTTTTATTAACAGGCAGATCCCCTTATTATTCTCATGGCAAGAGGGAATATTTATTGATTAATAGTGCCGTCTCGTGTATACTGTTGAATTATTCGATACAATTACAGCATCAAACAATTTTATTAAGTTTCTGAATGAGAGGTGCATCGCGCCTCTCATGAAAACTAAATAAAATTTAAACTAAAATTCGTACACAAAAGGGAACCTCTTGTTTGATTAATAGAGGTTCCCTGTGTATATTGCATAGAAACGGGCCCTTTATTATCGGTACAGTGCCTGAAGAGGAATAGCAGCAACACGGCTTTTCCCATGTCATTTTCACGTGAAATTTTTCCGTGAGAGGTTTATATGAAAAAGAAAGGATTACGCCTGCGGACCAGGTTCAGCCTCATCATCGTGGCGTCCCTGTTTATCGTTGAGGCGGTCTGGTTTTTCCCCTCGGTGAGCACCCGCCGGACCCAGCTGATAGAGGAACAGGTCAACCGGTTCACCATGGTTGCCGGTATGATGGAGATAGCCGGGAATCTGGATCTCTGGGACCGCTACGCCGGGTTTCTGAAAAAATACGGTTTCACCGAAATACGTACCCTCAGGATGTCGCCGGTGAAATTCCCCAAAGGGGAAAACCACCTGGTTGATAAAAATGACAATGTGGTGCACATAAAGGGTGGAGGCTACTACGCGGCCTACGATTATAAATTGATACAAAGAGACGTGCGGCGTTACGGGCTCAACATCATCGGCATCACTGTTGTTATCATCGTGTTCGTTACCGGGGTGGCGTACGTGTTTCTCGCCATAGACCGGACGGTGCAGCGGGCCGAGCGGGCCCAGGTCACGGCCGTTGAGCTCGAGGACGAGAACAAAAGGCAGTATGAACGACTCCAGGCTGTTATGAACTCGGCATCCGGTATCGCGGAAAGCCTGTCGGCGTCAACAATCGAGCTCCGGGTGGAGAGCGAGGACCTTTCGAACAACGTCCAGAACCAGGCCGCCTCTCTGGAGGAGGTGACCTCGTCGCTTCACAACGTTTCCCAGGCAACGGAAAAAATTTCCGACAGGGCCACGAACCAGCTCAACGCCATGGAGCGGGCCGACAAGATGATGCGGATCCTCGCCGAGAATTCAAGCAGAACGTCGGAACAGGCCGAATCGGCACTGGGGAGGGTCAGCGAAAACCTCAATCTCTCCCAGGACGGGGAGCAGAACCTGAACAACGCCATTGAGAGCATGCGCGACATAAAGGAGACCACGAACCAGGTCACCGAGATCCTCAACGTAATCAGCGACATCTCGGATCAGGTAAACCTTCTTTCGCTGAACGCGGCAATCGAGGCGGCTCGGGCCGGTGAGCAGGGGCGCGGATTCGCGGTTGTCGCGGACGAAATAGGCAAGCTCGCGGAGCAGACCAACCAGAGCACCAAAAACATCACCGGCCTCATCAACCAGGAGATAGAGCGGGTTGACACCGGAACCCGGATGGTTGAGAAGCTCGGTGATAACGTGCGGCAGATAATCAACAACGTGCACCAGGTCCACTCCTTTCTGCAGCAGATGATGGAGGCGGCCCGGGAATCGGACAAGAACTCCCAGGAGATGACCCGTATCATCGAGGGGATACATATGATCAACCTCGCTCAGTCCGAGCTCGAGGTCGAGGGCAGCGAAGCCTTCATCGAAG
>CAZEPS010000148.1:0-10475 GCA_964514165.1 uncultured Leptospirales bacterium
GGGCTCTGACCCCTTTTTTTTTCGATTTTTTTGAAAGGGTCAGAGCCCTTTTTTTATTTTAGTGGGATTACTATACCAATATTGCATTTTTATCTACTTCTTCTCCCAGCATTCCGGAATGAGTCATAAAAAGTAATTTACACGACTGATTCTCATTTATACATTACCGTATAAGGTAAGAGGTTCGCCATGATAAAACCGGTAACGAGAAAATTCAAAATGGAAGATGTCGACGACGATTTTGAGACCATCGACTACTGGCTGAGCAGAAGCCCGAATGAGAGAATAGACGCCATGGGGTATCTCCATAAACAGATGATTATACTTCAGGGTTACAAGGAAATACCGCGAATAGAGAAGACAACCCGAAAAGTAAAAAATATCACATGAACCTGCATGAAGATTTTCTTGAATTTATCCGAACGCTGATTGAAAACGACGTCGAATTCGTGATAGTCGGCGCCCATGCCATGGGATTCTACGGGATGCCCAGGGCCACCGGGGATATTGACATCTGGATAAGAAAATCAGATATGAATGCCCGTAATATGCTTAAGACTTTGGAAGATATTTTTGGGACAACCATGGGATATACGGGTGAGGATTTCCAGGATGATGACACCATTCAGTTCGGGGTGCAGCCGGTGAGAATCGATATCTTAAAGAAACTTACCGGGGTATCCAATACGGAGATTTGGGATACGAGGGTACAGGGGGCATTCGCGGATTGCGAGGTCTATTTCATCAGCAGGGAACTCTTTATAAAAAATAAAAAGGCCACCGGGCGAAAGAAAGACCTTTTGGATGCCGAAATCCTGCTTGATTATGATATTAAGAGACAATGATTTATACTAAGGGTGATCGGAATCATTCCCAGGATTGCTAAAGCCGAATAATAAGAAGCCCCCGGGCCCGTGAGTAGAATTATATGAAAGATTTACTAACAACCTTCCGTTCCGCCCTGCCGGCGGTTGACTACGCCTCCTTCCGGGTGGTGACCGAGCGGCACGAGATGATCCAGGTCCGGCAGGACGTGCTCCAGCCCGTGGAGCGGTCCGTGGACCGGGGCGGCATGGTGACGGTGATAAACAACGGGGGCATGGGGTACGCCGCCACTCCGGACCTGTCCGAAAGCGGCATCCGGAGCGCGGCACAGCGGGCCCTGGAGTGGGCAAATACGACCGCCGGGAAAACCGTTGCCAGTTTCGACGACCTTGACCTGAATGTACCGAAGGGGGAGTACCGCTCGCCGGTCGCCAAACCGTGGATGAGCGTCCCCACCGGAGAAAAAATTGACCTCCTGATGGAAGAGAGCCGGCGGCTCAAAACAGACGACCGAATCGTGGACTGGAGCTGCTTTCTCTGGAACCGGGAGATCGAGATACGGTTTGTTTCGTCCAACGGTGGGGACTTCACCCAGGTCTTCAACCTGTTCGTGCCCATGGTCCAGGTGACCGCCAGCGACGGCTCCGACGTGATCCAGCGGGGCACCGGGGCCCGGGGCGGCCGCCAGGGGGGATTTGAAATCCTGGACGAAATCGGTTTCCGGGACCTGGCCCCGGTGATTTCCGGCGAGGCGCTGGAGCTTCTGGCGGCCCCGAACTGCCCCTCCGGCAGAATGGACCTGTTACTCGACGCTGACCAGATGATCCTGCAGATACACGAGTCCATCGGGCACCCGCTCGAGCTCGACCGTATACTCGGGGACGAGCGCAACTACGCGGGACGGAGTTTCGTAGAGCCCCGGATGTTCGGCACCTACCGGTACGGATCCGACCTTTTAAATATTACCTTCGACCCGACCATGCCCGGGGAACTGGCGAGCTACGCCTTCGACGACGACGGCCAGCCTGGCAAAAAGGAGTATCTCATCGAGAAGGGCATTTTAAAGCGGGGCCTCGGGAGCATCACCTCCCAGACCAGGTCGGGGCTTCCCGGTGTGGCCAACTCCCGATCCTCGGGATGGAACCGCCAGCCCATCGACCGGATGGGGAACCTGAACCTGGAACCGGGGGAGTCGTCACTGGACGAGATGATAGCGGCTGTGGACCGGGGGGTCTTCATGAAGACCAACATCTCCTGGTCGATCGATGATTCCCGGAACAAGTTCCAGTTCGGGTGCGAGTGGGGGCGCCTTATCGAGAAGGGTAAGCTCACCGCGGTGGTGAAGAAGCCGAACTACCGGGGCATATCCGCCACCTTCTGGCGAAATCTGACAATGGCCGGGAACCGGGACACCTTCGAGATACTGGGCACCCCGAACTGCGGCAAGGGGGAGCCGAACCAGGTCATCTGGACCGGCCACGCGAGCCCGGCCTGCCTTTTTTCTGACGTCGACGTTTTTGGAGGAGAATAAATGAAGGATTACCTGTACGATACAGGGGACTCGATCAAAAAGAACCTCAAGAAGGGGGAGGAGTTTCTCCTCAACGCTGACGGGGAGGAGTCGGACTTCGTCCGCCTCAACAACAACCGGGTGCGCCAGGCCGGCACCGTGAACCAGTGCTACCTCTCCCTGACCCTGGTGAAGGGGCAGCGGCACCTGTCGGAAACCGTGACAATCACCGGCGGAACAGAAGACAAAGACGCGGTGAAAACCGCCCTCGTGAGACTCAGGAAGGACATCGACTCCCTGCCGGAAGACCCGCACTTCCTCTGCTCCCTCGAGGTGAACTCGACCGAAACGGCCCGGGAAAACCGGCTCCCGGAGAGCGGGGCCGTGATGGAGAAAATAATGACAGCGGGGGAGGGCCTTGACCTGGTGGGAATGTACGCGGCCGGGAGGGTCTACAGTGTCTTCATGAACTCCCCGGGCCAGCGGAACTGGTTCGACGCCTGGAGCTTCAACCTGGACTGGAGCGTCTACTTTAAAGAAGACAAGGCGGTGAAGAGCGGGTACGCCGGTTACGGCTGGGACGACGCCCGTTTCGCTGAAAAGATGAATGACGCCCGGAACCAGCTCGAGGTGCTCGGCCGCCCGGCAAAAAAAATTGATCCCGGAAAGTACCGGGTCTTCCTCTCTCCCCGGGCGCTCGCAGAAATCATCGGGATGCTCTCCTGGGGCGGCTTCAGCGAAAAGTCTATCAGGACGAAGAATTCATCCTTACTGAAGCTCGTGGAGAAGAAAGAGCGCCTGAACGAAGAGGTCACACTGGCCGAAGACGTGAAGGAGGGAACGGCCCCGAACTTCCAGGGGGAGGGTTTCATCAAGCCGGGAAAAACGGTTCTCGTCGACCGGGGGGAATTCGCCGGGGGGCTGGTTTCCCCCAGGAGTGCCAGGGAGTACGGCATAGACACCAACGGCGCCAACGGGAGTGAGTCCCCGGAATCCGCCTCCATGGAGGGGGGAAGCATCGGGGACAATGAGGTGCTCTCGGCCCTGGAATCCGGGCTCTATATCAACAACCTCTGGTACCTCAACTACTCGGACCGCCCCAACTGCCGCATTACCGGCATGACCAGGTTCGCCACTTTCTGGGTCGACAGGGGGGACATCACGGCCCCGGTGGAGGTGATGCGTTTTGACGAGACCGTGTACCGGATGCTCGGAGAGAACCTGCTGGGTCTCACCGAAAACCGGGAGTTCATCATGGACACGGGCACCTACGGTGGCCGGTCCACCGGGAGCGTGAACCTGCCCGGGGCCCTTGTGAAGGACTTTAGCCTGACACTGTAATTTTTTCTTGATATATTTCCCCCGGCTCTGGTATAGGGTAACCTTGAATACTAATGAGTTTCGCTGAGATAGGAGCGGCAATGAACGACAACGGGCCCCGGCGCCCCTGGGGATTTTACGAGAACCTGACCGACGAGACGAACCACAAGGTAAAGCGCATAACGGTCTATCCCGGGAAGCGGCTGAGCCTCCAGAGCCACGAGCGCCGCACCGAGCACTGGTTCGTCATCGAGGGTACGGGGGAGGTTGCCCTGGGGGAGCGAATCGTAACCCTCGAGAGCGGGGGGCACGTGGACATTCCGGCAGGGGAGAAGCACCGGATGGCCAACTCCGGCAGCGGGGACCTGGTCTTTATCGAGATTCAGACCGGCTCCTACTTCGGCGAGGACGACATCACCCGGTACGAGGACGATTTCGGAAGGGTGTGATCTTTCAGGTCATTGCGAGGAGTCCCGGCCAGCCGGGACGATGAAGCAATCTCATATTAAGTGATAATAACCAGATAGTTTTTCTTTAAACCATTGGTTTGATGGACATAATTGAGAGATTGCCACGCCCGGCACCATCTATTGCACAGGGGCGCCGGACTCGCAATGACAGTGAGGTTACTATTCAGTAATTTGATTATCAGAGCTGCAAAAAAATGGTGTTGATTCTGCAGATAAATTGTAACACTTGGTGGAGTGCTATTAACAAATAAAGTAAAATAAAGAAACACCCTTCAATATAAAAAATTGTATAATAAAATTAAATTATAAGGAGATGCCTGATCCATGATTACGGCAGATGGAATAACGAAGGCCTTCGGGGACGTGGTGGCGGTAAACAACGTCTCCTTCTCGATAAGTGAGGGGGAGATTACCGGCCTGCTCGGGCGGAACGGGGCCGGGAAGACCACCACCCTGCGCATGCTCACCAGCTACCTCAAGGCTGACAGCGGTGAAATAACCGTCGGCGATTATAACGTGAACGAAAAACCGGTGGAAGTCCGGGCCATGATAGGGTACATGCCGGAGTCGGCCCCCTTCTACGCCGAGCTCCTGGTCTACGATTATCTCACCTATGTTGCCGAGATGCGCGGCATTGAGGCCAACGGCCGCATAAAAGAGATCGCTGATGTCTGCGGCATAAACGAGGTGATGCACAAGAACATCGGGGAGCTCTCCAAGGGATACAAACAGCGGGTCGGGCTCGCCAACGCCATGATTCACGACCCTGAGATCCTTATACTGGACGAACCGACCAGCGGCCTGGACCCGACACAGATAGTCGAAATCCGGAACCTGATCCGCGAGATAGGCCGTAAAAAGACCGTCATCATTTCGACCCACATCCTCTCCGAGGTGGAGGTCACCTGCGACCGGGTCATCATCATAAACAACGGGGCCATCGTCACCGACGACCGGACAGAGAACCTCAGGTCGGCCGCCGGGGGCGAAAAAAACATCGCCATCACCGTGGCCGGTACCGACTTTGACGCACTCTCCGGAAGCCTGAAAAGCATCCCGGGGGTGACCGAAGTCGTCCATCTGCCGGAGCAGGAACACACCACGGTGACCGTGACCGCCGCCGGGGAGAAGGACATCCGCCCCGAAATCTTCGGCCTCGTGCGCGACCGGGGCTGGACCCTGTACGAACTCAGGCAGGAGCAGAGGAGCCTGGAGTGGATTTTCAGCGAACTCACATCCGGAGGCGGCAATGAATAGTTTAATCACAGAACTCAGGGAGAACAGGTCCGTGGTTATCATGAAGCGGGAGCTCAGGTCCCTGTTCGTCAGCCCCATCGCCTATATCGTGATAACGGTCTTTCTCATCTTTACCGGGTTCTTCTTCTTCAAGGATTTCTTCTATTTTAACCAGGCCGAGATGAGGAACCTGTTTCAGCTCTTTCCCCTGATGCTCTCCTTCGTGGTGCCGGCCATAACCATGAGGCTTTTCTCCGAGGAGCGCCACAGCGGCACCATCGAGCTCCTCATGACCCTGCCGGTGACCCCCCTGGAGGCCGCGGCGGGTAAGTTCCTCGCGGGCACGGTCTTCGTCAGCCTGATAATCGCGCCGACCCTGCTCTATCTCGTCACCCTGGTTATCGTCGGCTCCCCTGACTACGGCCCCGTCATCGGGGGGTATCTCGGGGCCCTTCTCCTCGGCGCGGCCTATACCTCCATCGGGGTTTTCATGTCGGCGTTGAGCAGGAACCAGATAGTGGCCTTCATTACCGCCTGGGCGGTCTGTTTCTCCCTCTGGCTCATAGACAAAGTGGTGTTTTTCCTCCCGTCATGGCTCGGCTTTATCGAGTATGTCGGATCCGATTACCACTTCCAGAACATCGCCCGGGGGGTGATAGACACCCGGGACATCATCTATTTCGCGTCAGTAATCGTCATATCCCTCCTCATTACCGGGCGAATTCTCGAGGAAAGGAGATAACCAATGGCAGTAAAGGAAATCATGGAAAGCCTGAAGGAAAAGGGGGCCGGTTTTTTTTCCATAAAAGAGAAAAATCTCTTCTTCACTTTGGTGATTGTCATAACCGTACTCGTCAACATCGCGGGCCTGACCCTGAATTACCGAATTGACCTTACCAGGAACAACGTCTACTCCCTGTCGAAAAAGAGCAAACAGGTTGTGTCGAACCTCAGGGAGAACCTGAACATTAAGGTTCTGTTTTCGAAAGACCTCCCGGCACAGCACGGGACCCTGTACCGGTACCTGGTCGACCTCCTGGAGGAGTACGACTATCACGGGAACGAGTACTTCAGCTACGAGATAGTGGACGAGAAATCGTTAGAGAAGGTTGCCGCAGATTTCGGTATCAGGCCGGTCCAGAGCCAGGAGTTCGCTGACGACCAGGTGAAGGTGCGCCGCACCTACATGGGCCTGGTCATCCAGCAGGCTGACATCATAGAGAAGATTGATTCGGTTACGAGCCCGGAGGGCCTCGAGTACGAGATTACCTCCCTTATCGAGAAAATGTCAGGGAAGATAAGCGGCCTCCTGGCCCTTGACAAGCCCCTGCAGGTGAACCTCTATGTGCACCCGGCGGTGATGAACCTCCCCATCGAGGGAATCAACACTTTTGAGAAAGACATCAAAGAGGCGGTGGACGCCTCGAACCAGCGGAATTACGACAAGCTCGAGTTCCAGGTGATAAACACCGCCGATAACCCGGAGGCGGCGAAACGTGCCGACGCCTGCGGGGTCAACAGGCTGAAATGGCGCGGCGGCGCCACACCGGCCGGGAAGGCGATTGCTCCCGGCGAGGGGCACCTCGGCCTCGTGCTTGAGGCTGAAGGGAAGTGCGAACCCGTGGATGTCGGGGTCTCGCCGACCCTCTTCGGGCAGAACGTCCTCACCGGGATCGACAACCTGGAAGACCGGATAAACGACGCGGTGGGGAACCTCCTCCGGGCCGGTACGAAAGTCGGTTACATCACCGGCCACGGGGAGGCTGACCCGAACGACGAGCGCTCCCGGGAGGGGGCCGCACTCCTGAGAAACTACCTCTCGGACCTCTACGAGGTCACGGTGATCAATCTCCCGGAAGAGGAGATACCCGGTGACATCGAGACCGTTATCATCAACGGCCCCCGAAAAGAGTTCACCGAGTACGAGCTCTTCCAGATAGACCAGTTCCTCATGAAGGGGAAATCGGCGATCTTTTTTATCGATTCCTTCGTCGAGTTCCGCATGCCCGGGGGGGGGATGTTCGGCAGCCAGCCCCAGGTCATCCCGGTGAATACCGGGCTTGACGACATCCTGAAATTTTACGGGGCCACGGTGAACAAAAACATCGTCCTGGACGCGAACTGCGCCAGGGTGAACCTGGGGAACGCCATAAAGGACTATCCCCTGGTGCCCCTCATCACAAACCGGGGCCTTTCGGACGAGAGCGTCATTACGAAATACCTCCGGGGGGTCGCCTTTATCAAGGCGTCCTCCGTTGACCTTGACACGGAAAATCTCAAGAAGGAGAAATTGCGTTACCTGAACCTGGTGGAATCTTCGGAGGAGAGCTGGCTCATGGAGGGGCGCATCAATTTCAACCCCTTCCTTATGGACGCCGAGGGCCAGCCGAAGGAGAGCATGCGGAGCTATCCCCTGGCGGTGATTGTGTCCGGCGGGTTCACAAGTTACTTCGCCGGGAAAAACGCCCCTCTGCCTGAAGGCAAAAAGGAGACAACCGGAACCGTTACCGGTGTCACGAAGCGGGACAGCACCATCGAAAAAGGAAAGAGCAGCATCATCGTCGTGGGCACCTCGGAGATTACCCGGTCAGGTTTTCTCGTGGATTCACAGGGGCTCATGTCCCGGGAACGTCAGGACGAGGGGGGGTCCTTCTCGAACGGGATCTTTCTCCATAACATGGTCGACTACCTGGCGGGCAACACCTACGTGCCGGAGATGCGGAGCAAGAGCCTCGACTACAACCCCCTGAGAAAAACCGGCGACGGGACCAGACTGGCCCTGAAGGCGATCAACATCGCCGGGGTTCCTCTCCTGGTGCTGCTTGCCGGTTTCGTCGTGTGGCGAAAGCGGATTTCCCGGAAAAACAGAATCAAGACCATGTTTTCAGGAGCGGCAGAAAAATGAGCAAGAAGATAATCATCAGCCTCGGGGTCATCGCGGTACTGGCGGCCTACCTGGTGATCTCAAACTGGGAGTGCTCCTCCCGGGGAAAGATTCCATCCTGGGATGAGAGCAGTGAAATAGTTATCTCCGGGCCCGGGGGCTCGATCCGGTTCCATAAAAAGAACGACAGGTGGGTCATCGGCGACGGGGAGTACCCGGCAGACCCGGCCAAAGTGGAGAATATCGAGAAGAGTCTGAAGGATCTCACCATTGAAAACCTGGTCTCGAAAAAGGGATTTTTCAAGAAATATGAACTCACCCCGGACAGGTACACCGAGGCAACGGTCAAAAAGGGGAAGGAAACCCTTCTTCAAGTTAAATTCGGCAAGAAAAGCTCCACCGGGCGGCACACGTTCATCCGAATCGGGGACGGGCCGGAAATTTACCTGGCAACCGGCACCTATGATTCAGTGTTGAAAACAGACCCGGAGGAATACAGGGACAGGGCCATTCTCAAGATAACCGGGGAAAGCGTCACTTCATTTGAAATATCCCACCGCGGCCGGGTGTACTCTTTCGAGAAGAAAACCGTAGAGAAAAAAGGGGAAGAGTCAACAGCCGGTACCGAAAAAAAGGCGGAGCAGGTGACCACGGAAGAGAAATGGGTATTCGCAGGCAACGAGGCGCTGGCAATCGACACGAACAGGGTGACCTCTCTGCTGAATACGTTAAATCCTCTGAGGGCGTCGTCGTTCCCTGATCTTGAAAAAGACAAGCTCAAGAACCGGCTCCCCCTGGCTGTTGTCCGGATAAAGGCCTTCAGCAAAGAGATAACCCTCAGCATCCTGTATAAAAACAGCGAGGACCGGTATGTATCCATATCATCGGAATCCCCCTATGTCTTTACCGTCGATGAGTGGATGGCGAAAAAATTCTTTATTAATTCCATTGACACTTTTTTGAAAAAAGAGTAGAATACAGGTAATTCTATTTTTTACAGCCCCCCTATCCCCGGCGGGGGGCTGATCCATAAATAGGGGACTTCTAAAAACTATGTTTTTGAAGTCCCCTTATGTGCACAAAGTCTGATAAAACCAGCATTTACAATTATAAGGATGATTGTAAATGCTGGTTTTTTAGATGTGCCCAATATTTAAAACATCGTATGGTATTATTGAATAGAGGTTGCGTAACCGGGAATCATATTTGCATAAAAGGAAATCAAAATGGGTGAATCTGACAACGGCATGAACATGGAAAACCAGGAGGCCTTGAACCAGCTTGTCGTGGCGCATGAGATACTGCCGGAGGCTATTCCGATTATTCCTGTATCACAGCGCCCCATCTTTCCCGGGATGATGATCCCGATTGTCCTGACCGGCGACGCCATGATAAACACGGCCAGGGAAATCATGGATACCGAGCACAAGGTGGGCGGCGCCGTGCTCATTAAAAACCAGCCCGAGGGCCATGCTACAACCTCTGACCTCTACAAGGTGGGGGTGGCGATAAAGGTCTTCAAGGTGACTCCCGTTGACGACAAGACGATCCAGATCATGATAAACGCCCTGGGAAGGTTTACCTTAAATGAGAAGATTGAGGATGAACCGTTTATCAAGTGGCGGGTCAAGCACCATTACGAAAAGGACGAGGAGAGCACCGAGATGATGAAGGCCTATTCCCGGGCCATAATCTCAGCGGTGAAAGACCTTATAAAATCGAATTCCCTCTTTCAGGAGGAGCTGAAGCTGTTCCTGAACCGCTTCACCATCGAGGACCCGGGCAAGCTCGCCGATTTTGTAGCCTCCATGACTTCTGCCGATTCCGCCGAGATACAGGACATCCTGGAGACCTTTGACGTGAAACAGCGCGTCGAGAAGGTGCTGGTACTTTTAAAGAAGGAGGTAGAGCTTTCCCGCCTTCAGGAGAAGATTACCAAACAGATCGAACAGAGGATTTCCAAGCAGCAGAAAGAGTTTTTTCTCAGGGAACAGCTCAAAGAGATCAAGAAGGAGCTCGGGCTTGAGAAGGACGAAAAATCCGCGGAGATAGAACGGTTCGAGGAGCGGGTCAAGAAGCTGAAGCTCACCGACGAAGCGGCGAAGAAGATCGACGAAGAGCTGAACAAGCTGAAACTCCTGGAACCGAACTCGGCCGAATACGGGGTGAGCCGGAACTACCTGGACTGGATCACATCCCTCCCCTGGGGCATTTTTTCTGAGGACAATTA
>CAZEPS010000149.1:0-10192 GCA_964514165.1 uncultured Leptospirales bacterium
GGGCGGTCTGGCGAGGCAGATCACCAGCAAATACACCGACGAGACCAGCACCCTGTCGGTAATCACGGTAGACCCGGAGATAGAGACAATCATCAGGGGGGCCATCCACGAGGACCCGGTTGAGGGGAGGGTCCTGGGGCTCGACCCTCAGTCCCATGACACCATAGTCCAGTCTTTCCTGAACGCCTACCGGCGTTCCCGGGACATGGGGTTCCAGCCGGTCTACCTGGTGTCGCCCCAGATTCGGAGCGTCACCTTCGCGCTCCTGGAGCGGGAGATTCCCGACCCGGTGGTGCTTTCCTATAACGAAATATCGAGCACCGTCAAGGTGAATGTCATCGTTTCGGCGCTTCTCTCGAGCGCCGCGTAAGTAACCGAACAAAGGAGTTGAGTTATGAGGTATATCAAGATTCGGGCCGCCAGCTACAACGAGGCCATGATGAAACTGAAGATGGACCATGGCGAGGACGCCATACCGATAAGCCACAAATACGTTAGGGAGGGGGGGGTGTTCAACACCAGGCTTTTCTCGAAGGAGGTGGTGGAACTCACCGCCGCGGTCCAGGAAAAGAAATTCAAGTCATCGGCCGCCCCATCGAAGAAAATCGACTTCACCGTGGGGGACTCGGTAACGGACAAGAGAAAATCCGGCCTGAATATGGAAAGTTCCGCGTCCGGCGCCCTGTACGACAAGGATAAAGAAAAAGATATGGATCAGGAGAAGGATCAGGCCGCGGACCGGGTCGCCGACTTTAAGATGCGCCTCCTGGACGACGCCGAAGACACGGCAAAATTCGGGGGTATCGTTATCCCGAAGCTGGACAGGGAATCCGTCATGAACGGCAACGAAACACCCGGCAGGGACCAGGTTGCCGAAGAGAGGAAGCATGCCGCCGGCTTCATGACCGAACCCGAGGAAATCGAAATCGAGTACCGGGGGCGGAACAGGAGCGGCGGGGAACCGCTGAAGAGTTTCGAGAAGGAATTTGACGAGATAAAGCGGGCAATCAACCGCATCGTGACCGACCAGATGCAGACCGGCAGCGGCGGGAGCAGCGAGGACCTCTTGATAAGGGAATACCGGGAGATCCTTGAAGAGAACGATTTCGACCAGGAACAGTGCAACTCCATGATTAACCGGATGAAGAACACCATCAGCAAAGAGGATCTGAAGGACAAGTACAAGATTGAAAAAAGCCTGAAAGACCTCCTGATGGGCCGGATTGTCACCACCGGCCCGATAGAAAAGGGAAACCGGAAGAAGATAGTCATGTTCGTCGGCCCCACCGGCGTGGGGAAGACCACCACCATGGCGAAACTCGGGGCCATATACTCCCTCAGGGAGTCAAACCGGGTCGCCTTTATCACCATCGACAACTACCGGATAGCGGCCACGGAGCAGCTGAAGAAGTACGCCGAGATCATGGGGATCCCGGTGTACCCGGTGAACACTCACAAGGAGTTTACCGACATCCTCGAGCAGGACAGGGCCGACATCATCATGATAGACACCTCCGGCAGGAGCCACAGAAACGACATAAAGATTTCCGAGATCAAGGGTTACGCTGACATGGTGGATTACGATCTGGAGAAGATTCTCTGCGTCAGCGCCAATATCAAGAAACGGGATCTCAATGAGATATTCCGGGCCTTTGACATACTCCATTTTGACAGTATTATCATAACCAAGGTTGACGAGACTTCTTCGGTGGGGAATGTAATAGATATTGCCGATAAATATAATAAGCCAATATCATATTTTACTAACGGGCAGGAGGTGCCGAACGACATTGTCGTGGCCGAACCTGAAAGAATAGTGGATATGATGCTGGGAATCGAGAAGATGTGACCAGATTGACGGACGGATTTCTCTAATTAATGTGGCACAGGGGTGCAGAAATTAATAAACCACAGAGACACGGAGGCGCAGAGGATCATCGTGAATATTTAAGTTAGCGCTTGCGATTTTCAGAGTTTATTTTTTTATAGTAAATAATTATAAAAGTATTTCAAATATATTTAAGTTTATGTCTCATAAAGAAGCGATAATATAACAGAAATTTGATAAGTGCTGATAAATATTAATTTTTTTCTGTGTCTCTGTGACTCTGTGGTTAAAAACTGTATATTTTAACTGTATATTAATTGAAGAAAGCCGGTTTTTAAACGAGACAATACCGGTTGCGTGGGATGGAGGTGCCCGGTGGATCAGGCTGCAAACTTACGACGGCTCGTGCTGGAAAACGGTTCCAAAAAGGAGAGGTCCGGTACCAGGACTATCGCCATAACCAGCGGTAAGGGCGGTGTCGGGAAGACCAGCATCGCGGTGAGCCTTGCCATAGCCATGGCGAAGGGGGGGGCCTCCGTTACCCTCCTCGACGCGGACCTCGGCCTGGCAAATATCAACGTCATACTCGGCATAATTCCGAAATATAATCTCTACCACGTTATCAAGGGTAAAAAGAAACTCTCCGATATCGTAATACCGGTACCGGAGGGGATCAAGATAATTGCCGGTGCCTCGGGATTTCATCAACTCGCGAACCTTGAGCAGAAACAGCGCGCCACTTTTATTGAATCGGTGGCCGAGCTCGATGAAGACGATTTCATGATAATTGACACCGGTGCCGGGATTTCCCAGAACGTCCTGAGTTTTCTCATCGCCTCAGACGAGGTGATAGTGGTAACGACACCGGAACCGACAGCCATTACCGACGCCTATGGTATAATAAAATCAATCGCGTCCCAGACGCCGGACAAGCTGATAAAGATCATCGTAAACAGGGTCCAGTCCGTTGCTGAGGGGAACCGGGTGGCCCAGAGGGTGATAAACATCGCCGGCCAGTTTCTGAATATCAAAGTAGAAAATCTAGGATTCATTTTCGATGATATGTACGTGTCGAAATCGGTTCGGAACCAGAAACCTTTTATCGTGAGTTACCCGAAATCGAAGGCATCAGGATGCGTGTCCATAATCGCGGACAGGATCAGCAACAAGCCGGATGGCTCCGGGAAGGGCTCGGGACTGTCTTCGTTCTTCAAGAATCTGTTCAAAACGGAAGAGCCGAAGGAGGAAGATGAATAAAAAACCATGGATTCGAGGGAGCGATAAAAAGGACTTGATTTGATTTGCCCGTTGTTGTATTATAAGCAGGCTTGGAAGCAGTAATGGCAGGTTTAAACGAATTAGGAATTGAGCTGCGATCCAGCGTGCTTTTTGCCGCTGTTTCCTTTATAGTCTCCATGCTGGTGGGAATCATAGCCGGCATTGACATGGCGGTGGTCTTTATCCGGGTGCTTGTTATCGTGCCGGTCTTTGCCATGCTCGGATACGGCCTTATTCTGGTCATCAAGCGGTACGTGCCGGAGTTTTACGAGTTCCTGACCGGAAGAGCCCCGGATATCGAAGCCGGAGAGAGCGCTGCCGGGAGCGAAGAGGTTGAGCCCGAAATCCCTGAACCGGCCGCGGAGGAACCTGCCGGGGACAGCCCCGCGTACGAGGAAAAGGGGGATGAGCCTTTTACAGAGCTATCGGCCGGGGATTTTCCGAAGATGAGCAGCACCGGTGAAGGGGGTTCCGATCTTGATTCTAACCTGAATCTTGACTCGGGCAGGCTCGGAAAGCATATTATTTCAAATGAGAAGGTGGTCAAGTACGAGCCGAAGATAATGGCCCAGGCGATACGGACGATGATCAGCAGAGACGAGGATTAAACCAGGACAGTCATGAATAATAAAAGATATCAGGAACTGGATAAAATCGGAGAGGAGAAGCTCTGGGAAAAGTTTATCAAAAGCAGGGAACAGGATATTCGTGACTATTTCGTGATTAAATACGCCCCGCTGGTAAAATACGTGGCCGGCAAGGTCTCCATGGGGATGCCCCAGAACATCGAGTTCGACGACCTGGTTTCCTACGGCATATTCGGCCTCATTGACGCGATCAACAAGTTCGATCCCGCCAGGGGGATAAAGTTCAAGACCTACGCCATGACCCGTATACGGGGGGCAATCTTTGACGAGCTCCGGTCTATCGACTGGATACCCCGTTCCATCCGTCAGAAGGCGAAACAGATTGAGCAGGTCATTTCTGAACTGGAAAACAAGCTCGGCAGGACCGTAGAAGACGAGGAAATCGCTAAGGAACTGGGCGTATCAAGCGAAGAATTTCAGTCCCTCCTGAACAAGCTCTCCGGCACCTCCATGCTATCCCTGAACGACATCTGGTACCTGGGTGACGACAACGACGAACTCTCCATTATGGAGACCCTGGAAGCCCCGGAGAACATGAACCCGGACATTTTGATTGAAAAACAGGAGATCCGTGATTATATTATAGATGCGATTAAGAAACTGCCGGACAAGGAAAAGAAGGTAATCGTGCTCTATTATTACGAAGACCTGACCCTTAAAGAGATCGGAGAGGTCCTGGAGGTCACGGAGAGCCGGGTTTCCCAGCTTCACACCAAGGCTATCATGCGCCTCAGGGGCAGGCTCGGAAGGATAAAATCGAATATTGTCAGCTGACATGCTGACTGGACCGAGGCCGTTGTGGCTAATTTTAAAGATCTGTTGCTTGAAATAGAAGAAGAGCCCTTCGAGTCAGACGAGGATGCTGTTGAGGTCTTCGCCGATTCGGTAAAGCAGGCCCTTGAGCTTGCTTCCTCAGAACTCGACGTAGACGTTACCCGACTCGATTACGAGATACTCGAGAAGGGGACCCGCGGGCTCTTCGGTATCGGGCGCCAGCCGTACCGGGTCCTCATCCGGACGCTGGGACCGGGTACGGAACACGACATAGAGGCCATTGAACGGAAGCTCGCCCGCGACCACCTCCCTGAAATCAGCCTGGAAGAGAAGAAACACGCCGACGGATCGTTCCGCGTGCGGGTGACCAAAGATGGGATCTTCCTCACGGTAAACCCCCCGAAGGGGCAGGGCAAGCCGGTAGACTTGATGGACGTGAGCAACAAGCTCTATTCCATGCGTATTACCAATGTTGATTCCCCCAGGATTGAAAAAATCGTGAACAAGGCCTCGGGCAAGCCGGTCAAGATAGGCGAATGGATTCCGAACCCGGACCTCGACAGCTCCATGACCGTGGAGATGGCCGAGGACGAAATGAGGGCCTATGTTCATTTTATACCACCGCGGTACGCGGGGCGCCATTTAGAATACGACGAGGTGGTGCAGGCCCTGAAGAACGCCGGGGTGGTTACCGGCATCAGGGAAGAGGCGATCAAAAAATATCTCGAGGAGGCGGATTACTCCCAGCCGCTCCTCGCGGCTGAAGGGGAATGGCCGAGGAACGGCAAGGACGCCTATATCGATTACAAGGTCCGCATCGACAATTCCGGCGTGAGGTTCGAAGAGGACGAGAGCGGCAAGGTGGACTTCCGCAATCTGGAGCTCCTCGAGAACGTGGTGGTGGGCCAGATACTGGCGGTCAAGGTTCCGTCCGAGGAAGGAATACCGGGAAGGACCATCACCAACAGGGTTATCCCGGCGAAATCCGGCAAAGACGTGAAGATAAAACACGGCAAGGGGACCATCCTCTCCGAGGACGGCACCGAACTCACCGCCGAGATAAACGGCCAGGTTATATACAAGAGCGGCAAGATCAGCGTCGAGCCGGTCTACGTGGTCAACGGGGACGTCTCC
Organism: uncultured Leptospirales bacterium; assembly: GCA_964514165.1. Taxonomy (GTDB): domain Bacteria; phylum Spirochaetota; class UBA4802; order UBA4802; family UBA5550; genus CAZEPS01. The sequence continues at coordinate 5,662 of CAZEPS010000149.1, forward strand.
CTGGAGACCGGGAACATCGTTTTTCTCGGGTCCGTCATCGTGTCAGGCAACGTCCAGGACAACTTCGTTGTCAAGGCGGCCGGCAACATTGAGGTCAAAGGCACCGTCCAGAAGGCATTCCTTGAGGCTGAAGGTGACATTATCATCTACCAGGGGATCTCCGGCAGGGAGGAGGCGAAGATCGAATCAACCGGGGGGTCCGTAATAGCGAAATTCATCCAGAGCGCCAATATAATCGCCGAGCAGGACGTGATCGTTCCCGAAGGAATCGTCCACTCCCATATTGACGCGGGCCATGACGTTTACTCCAACGGGCGCCGGGCCCGGATAGTGGGGGGCGTCATAAGGGCGGGGAACATGGTCAACGCCCGGTTCCTCGGGGCGGATGTTTCCACCAGGACCGAGATACGGGTCGGCATTAACCCGAAAGTGCTCCAGCAGCTTACCGAAATGGAGCGGATGAAGAACGAAATAGACGAGGAATTGGGCCGGATTAAAAAGGACCTGAAGACCCTGGAGACCCAGAAAAAGAGCGGTACGAAACTCACCGCGGAGAAGGAAAAGCTCCTGAACGATCTCACCAACCAGAACACCAGGCTCTCGGCCCGGAGCGAAGAGCTGAACGCGGAACTGACTGAACTGAAATCGTACGTTGACATGCTCGAGCAGAAGGGGAAGGTCAGCGCTGAGAAGGTCGCCTATCCCGGCGTTGAGGTCTACATCAAGGACAAGAAGTTTCCCCTTCGCGATCCCTATAACTCGGTCACCTTTACCCTGGAGGGGGGCGAGATCAAGATCACCAATTACCAGCCCCCGGAAACACTTAACCAGTCACTGCTCCTGCGCAGGAGATCACGCCGCACCTGACAGAGGTCCGTTATGGCGATAAAACCGATAGATCTTCAGACCCACATAGCCCAGATAACCGAGGTGGGGCGTGGCGAACAGTCCCGCATGGAGGCCGTGCTGGAACAGCAGCATCTCCGCGCCAAAGAGGCGAACGAACAGTCCATTCTCGCCAACACCAGGCTCAAGGAGGCGAAGAAGGGTGAGCATAACGCCATTAAAGACGAGGAAAAAGAAGGAAAGGAGCGGCGCGGATCCGGCCGCGAGAACGAAGATAACAAAGAGAAAAAGGCGAAGGTTTACGTGAAAAAAGAGAAGGTTGAAGACAATCGGATGGGGCAGATTATCGATATTTTGAAGTAACTCTATTGGGCATGGGGCCGGATATGAGTCAGCCGATGGCTGACATTTAAAATTAATGTTAAGAAATACTTCATAATGAGACATAATACAAGATGGATACAATAAACACAAAAAGGTGATATTATGACAATCGCAATCCTGATAATCGTTAACATATTCATGGGTGCCCTCCTTTACCTGATTATCAGTCTCAAGCTCGAGAAGAGCGCCTCGGAGTTCCGGGAGAAGAAGCTCCGGAAAGAGATGGACGAAATCATCAAGGAGTTCAACGCCACCGCAGACCGGAACATCTCCCTCCTGGAGAACAGGATTACCGCCCTGCGCCGGCTTCTCGAGCGCACGGACAGCCTGAAGGGGCTTGATTTGACCCTCAGCGGGGAGGAACCGGCCGGGGGCTCTGACCCCCATATCCGGCAGGATACCCCCGGGCCGGGAACCGGCATTACCGGTGAAACAGTGGATGAGCAGCCGGAAGTGTCACCGGATTTCACTTTTAAGCCCGAAACCGGGGCAAAAAGCAAAAAAAGCTTGCTAATATTCACGAAGAAAGTTATGAAAAGCATCGGCAGAAAAACAGAAGAGATTTCCGAAAGGATTTCCGGTGCCATCAGCGGCGATAACAATCGGGAAAATATCGACTTCACCGTTGATGATGAGAAACCCCCGGAGCATAGGGTAGTCTCTTCAGATGAATACCGCATTGAGAAGGATTTGCGGGATATCGCGCAGCCTGAAGAGCCTGTTGACGGGGTTCTCCAGGAGGAACCCCCTGCCGATGAGCTGACCATTGATGAGATCCTTTCATCGTCAGAGGACAAGTATTCGGTCATTTCTCGGCTTTACGAAATCGGTTACCCTGCTGAGGATATTGCGCGGCATTCCGGCATACCGGTGGGCGAGGTTAAACTCGTCCTTAATCTTCATAATGCCAGGTAATACTATGAATATGGCCGAGGTAAAACCTTTCCGTGGAAGTACACATCAAAAGGCTGACAGAAGAGGAGTTCAGTAAATTTGCTAAACTCGTTTATGAGGAGAGCGGGATATATCTCAAGGACACGAAGCTGACCCTTCTTTCAAACCGGCTCCGGAAGCGGCTCCACGCCCTCAAGCTGACCGAATTCTCCGATTACTATAAATACATCCAGAGCCTGAAGGATACCGCCCTCCGGGGCGAGATCGAGCTCCTCCTCGACGTGGTGTCAACGAACGAGACCTATTTTTTCCGGAACGAGCGGCACTTCGAGGCCCTGTCAAAGGTCTGCCTCCCTGAGCTCGCGAAGAAGAAGACGAACAGGAGGCTCCGAATCTGGAGCGCCGCCTGCTCCACCGGCGAAGAGCCCTATACCATCGCCGTCTGCGTCCTGGAAAACCGGCACCTCTTTCCCGGGTGGAACATAGAGATACTCGGGACGGACATCGCCCCGTCGGTTCTCGATTTCGGCCGTGCCGGCCAGTATTCCGGCAGGAGGATTGAACGGGTCCCCCCTGAATTTCTGAAAAAGTACTTCACCGAGAAGAAGGACGAACCCGGGGTCTACACCGTAAAAAATGAATTGAAAGATCTGGTGCAGTTCAGTTATCATAACTTTTTTAAAAACCCCTTTCCCGGCGACATAGACATACTGTTCTGCCGGAACGTGATGATTTACTTCGACAAGAAGCACCAGAAGGAGCTGGTGGCGGGTTTCTACAAGATCATAAACGAGGATGGGTATCTCTTCATCGGCCATTCCGAGACACTTCATTCGATATCGGAAGACTTTTCATACCAGAAGATCCTTGAAGCGCCGGTATATGTTCCCAAGCCGAGGAGTGGATAGATGGATTTCAAACTGATTAACGTGGGTATCGCGGAGATAGAGACGGCTACCGCCCCTGATATACTGCGGACTATCCTTGGGTCATGCGTCGGTGTATGCCTCTACGATCCCTCGATCAAGACCGGCGGCATGTCCCACATCATGCTGCCGGTAAAAAAGGCGGATTCCCCGGCCCTCAAGAAGTACGCTGACTCCGCGATTCCGCTACTCATTTCCGAGCTGGAGAAGAAAAAGGCCGACAGGAAGAACCTCACGGCGAAAATAATCGGCGGTGCCAAGATGTTTGACGTCGTGGAAAACAGCATCATGGGAGAAATCGGCAGGAACAACGTGAGCAAGGTCCGTGAAGTCCTGAAGGAAGTTGAAATCCCTATAATCTCCGAGGACGTGGGGGGCGACTACGGAAGGACGGTCGATTTTTTTCTCGAGACAGGGGAAGTCAAGATCAGGACCATGGGAAAGGAAGAAAAGGTGATATAGGTCAGAATTATGGAGAGCATGACCGGCTATGGGTTCATAGAAAAAAACACGGAACAGTTTTCGTTTTCCGCTGAATTAAAAACCCTCAACAGCCGCTACCTGGAAATTTTTATTACCCTCCCGAAGGTGCTCAGGAACGATGAGAACGAGATTCACGGCATCCTGAAGGAGCATTTTACCCGGGGCAAGCTCGAGCTCTCCGTGGATATTCACGACTGGGTCGGCGCCCGGGCCGTGTCCCTGAATGACGAACTGGTCGTGAAATATTACCAGGAGCTACAGAAAATCCATAAAAGGCTCAACATCACCGAACCGGTGGACATGGGAGCCATACTCACCCTGGACGGCATCACCCAGCGGGAGCGGTCCGCCATATCCGAAAAATCACGGAACGACGTGTACAACGCCGTCCGCGGGGTCATTAAAAAGGCCACTGCCATGAGGGTACGGGAGGGGGAGGCCCTGAAAAAGGACCTGTCCAATTCTGTCAGGGAGATTTCCGGCCTGGTGGAGAATATCAGGAACCTCTCCCGGAACCAGGTGAAGGAAAAGATGGACAACCTCTCCCGGAGGCTCTCCGACCTGTCCGAGGGGATAGTGGAAGAACGGATCTACATGGAGCTCGCGGTGATGTCGGACAAGCTTGACATAAACGAGGAAATTATCCGGATGAAGGACCACCTTGTAAAGTTCCGGTCCATCATGAAGGAGCAGGGACAGGTCGGCAGGAAACTCGATTTCCTCGCCCAGGAGCTCTTCCGGGAGATTAACACCATAGCGTCCAAGTCGAACAGCTCGGAGATATCCCATCTGACCGTTGACGTTAAAAACAACATTGACAAAATTCGGGAGCAGTGCCGGAATATTGTGTGACCCTGACTTTTGATTGTTATAAATATGAAAGACAATGATATAACTAAATTGAGAGACTGCCACGCCCGGCACCATCTTTTTCACAGTGGTGCTGGACTCGCAATGATGTTTTTGTAATGAAAACCACACTCATAAATATCGGATTC
>CAZEPS010000150.1:0-10121 GCA_964514165.1 uncultured Leptospirales bacterium
ATAAAAATGTACATCTATTCAGCAATAGCTGAGTAGATGTACATAAATTTTATCAATCCAGGTTTTCAATCGTAAATTTATTCTCGTCATTTTTTTTCACATTTTTTCCCGGCCGGGGCATTTTTTTTTTAAAAAATTCCATCCTTAATCGTATAGCTTTCAGGGCCTCAAAACCCCTTCTTTTATATGGAGGATGGAGATGAAAAAAACAATTATTGAAAAGATTACTCTTCTGCTGACCCTGTTCGTCAGCATCGCCGGTCATTCTGGATGCGGCGACGGGAACAACCCCCTGAAAAGCATGATCGCCGTACCCCTGAAGATAGAAGAAGCCGGTGAGGCCGAGACCCCAGGGAATGATAACCAGCCATCGGGGGAAAATTCCGGAAATGGGTTCCAGGACATTGATCCGGGAACCGGGCCGTTACATCCAATCTTCAACGGGAAGCCGGGTGTTCCCTATCATGCAGCCAGTATCGGTATCATCGATCAGGACAGTTCAGGCCTGACGGTCGTCGATGACTATGACGGCGACGGGATACCGAACCACGAGGAGGACATATCCAACCCCTTTGTGGCTGATTATCCGAGAATTGAAGCGACCGTGGTGGGCCCCATTGTCATGGAACTCCAGGTCGAGGACACGATTCACTATGAAAGCCATACGGAAATGATTGAACAGGATGACATGAAAGAGACGATTTCCAACAGCATGGAACAGCGTCATTACTCGCAGATCAACATGAAAACAACCCCCTATGTGTTTAAACAGAGCAGTGATGATGAGGGAAGTTTTTCCAGCGAATACGGTTACCAGGATTCGTCGGAAATCACCACGAACGGTTCGGTGGGGATGTACATTGCCAAAAGCGGCGGCGAAGCTTCTTTCGGTTTCGGCATGAAACAAAGCCACAGCGAAAACTTTGGAATGTCCGAGAGCTTCAGGCGTTCACGCATGTCGGAGAAGACGGTCTTCGAAGACGTCAATTACCTCGACAATCTCAACAGAAACGGGATGGAGTTCAAGGATGAAACCGTGCAGAACATCGTCCGTAATTACCGGAACAGCGATGTGGTCAAGGCCAGCGGCGTGCTCGGCCCCTATGCCGGTTTCGTGAAGGCAAGTTTTTATCTCACCAACAATTCGGTGAACATGCCCGTAGTTGTCTCCAACGTCAAGTGCAAGCTCTCGTTCAGGACACCGGGGGGCCGGCTCATTCCGATGAAGGATTTTTACCTCAGGAACGATGATTACAGTGACTTTGTTGAAACCATTTACGGCGGCGAGAGCAAACTGTATACAATTGAAGTGAACAGCCTCCGCACCCAGGACGTGAAAAACGCCCTGAACAGCGGATGCATGCCTCATATCGATATCATCAGCTATGATATGATAAATCCCGCGGATTCACCCTATCAGCCCCCCGTGCAGGACCTGAGGATGATCGAAGAGACGGCCAAGAGCAGGACTGCCGTTGTAAAAATATACGCGGCCAACAGGAGGGACCTCTACCGGGTTACGGCCTTTGACGTTGATGAGAATAGTAACGTAACTCCCGGCATATCCCTGAAAAAGGCGTTGTTCAATGTCTTTCATGAAAGAATAGGAAACGGGGAAAGATGGGAAATTGACAGAAACGGATACGGGCTTACCGTGGCAGATAACGGCCTGAAATGGAAAAGCACCTACGAGGCTGATCCCGAAAATCCGAATGCGGGATATATCTACTCTGACAATGTGTCGGGCAACGCTTGGAAAAATTTTGAAACGTATGTCAAGAGATACACTGACGAGTACAACAGGGTGCACCGCATTGAAGCGATAAAGAGAATCGGCACCTATGAAAAGAAGGTCCCCTTTGAGAACACCGAGAGGCTCCTTACCTACAACGAGGTACAGGACACCAGGTACTGGGTGATATTCCATAACGGCAGGTACTTTGAGGGCGATCTGAACGACCCGATATGGGCGGGAGACCGGTATGAAATTATCCTCTTTGACGTGGAGGATTTTAACGAGCGGATCAGCTCCTTTGATTACACCCCGCTTCAGGCCTTCAATTATATAGATCTCGATACCCGCTGGAACTCGGAAGTCAACAGGGAAGAGTTTGACCGCGCCATTCACCTGGGCCGGATATTCAAGGGGGACATCGTCCAGCTGGAGGTAAAGCTCAAGGAATCGAGGTTCCTCTTTAACAATACTATCGACGGAGTGGGGGTCGGCGCCCCCCATGCTATTGTTCATGACGGATATACTGCAGCCAGGGGTAATGCCTGGTTTGATTTCCACTATTCCATCGAGCCGGAAAAACAGCAGCCCTCGGGAATTCCCGGTGAATTCGATCATTACGCTGACGGGGGCGCTAATTCGATATTTGTGACGATTAATGAATCCGAAAACGCGAGGGAATATGAAATACGTTTCAGGGACAGAAATGAGGCGGACGCGATCTGGAGGGAGGTAGTTGTCACCGCCGATTATTTGAAACAGCAAAACGGCAGAATAGCAATCAACAGCAGAACCCTGGACCGATATGGAAACGAAATCGGTATTATCAGGGCATCTGACTACGATGTGGAGGTCAACGCCCATGGCGCCAGTTATGACGTGCCGGTTTCGACGTCGAGCCTGTCCAACCGGGATCCCCAGGGGCCGGTAACCGTCAAGGACGCCATCCATAACACCCTGCCTGGAAGTTTTTCCTTCAGCGCAACGGGAAATGGTGAGAGTATCATGGTCATGATATCCCCGGCCGAGAATACTGAATACTACCAGATCAGATGCTACGGGCCGATGAATTACGGCAATTACGGGGAAAATCACTATATTGAAAAGGTCGGATTTCCCGGTTTGAACAGGGTGGAAATCCCTCACCCTTTCGACGGCCTTGAGGAAGCGGTGGAACCGGGTGTATATCGAATCGAGGTCACGGCGGTAAACAGGTTCAGCTCATCTGATCCGGAAACTTACTCCATCAATAACACCTACCCGTCTTATCAGCATCAGAGAATAATCCAGCCGAAGATCAGCCATGCCCTCTATGATCTCAGCGCGGTTGATCTGGAGGTTAACTTCGACGACGGGACCGGATGGTATCGTTTGAAACTCGCCGGTGACGATCACGGCAATTCCGGAAAGGAGATTGAATGCCGGTTTTCCAGTTACATTGATTACCGGAACCAGAAGTTTACCGTGACCTTTATGCCGCCCTCCGGGGAAAATCCTGACCGGCCGAACGACGACGTGTTCCGGGGCGGGAAGGAGGTATGCGATCTCTATATCCGAACCGTGGCCGAACCCAGGTACCGTGACACCTTCTGGATGAAGAAATCGTATCCCGGCCACCAGTTTCAGCCCGGGGGCGACTGTATCGTGACGGATTTTACCGGTATAAAAAATTTCGTACAGTACTGGCTTAACCGTCCTGAAACCGACGCGTCCAGGTTTGAAAAAACCATCGACGAGTGGGGGATTGAAAAAACCGAATCATTCAGCGAAGGGTTCGGCAATATAGGGCTCATAGATCAGGACACGTTCAGTTATTTCTTCTCGCCCCTGGAGCAGCGGAAGTACAAGGTGCGGGCTCAAATTGTGGAAGATATGTATGAGACCCCTGAACGGGAACTTTTCATGCCGAGGTTCCAGGCATCCGTCGGCCCCGAGTGCATAAACCTTGTAAATATCCAGGGGCTCTTCGCCGAGTGGTATGAGATATGGTGGAAACACATGCCCGGAGAGGAAGAATTGACGGTCAGCGACGCGGAACTCGACGCGATACGTGACGGGCAGGCGATGCTTGCCGGATCCTTCGGATGGAATGTTAAGGAAATTAACGTTTCGGATAACGGCACCTGCGAGTTCACCATAGAAGACAATGACGCCGACCTGGTAGACATACTCCCCGACGAACGCTACATTGTCGCGGTTGTCGGCCGTTCGAGCACCAACGGACGGAGCAGGCCCCGCTTTTTCGGGGATATTAACAGTACCCTGGACAACCTGATGTCTCTCATACCCTATCCTTTTGAAGCTCCACAGGGAACTCCCAATATCGAAGTGTATCCGCTCCCCGGCGGTCTTGATATTGCCGGCATATCGGTACCGGGCGCCCACAGGTATATTGTCGAATGGAGGATCTCCCCCGAGGAGGGGGAAGAGCCGGAGCCCTGGCAGCGGTTCGACACCGGACGGGTATTCTCGGACTGGTCCGGAACCCATGTCATTGAGAACCTGGTCCCCCGTGAATACTACGATGTGCGGGCGTACGCGATGACCATGAATGGCCTGCCGGGTGAAATTGCCAGTCTCTTTGATGCCATGACCATGGAGTCCACAGAGGCGAGCGTGTCCAGCAGGTGGGACGTTGATGCTGAATATCTTTCCGGAGGATTTATAGGTTTCGGCTGGCTGACTTTCAGCAGAAACGCCGTACTGAGCCTGGTGGTCAATTCTCTCCCTGAAAACACGGTATCGTATGATATCGAGTACTGGGGCACCTGCAATGAAAACAGCAAACAGCTTGTTAACTGGAACAGTTTACAAAGGCACATTCCCCGCGGCAGAAAAACCGGGCTTCCGGTTACGACCACGAAAATTCCTGTTCATAACCTGGCTCCGGTAACGTCAAAGATATGCGCGCCACTGTGCGGCTGTTACTTTAACCACGGCGATTTTGAAATTAACGTTGTTCTGACAGCCTATGACGACATGGGGGACGCCATTGAAAAAACCATGACCGTGACCCCGAATAATCCTTTCAGCTATTAGAAAGAACAATCCCTCTTCCCGGCAAAGGGAAGAGGGAAGTTGAGGGGGGCATGAAAAAGTCAATAATCTCCATTATCATCGCCGGTGCCCTGGTCGCGGGCTCGTGCAGCAATTCGGAAGTGAAGAACGTGCTGCAGCTGTCTGCACTGTCGGGATTTAAAAACGGCGAGGCCCCCGCGCCGAGCGGCAGTGACGTCATCTCCACCTCGACGAACATGAGCGACAAGGACGAGGAGACGTCGCCGAAGCTGAACGCCTTCGAGGGGGCCGGGTACGTGAAGCCTCCCGGGATAAACAACTACGGCACGGTGACCCTGGCCTATGAGATAGACGCGGCCCCGGGGAGGGCCGGCATGGAGCCGAGCGTCGGCCTCTCGTATTCGTCCTCCGGGGGCGACGGCCTCGTCGGCATCGGGTGGAGCCTCTCCACGGGGCTCGGGGTCATCTCCCGTACCACCCGCCACGGCCAGCTCTACTACGACCACCGGGACACCTTCACCTTCAACGGCAAGCGCCTCATCAAAGTGACCGGCCCGGCGAATTCGGAAGAGGGGACATACCGCCTCGAGATCGAGTCCGGGTTTTCCCGGTTCGAGTTTTACGGCGGTGTCTGGACCGTGTACGACAAGGCCGGCACCCGGACGGTTTTCGGTGAGGAGCTCTGCCACCGGATATACCATCCCGATAACACCAGCCTGGTCTACATCTGGAACTTCTCGAGGTCAGTGGATCTCAATGGAAACTACATGGAGGCCGAGTACGACGACTCAGACTACAACGAGAACCACATACTGTATCTTAAGGAGATCCGCTACACCGGAAACGAGAATGCGGGGCATTCGCCCCGGCAGTACGTGCGCTTCACCTACGACGACCGGGACGAGGGATACGTGTCAAAGGCACCGGGGTTTCCCATGGTCATGGACCGGATCCTCGACACAATCATCGTCGGCTGGGACGGGGGCGCCCTCTGGGAATACCGGATGGTCTACGAAATCTCGGAAGACTCGAACCGGCCGCTCCTGAAGACCGTTGACACCGACCGGGACTCCACGGCCCCGGAGTTCCATTACCGGAATGCGGACCACTCCTTCGTGTGGGCCGTGGTGCCGAACAACCAGTACGGCGACCCGGAGGTGAACCCCCACAACACGAAATACTTCGAGGGCGACTTCAACGGCGACGGCATCTCGGACATGGTCTTCTTCAATCCCGAGACCGGGGACTGGCGGGCGGCCGAGGGGCACCGGGACGGGGGGTACCTGGACCGCTACTACGGAAACAGGTTCCGGGGGTACGACACCCCGGATGAGATCCAGTGGTTCAAGGGGAACGTCACCGGCGACTACAACGGGGACGGCCGGTCAGACGTCGCCTTCTACCTCCCGGGCACGAAGGAGTTCTGGGTGGCGGAGCACGACGGGAAGATATTCACCTTCAGGAACTACGGCCGCCTCATCCTCGACGTGGACATCTTCGCCTGCGAGTGGTTTACCGGCGACTACGACGGCAACGGCCTCTCGGACGCGGTGCTGTTTCACGAGCCCACCGGTGAGTGGTATCTCATGACTAATACCGGCGGGCGCTTCAGCTTCATACAGTTCTCGCACCACTTCCAGAACCTCTTCCGGGACGACTACTACCCTGACATGTGGATGAACAGCCCCTTCACCGCCGACCTGTCCGACCGCGGGAAAGACCGCCACCGGGTTAACTTTCTCTCCGGGGACTACAACGGCGACGGCCGCACCGACATCTCTGTCTACGACTCCCGGTCACAGAAGTGGTGGGTGGCGGAGAATTACCGGGACGACGCCCTGGGCTTTCGTCTCGAGTGGATTCTCTACCGGGAGTTTTCCCCCGGCGAGGTCGGCCGGTTCGCCCCGGACGGCGAGAGCCTCTTCGGGAACGACAACTTTTCCGGCGACTTCAACGGCGACGGGTTCAGCGATTTCCTCATCTTCAAGCGGAACACCGGGGAGTGGGTTCTCGGTGAGACCGGCAACGGGTCCATCGATTTCAGAATATTCTCCCGGGCGCCGCAGTTCAGGGAGATCACCCGGTGGCTCCAGGGCGACTTCAACGGCGACGGCCGTACCGACATCGGCTTCTTTTCGAAGACCGACAACAAGTTTTGGGTCGGGGAGGCCGAGCCCGACGGTTTCCGGTACCGGGTCTACAACGACCTCACCTACGGCCCTGACCCAAACCGGGTGCTTGCCACGCCCCTGCCGAAAGACGAGGTGACCATCGAGAAGCGCGAGGCGGTGGTCGCGAACGAGACGGCGACGGCCCATCTGAAGTACGAATACAACGCCAACCAAAACCCGGGCCGGGGTGAGCGGGTCTTTCCCGGGTATTTCACGGGCACGTCCCCGGGGCTTTTGATATATGATCAGAAGGAAAACCGGCTTCTGTACAAGCAGGGGAGCGACGATCCGGTAACCGCCATCACCAGTATTGACCTCGACAATGAAAACACGAAAATATTGAACGACGGGAAGCCGGTGCGGGTTGACACCCGGGACGGAATTCTCTACTATACGAAAGAGAGCTTCTTCGGAAGCGAATCCCACACCTTCAATCTCATCGAGTTTACCGCCGGGTTCGGGGTCACGGAGCTGGCCTCGTTTACCGGAAGCGACGTCACCGATTTCGCCATCGGCGAGAGCATCCACCTCACCGGGACCTTTGATTCCGGGAGCGGCTATGTCTATCCCCTGGTGCTTGACGACCGGGCCTCCACGCCCCGGTTCGTGCTGGCAACGGACACCGGGGTCGAGTACCTCGACATATACGGAGACCTCTCACCGTCAGATTTTCGGGACCTCAGGCAGTATAAAAACCGGGTATACTTTTTTGCCGGGCACTTCTCCGGCTCCGGCCGGGCCGATATACTCATGGTGGACACGCGCGGTTCCACCCACGCCTGGTACCGGGGGGAGATATCGGCCGGGTCCATATACTTCACCCGGCTCGCGGGCACGGCCCAGTTCAACACGCAAAACCTCAATCCTCATTACCGGGTCGTCCCGGGCCTTATCGATTCTGAGCTCATCTACGGGCGCACCGACAACGGGTACGTCCGGTTCTGTAAAGTCATCGTCAACGGAGACGCCGTTTCACAGCGGGTCTTCACGGCCCTCCCGGCCGGGTACCGCTTCGACGGTGAATACGATCACCTCGACCGCCCCGTTGCGCGACACGAGAGCGGCCCGAAGGCGGTAACATTTTCCGGTACCCGGTGCGTGCTCACGGAACTCGGGGTTCCGGTCACGGAACTCCTCCGCCCCGATCTCCTGGCTGACCCGGACTTCTATCCCTTTCAATGGATACAGGGCGACTACAACGGGGACGGCAAGACCGACATCGGCATCTTTCACCTGAAAGAGCGCAACTGGTATTTCGCCCTGACCCGGGGCACGGTGCCGGACATGATTGAGCGGGTGGACAACGGCATCGGGGGGAAGTACCGGTTCGAATACGAAAACTCCACCCGGTTCGACAACACCGGCGACGACGATATCCCCGACCTGCCGATGAACTACAAGGTCTGCACGAGCCTGACGGTGGAGGACGGCCTGGGCCGGGCGGTGCGGACCCGGTACGAGTACAAAAACGGCTGCGCCTACAGCGGTTTCGTGAACGGGTACAAGGAGACCGACTACTTCGGCTTCGGCGACTTCACGGTCATCGACGCCGCCGGTATCCGGCAGAAGAGCGAGTACTACGCCGTGCCCTATGACGACTTCCGCATGAACCGGGCCCTGGCCGGTGCGGTGAAGGCCACCCGCACCATCGGCAGTGACGGGAAGGAGTACCAGCGCACAGAGCACGAGTATTCCCTGCACAGCATCATGCCGCCCGGAGCGCCGACAGCGTACAACGGGCTCCCGGCCACGAGTTTTCTCATCGAGCCGACGAAGGTGATTACCCATACCAAAGGTGTGCTCACAAAGACCGTGACCTCGAACATCGAGATTGGCGCCAACACCTATGAGCTCATCTCTAAGACCGAGTCGGTCACCGACCATTACGAGGATTCGGCGCACAGTCCCGTGACCCTGTCCAATTACCAGGAGTTCGATAACATCACCAGCACCAACGAGACCCGGCTCGCGCGTAAGATTAATCTCGACGAAACAAGTCACGAGACCACGAGCGAGTTCGACTACGATTCCCGGGGGAACCTTGTTCGTGAAGAGACGGGCTACACCGGGTTTGGCCTCCCGGCGGTACAGGACCGGGTGAAGGAGTTCGCCTACGACAGTTACGGGAACCAGGTGCGGGTGACCGACTCTTCGGACACCCCGTCGCGGGTCACGGAAAAATCATACGACACTGAGCTCCGCCAGTTCGTGACCGAGGAGCGGGCAATCGGCGACGTCATCACCCTCACCACACAGTACGTCGTCGACTACGGATCCGCCTTCGGCTCTCCGGCCGAAAAGCGCGACGCCAACGGCAACAGCACCTGGTTCGACTACGACGCCCTCGGGCGCCTCTCCCGCCAGCGGGCGGACACCGAAAACGGCGTCAAGACCGTAAACGAGTACGAATACAGCACCGACTTTCCGTTGTCCGCCAAGATGACCCGGTACGACGGGAAGGGAAACGCCACCGAGACCCGGGTCTTCGCCGACGGCATGGGCCGGGTCATCCACACCGTATCGAGCGCCACCGGCGCCCCGGGCAAACGCTACGTCAAGACCGGCAAGGTGGTGTACGACACCGCCGGCCGGGTCATCAGGAAAAGCCAGACCGGCTGGGCCGCCGACGGCGAGATTGACGAGTATCTTCCCCACTCACAGGAGAAACACCCGACCCATACCTTTTACGACCCCATGGGCCGGCCGGCAAAGGTGGTGCTGCCCCGGGGGTTTGCGGGAGAGCCAGAGACATCAACAGCCTACACCTACAACGACCCCTGGGAGACCATCGTGACCCACAGCGTGGGCCGCAGCAAGACAACCGTAAAGAACGCGAGGGGACAGGTGCTCTACATAGAAGAGACCGGCACCGGCGACGACGGGAACACCGTGACCGCGAAGCTCGGGTTCGCCTATGACACGGCCGGGAACAGAATCAAGAAGATGGACCTCCCTTCGACAGGCTCAGGGACCGGGAGCGGTATGACACTGGACATACCGGCCGGGCTCTTTACCCCCGGCGTGAAAGACACCTCCGGCAGCAACGTCGCGGTGTGGAAATACGACGCCTTCGGACAGGTGCGTGAGGCGAGCGACCCGGACCTTGGGTACACCGAAAACGTCTACAACGGCTTCGGGGACGTGGTAGAAACCACCGACGCCCTGAACAGAACGACAACCATATCCTACGACCGCCTCGG
>CAZEPS010000151.1:0-10098 GCA_964514165.1 uncultured Leptospirales bacterium
TCCGTGAAAACGGTACAGGCACAGCAACCGATAAGCGGCATTATGTAGTATACTCACCTGTATCAGCAATCACTTTTTGCTAAGAGGGAACTGCAGATTCTTAGAAAGAAAAGATCCGATTTGCTCGGATGCGGCCGAGGTAGCGAAGTTAAGTTATCATCAATAAACAATATTTTCAATCGCACAGTAGGTCGTAAAACAGTCCGGCGGAGCCGGACACCGATACGGCCGCTAGCAAATACAGGATGTATTTATGAGCCGATGTCCCGCTGGATGCGGGCGAGGCGAGTTCGGCCGTTAGCCCCTCGCGGCGATTGAGCGAGCCTCCTTTTCTTTGGGCACTTTCTTTTTGTGGTAAAAAGAAAGTGCCATAGGATTACACTCTCAGTGTAGCGAGACCGGCGCTGTCAAGCGCGATAAAAATCCCCTCAGCCGGCAGGCGTGAAAAAAACAATTTACTTCCTTGACATATATTCTGTAATGGTTATCTAATACCCTGCAATTTGGTAAATAAATATTTATTTACTATTATAGTGCTCGAAGCCCGATAAATACAAACCATTATGGCGAGTACCTATTTATACAAAAAAATTAAAAAACCAGAATCACATTATCAACAGGAGTCTCCCATGAATAACAATCCGTATAATACTCCATGGAGAAGGACCGCTTCAGCGATTTACGCTCAGCCCTCGGACGGGAAGATCTGGGGCACCTACGAGGCTGATGTGTCGAAAACCCTCGAGTATATCGAGAAGAAGAAAGAACAGGGCGTCAAGATGACCCTGACCCAGGTGGTCATCGGGGCCGTGGCCCGGGCGTACCGGAATGACGTTCCCGAGCTCAACTGCTACCATAAGCGGGGCAATATCTACCACAGGGGCACGGTTGACATTTTCATAACAGTTGAGATTCCCGGTTCAAAGGAAATGACCGGTTTTCTCATAAATAATGCTGACGAGATGACCCTCACCGAGGTGAACGATTTCATGTCCAACAAGGTGGAACGGTACAAGCGGCGGGTCGAGGAGGGGGCGGTAAAGTCGAAGTATTTTCTCGCGGTAGTGCCCTGGATACTGAGACGGCCCCTTGTTATGATTATAAAGTTTTTCCTGTCGACCCTCGGTGTGGCGATAAAGCCACTCGGCGTTGACCCGAACTCCTTCGGGAGCGTTCTCATATCGAATATCGGGACCCACAAACTCCAGTACGGCATGGCCTCAATACTGCCGGTATCCAACCTGCCGGTTGTCGTACTCATGGGGTATGTCGAGAAAAAACCGGTGGTGAGGGACGACCAGATAGTGATCAGGGACATCCTTCCCTTTTCCTGCTCCCTTGACCACCGGGTCTGTGACGGGGCCATGGGCGGGCGGCTCGCGGTTGCTGTCGAGGAATACCTCCTGAATCCCTGGTCAATGGACGCCGGGATCGAGCAGGAATCCGCGGAAGAGGCGGCCGGTTAAGGGGATGAAGCGGTATCACGCGTTACTCATCATCCCCCTGCTGATTTTTTCTCTCTCGGGGCTGTCGTCGGGAAAATCGAAACAAGAGATTGACGTCAAAATCAAGATTAAGGGAAGAATGCAGAGGACCGTGGCAAAGGGTGTCATCCTGGCCCGATCCGACCTGATCTGGAAGGTTCTCACTGATTTCGACAATCATGAAAAATTCATGCCCAGTGTGGTCGAGAGTTCGATTCTCGAATCAAAAGAGGGGAGTTTCAAGGTCTCGAAGACCCTCCACGTTGCCGCGAAGAAGATCCCCTATATCGTGACGATCAGGGTCGAAAAGCCGATGCGGAAGTACACCTGGCGCCAGTACGAGGGCCCCTTCGTGCTGAACAGCGGCTCATGGGAACTGGAACCGAACGGTCCCCATACAAAGGTGACCTATGTCAGCGAGGTTGAGCCCCGGTTTTACATCCCCGGATGGATCAAGACCACCATGGTGAACAAGACCATCCCGAGGCTGTTCGAATCCATAGAAGAAGAGACCCTCAGACGAAACGGGTTACAGCCCCGGTAATACTCCTTGACACCCGGGCATGCTCCCTTCAGATGATCTCCCATGTGGAGATATGACGCCATGGATGTTAAAAAAGAAAAGAAACCGGACGGCCAGGTGTCTTACCGGCCTCCGAACTGCGAAAAGTGCGGAAACGCCCTCTACCGGGTCAACCGGGTCATCATGAACTTCCAGGTCATGAGTTTCGACGTTAATTACGGGGCCTTCCAGGAGGGCCTCCAGCACCATGATGTTCACGGCCGCATGGTGTGCCCCTTCTGCGGCAATTTCCTCGGTGTGTGCAAACCGGCGTAGTGTTATTCCGGTTCGCAATCGTCAATAAGTTGTTAATAAAATCTATTACGGTTGCGTCACTGGATTTGCGGGTGGAAAATGAAAAATTTCAGGAATTGTCACCTTCCGTTATCGCCTGTATATTACCAGTGCTCAGTGGCAAATAATCTTCAGGGAGGCTGACGTGTTTTATCTGATACTTCGATGCCTGTACGATGAATATACTGATCGCCATTTAACCAGGGATGAGTATTTTAAGGGGACTTCTAAAAACTCGTTTTTAGAAGTCTTCTCGGGGTTTATTTTCATTCTTCGTTCTATTTAAAGCCAGAACATCAAGTGCATCTTTTTCTCTCATGGTATTCTGCTTCAATTCTATCAGGGCGTCCTCATTCAGATAGGTTATTCCATCCTTATTGACTTTTGTATAAATGATGTAATCATTATAGATCTTTCCATTAAGCATCGTGAAAACATCCAGGGGAAAGTTTTCGATTATCCGTATAGCACCGGGTGAAAGGTTGAAATCACTGGTAGATAATTCTCTGGCAAAACCTTCACCCCATTTTTCAAGGGATTTTATCAATAACTCGATGTTCTTTCTTGATGTTTCAACAATTATATCTACATCATCAGTAGCACGAACATAGCCGTTTAGGGCACAGGCGACACCACCGATTACAATGAACTTTACACCTGCCGTTGACAGCATTTGCAGAAGTTCAGCGTAGTTCATTATTTGATTTTCTTCCGACAATTTTTTTGTATGAGTGCAGGTTGTCATCCCTCGTTTGAACACAACCGAGTTCCTGAAGTGACTGGTTAATAAATTCCAACTCATGAAGATAACCGGTCATTTTTTTTCTGCCCACCTGTTTTTTGATGATTTTATCCATAATACACCTTCGTCAATAAATTATACAGGGTATGGGCTGTAATGTCAACATAATATATCAGGGCCGCGTATCTGGTCCGTTTCAATTATTAAGGGAACCTTTATGGGAATCTCTATTAATAAAACAAGAGGTTCCCTTTCCAGTTCACCGAGGCCCCTTTCGCGCCGTTTGAGACCTGGATACAGGTGCCCTCGATCTTTTTCCTGTTGTCTTTGACCGTGAACTCGAATATTTATACCGGATAATGGCAATGCCATGGGCGTATAAAAGACATTATGGCCGGCATTAATGCGGGAATAAGAGTACCGGTTTACCACACGGATTTCGCTTCTGTTTCCAGACCGTATCGTGAAAGTATATCCCGGGTTGGGATTCCCCGTACCGAATCGAATCCAATGAGCTCGTAAAACCGTTCCTTCATGGAAGCGAAATCCATCTCTATGCCGGCCGGTTCCCCGTCACGGGCCGGTTCAAGCATGCGCGGTGTCAGGTCGTCATCATCCGCGGTGCGGCCGTAGCGGTAGTTTATAAGCCGTTTCAGATAGAAGATTCTTCTGCCCGCTTCCATCATGCGGGGAATGTCCAGTTCGTAATCAGCGGTGCTGTTGAATAGTTCCACCCATTCCGGTATGGTAATGGCCCGGTCAACGAACTGGCAGTAGCAGGCGCTGTTTTCGATATTTCCCAGTTCCATGGCGATTACGGCAGCTTCCGGCTTGTTCTCGTTGGTGAGGGGCTCCAGTTCATAATCAAAACCGATTTCAGGGTAATAACAGGCCCCCATTTCCATGAAGTGCATGGCGGAGCCCACATGGCACGCCCCCCGGGGGGTCAGAGCATAGGCGAGGGCCTTTCCGTGTCCACTGCCCCGGGGATCATGCATCGGGGCCTCGAGTCCTTTGCTCTGGACCGTGTAGTCCACTGAATTTTTCTCCACGGTTTTTGCGGCAGCCAGGCTTCCCCTGGAGAGCAGCCCTCCGAGCTTCCCGTCCCGCGCCGCAATGGCGGGAAGGAGTACCTCGTTGACAGTGTCAAGATCCCCCCAGCGCAATTCAATACCGCCGGTGTCATCAGTGGAAAGATCATTCCGTTCGAAGGCCTCCATGGCCCATGATAGTGTCGCTCCGCAGGAGATTGTATCCATGCCGAGGTCGTTGCATATTCTTCCGGCCATGCAAACCGCTTCCAGGTCGGATGAATTCAACATGGTCCCGAAAGAGGCGACAGTTTCGTATTCCGGGGCAGGGCCCGGCCCCATTGCGTATTTACCTTCCGGTATTGCGATCTTTTTTTTGCAGACGACCCGGCAGAACGCGCAGCCCGCGCTGCCGGTTCCGTAGTTCTCAATCATGGTGCTGCCGGTAAGGGCCGAGGCCATCTCTTCGTTGAAGTTTGACCGCCAGTTTTTAATAGGAACGTCACCGTCGTATACGTGGCCCTCAAGGTTGCCGGGGGTTCCGTAGTCTTTCAGGATGATCGATGCAAGGGCATCGTCGATCCTGGGATTAAGATCTTTCCTGAGCCCCTCAACTGCCCCGGGGTCTGCATAACGGGTTTTCCGGTTCCCCGCGATGACTACCACGGCCTTCAGGTTTTTTGAGCCCATAACCGCTCCCATGCCGCACCGGCCGAATGCGTTATGAGCTCCGTGCATGATATTCGCGAAAGACACGCGGTTTTCACCTGCCGGCCCGATTACCAGAGACCGTGCCTTTTTGCCGTATTCTACTTTCAGGATTTCCGTGGTCTCTACGGTACCCTTCCCCCAGAGGTGTTCTCCATCGGCCAGCTCGACGCTGTCATCCCTGATGACAAGTACGGCAGGACTTTCGGCAGTGCCTTGTATCATAATACCGTCAAAACCGGCATACCGTAGCTCCGGGGCGAAAAATCCGCCGCAGGAGGAATCAGACCAGGTTCCGGTTAACGGGGAACGGGCCGCAGCACTGAAGCGGGATGTCCCTGAAAGTCGCACCGTCGCCAGGGGGCCGTTCGTGAATACAAGCAGGGCCTCGGGAGCGAGGGGAGCAGCTGAAAAATCTCCATATTCCCAGAAGAGTTTCGCCGCCAGTCCGCTTCCGCCGAGGAATGCCCGGTACCATTCAAAAGGTGGTTCAAGCCTGGTAATACTGCCGCTGGTGAGATCAACTGATATAATCAATCCGGAATTGCCCTTCATCGCACAGTTCTCCATTAAAAAGGTTAAATCATCGCCATGTCAGGCTTTATTTCTTTGTGACGACGAGATCATCGTAGCCCATTTCTCTCAGGATAACGGGATACAATTTAAAAGCCGGGCGCACGACCGGCAGGAGTTTCAGCATGGCTGAAATTTTCCCCCCCTGCTTGATAATGCCCTTTGTCACGCCGGCTATCGGGTTCTCAAGGCCGTGCCAGAAACGGTGAGAATGGTCTGCCGGCTGTTTAGACCATACGTCTTCTTTTATATCGCATGGACCGAGAACAAAGTTTCCGTAATACCCCTCTTTTTCAGGCTTGTTTTTCAGGTCGATGGTTATTTCACAGTCAGGATCTGTGTAAATGAACTTGATGATAATACCAGCCTTGGACATTTTGGGGCCGATCTTCTCATCCTTTAAGACCCGATCCAGAAAATAGCCGTAAATCTCGTACAGGTGATCCGCGTCCCGGTAATAGGTACTCATGACTCCCTCCTTATTGATACGGTAAAGTGATGTGTGTTTTTACTGTGCCACTACAGTCGATATGATTTTATCCTTTTCTCTGGTCGAAACGCCTGCCGAATATGAAACTTGCGATTGTCAGCTTCAGCATCTGCAGGGTCCCTCCTGCAACGGACCACGCCCTTCCGTCTCTCAGCATCCGTTCAATGGGGAATTCAGTGCTGTATCCATACCCGCCGAAAAGCTGCATGGCCTTATTGGTCACCTCGATAACCATTTCGTTTGCGAAACACTTTCCCAGAGACGCTTCGTAAATAGAGGGGAGGCCCTTACCGGCGCCGGTAGCGGCCCGGTACACCATCAGGCGGGCGGCTTCCAGTTTCATGGTCATATCGGCCATGGTGAACTGGAGGTCCTGGAACTCGCATATGGGCCTGCCGAATGCCTGCCGTTCCATGGCGTACTGTTTCGTCTCTTCTATCGCACCGGCCGCTACGCCGAGGCACATGGCGGCGTTTCCGCACCGTTCGATGTCAAAGGTGGTCATGAGATTTTTAAAATCCCCTTCGCCGATAACAACGTTTTCCTTCGGTACTTTCACGCTGTCAAAAAAGAGGTCGCATGAGGGCATCCCCCTGAGTCCCATGTATACCTCCTGCTTGCCGAAAGAAAAACCCTCGGTACCCTTTTCGATGATAACGCCGCCGATTCCCTTGTATCCGGTGGTGTCACCGAACCTCGCGTACACAAGGTAATGACTTGCTTCCCCCCCGCCGGTGATAAAGCTCTTCTGCCCGTTCAGGATGTAGTGGTCCCCCTTGTCAACAAGCCGGCTCTTCAGCGCGGTGAGGTCCGATCCGGCTTCGGGCTCTGTCATGCATACCGATACGCTGAAATCGCCGCTGCACACGCCGGGCAGGATTTTCTTCTTCTGTTCTTCGGTTCCGAAGAGATCGATGACACGGACCGGGCCCACGTTAGACTCAAATATCGGGGCGGCAATCATGGGGCTGTATCTGGCAAGGGTCTCGATTGCCAGTATCGCGTTCAGGGAGGGCAGACCCCCGCCGCCGTATTCCGGGGAGAGGGTCATGCCGAGCAGTCCCAGATCAGCGTATTTTTTTATTAAGTGAAAGGGGAATTCACCGGTAGAGTCAATTTTCTTCGCGAGTTCTCTGAACTTTTCCCGTTCACCCATATTTTTCAGGTTATCAACCAGCATAAGCTGTTCGTCAGTGAGATTGAAATCCATTTGGCCTCCTGTGCATCTTCATCCTGTTTCGTTATGGTTTCCTAAATCAGTCCGGTCAGCTCTTTAATCGTGCCGCATTTTTCCAGGTTAAGGATTAATTCAATTGCCCTGTTGACTTTATCCGGGTCCCGTTTCCCGGCAAAAAGTCTCGTTTTTTCAGAAAGCGTTTCATCGGTCATGGGGTCCCTGGGATCTCCCTTCGGGATGTCCACCTGTTTTTCCATGGTTGCACCGTCTTTCATCGTGATGACGACCCTGCTTGCCGTCTTTCCCGGGTAGAGACTGTTTATCTCTTCGTCGGATTCAACGGAGACTTTACCTGCCAGGTCTATGAGCTTTTTGTCGGAGAGGCGTTTTTCCGTCAACTGGGCCGGCCCCAGTTCACCGTCCATCAGACACGCCGCGGTAACGTAGGGTATGGAAAACTGGGCGTTGACGATAGAATCGTTCAGGACAACTCCCTTGCCGACTGCTATTGAAGCGATTCCGTAGGTCTTGACCGATATAGTTCTTATATCATCATTCGATATCTTCTTTTCGTTGTTCAGTTCAAGGACTGCCTGGGCGGCCCCGTGGGTATGACGGCACGCGGTATAGGGCTTGAAGTAGATATCCAGTATTGAATAATTTTCGCCAAGCCCTTCGGTAAGCTTTTCCAGGTTCGGCTCTCCCCCGGTCTTTCTGGTGGTAATCTGGCAGAAACCGCCACCCAGGTCTGATCCCTCGAAAACGTAGCCGGCACCGGTGATTCCCCGGGAGGCGAGACCGGCAGCCATGAGACCGGCTGAAGCTGCCTGCCCCCCCTGTACTATTTTTACGGTAAACCCACCCATGAGCTGTTCAGCCATGGAGAGGGGGGCCAGGTAACCGGCGTTTCCCATGGCGTTTGTCATGGTTTTACCGGAAAAACCGAGGAGCCTGCCCGCGGCCGCGGCAGCGCCGAAAGTGCCGCAGGTCCCGGTAGGGAGAAAACCTGACAGGGTATGGTGGGGATGGACCGACGCGGCGGCGCGGTCAGCCGCCTCGTACCCGGCTACCACCGCTTCAATAACGGACCTGCCCCCGAGACCATCTTTTTCGGCCAGGGCCAGGGCAGCGGGAATGACCGCTGTGCCCGGGTGGTTTCCCCCAAAGCGAAGGCCGTCCTGGGCCTCGATTGCCTCGGCGGACGTGCCGTTGATGAATGCCGCGTTTTGAATGCCTGTCGTGAACCCGCACCCCAGTACCGTCGCCATGCCTGTTTCGTTCAGGGACCGGATATATTCAACGATGCCGTTTACCGCGTCCAGTTCCAGGGAACCGTAAATATTTGCCAGGAAGTCGAGAATACACTGCTTTGCCTTGCCGATGACCTCCTTCGGCAGATTGTCGTACGAAACGGAACTGCAGAAATCGGCCAGTTTTTCAGTATGTCCCATGGTTTATCTCCTCTTTTCCCGGAAAACTGTGTCAGACGTATCCCCGTTTCACGTAGATCTGTATCATGCGGCCCGGATCAAGTATCTCCCGGATGACCCGTATCTCATCCACCGTGGGCGGCTCCGTCTCGTGGACATCGTCGGATACTTTCAGGTCCCAGGGGGTGTTTTCCCGGATTTCGTCAACCGATGAATCCGGGTGGTATGTCGCCAGGTAGGCTTCCCGTGTTTCTTTGTCGAAGCGCATTACCGCCTTGTTCGTGATGATAACATGGGGCCCGGTATCGGGTGGGAGCCCCCATTTCTCCCGGGACCCGGGGCCGTCGATGTAGCCGGGGGTCGTAATGAAATCTACCCGTTCAGCGAGCCGCCGGCTGTCGTGGAGGGCGATGATGAGGATCTTCTTGGTCAGTGACCCTATGGGGTTGGCCCCGCCGCTCCCCGGAAGCCGGCTCTTCGGTTTATCATAGTCACCAATGACCGTGGTGTTTATGTTGCCGTACTTGTCCACCTGGCTCCCCGACAGGAAGCCCACGTCGACCCATCCCCCCTGGAGAAGCATCCCCATGATGTCAATGAGGCCGCCCACATAGGCCGCGCCGGGGTTAAGGCACGGGTCACCGACGGAAAGTGCCGGCCGGCGCGGCCGCGCGTCTATGACACCGGATTCCTGCATCAATATGGCGCCGGGGGCGTGGGTGTGCTTCGCGATATTCGCCGACATGGCCGGGAAGCCGGTGCCGACAATGACAGTATTGTTGTCGGCGATTTCCCGGGCACCGCAGCACGCCATCAGTTCAGGTTTTATGTAGTCGTCAGCGTGTTTGTTCATCGCGTTATCCCCTTCTTAATACTCGTAACTGACCGGGTAGCTGTAATCGAAACAGGCCTGGAGGTTCCGGTATTTTTCAAATCCGTATTTTTCAATGTAATGCTGTACGTAATTCTTCCTGTCTTCAATATCGTAAACCCATTCCTTCAGAAATTCTTTGAATCCTTCTTCAGTGTTCGATGCCTGCTGATACTGGTAGCCGAAGAACTGGTCCACGTCATAAAAGCCGGGGGTGTAGCCGGGATGAGAGCCGAAAGGCTCTTCAACCACGGCGACCACTTTGAAGGACGGGACTATGGTGCGCGAGGGGTCCTTGCCAACTGTCTCCCTGGACACTATCCGCTCACAGGTGACTATTACCTGCTTCGCCGCGTTGGCCCCCCACTGGCAGTCGCCGCCGATACCCCAGACCTGGGCGTTTCCATCCTCGTCGGCCTGCTGCGCGTGGATGATGGCCGTGTCAGGGTTCAGGGCGGGAACCAGGAGTACCGGGCTCCCGTCAAAGGGGGAGTCGATCATCCGGTATTTGTTTTCCCCCATGAATGATTTGACGTTGAGGAGGTCGGTGCCGACCATGTCCTTGACCGGTACGAACGGCATGCCCAGGGCCCCGGCCATGAGCATCATCGGGAGGGAGAGATTTGTGTATTCTTCAACTTCTATCCTGTGAGGAATCCCTTTTTCCATGGCCCGCCGGTAGCACCTCCCCAGGCCCCAGAGCCCCAGGGAAAGGAATGTGGCGATGAACCGCTTG
>CAZEPS010000152.1:0-10088 GCA_964514165.1 uncultured Leptospirales bacterium
ATTAATACGATTGAGAGGGGGAAATTTTTGAAAAAAAACGAAGGGTCAGAGCCTATTTTTAGAAAATTGTTGAAAAATAAGGGGTCAGAGCCTTATTTTTCTACTTTTCCAAAATTCCGGAATGAACCTGACAGATATATTTAAACAGGATTACAGGATAAAGAAGATTAGAAAAAAAAACGGCGATTTCAATCGCCGTTTTTTTCAATTTATGTTAAATTTTATTCTTAGTGACTTTCGTGCTCTTCACCGTGTTCCGCGTGAGGGAACAGGGGAAGATATTTGGCGCACCACATGTAGATGATGGTCATGAGTGCGAAAACACCAAGGGTGATGAACCACTCCTGGACAGTGGGGAAATACCCCATGAAGTCCCTCCAGGGGAAGTTCGATATGGAGGCCCCGTGGAAGTTCAGGTTGAACCGGTTGACAACCATTGCGAGGACGCCGCTGATGACTGCAGCGTACCGGTAATCAGCATTCATCCTGAATTTTTTTATCGCCAGGATGATGATTGTCGTAATAATCAGTGCTATCTCTATTAGCAGATACCAGATACCGAAGGGACCGCCCCAGATTTCGATGAAGCTTCGATCAAATGAGGGGACCATCTCGGTCGCCATTACGTAGATGTCGTATGCCCTGAAAAGGAAGAAGAGTGAATAGGTTGTCGCAATCAGCTTGGCGCAGAAGAGCCATGTCTTCTCCGGGATTAACTCCTTTTTCTTAATTCGCTGGGCTGTCATGGTCACGAAGCAGGTGAAGGAGGGGCCTGCCGCCAGAGCGGAAACCACCGACATGAAAAAGAGCATGTGATGGGGCCGGTGCCATCCCGGCTTGGCGTAAAGGACGTCGTAAAGGCCGCCAAGGGAACCCTGGTGAAAGAACGAAAGGAACGTTCCGGCGGCGGCCATAATCCACATCAGCTTGTGCATGTAGTGGCCTATGGCGTGTATCACCGGGTGTTTGTCCAGGACCCGGTGCTTCAGCGCCGGGGGTATGAATTCCACCACCAGTACCGACCAGTAGAGTGATATACAGAAAACGACCTCGGTCATCATCGATTTCGGGAGAAGATTTTCCCCCCAGTTCGGGTAGATGAAACCGAACCAGAACCTGAGGGGCTGGCCGATGTCGAAAATGAGAAAGGCGAAGGTAAACGTATAGCAGAGGAGCCCGATAAGGACAGCCGAGTTCATTATCGGTGCCAGCTCGTCCCGTCTGAAGATGTAAAATAAAAAGCCGGTAAAAAAGGCACCGCCCCCGAGAACGATAAGGCTCAGGTCGCCCACAATCCATGCCGCCCACGCCATCTGGTTGTTCATGTCCGTGAAATAGAGGCCCCCGAAGAATATCTGGGCCGCGCTCACGGCGAATCCGGCCACAATGACCGCGATAACGGCGAGGGTTATTTTTATGCCCTTCGGGTAACTTTTAAATTCTTCAACAATGATATTAATCACGATAACTCTCCTTTATCTGTGATGTGGGAGTTTTATTTAAAGTACATCATATCCTTAATCCACTTCTGGCTGGTCAGATAGTAGACCTTTGGATTCGGATACTGCTTGTATTTCATCAGTTCTTTACGCTCTTCTTCCGGCTTATCGTCGATGGTATGGACCAGCCTGAAGGCCCTCTCGTCTTTCGATAGCCGCGAGACCTCGGAATTCGGATCGTTCAGGTCGCCGAAAACCATAGCGCCGGTGGGACAGGCGGACACGCATGACGGTGTGTAGGTGACGGCGTTTATGTCCGTGATGCCGCTGGCCACTGCCTTGTCCCGCTCCCGCTTCCAGATCTGGTGGCAGAAGGTGCATTTCACGACCGTGCCCCTTGATGCGACCGAAACGTCCGGGCTGAGGGACTCTTTGAAAGAACCCTCGTACTTCGGCCTCCACCAGTTGAATACCCGGGCCTCGTAGGGGCAGGCAATCTGACAGTACCGGCATCCGATGCACCGTGACCAGACCTGGCTGACGATGCCGTCGTCGCCGACGTCTGTGGCAACTACCGGGCAGACGCTGACACAGGGAGGGTGCGGGTCTTTCGGATCGTTCCCTTCGCACTGCTGGCACATTTTCGGTATATAGGCGACCCGGACATCCGGATATTTCGCGTCCCGGTCGTTGGTGACCTCCAGGAGTTCGAGAAAGGTCACCCGTTTCGGGATATTCGAATCGTCTTCGAATATGGGCATATTATTTTCCTGGGAACAGGCAATGGAGCACTGGCCGCAGCCGGTGCACTTGTCGATGTCGATTGCCATTCCCCATCGTCGCTTCATTTCGTTATCTTTTCCTTTCATTCAAGCACCTCTTAACTTAATTTAACCCTGGTCAACCACCAGTCGGCTGTACCGGTGAGAGGATCTATCTCGTTTGACATGATTTCTTTCGGATTGACTCCCTTTTCGCTGGCGTACCTGGTGTACGCCTTATGGCCGAAGCCGAGGGGAATCGCTATTGTGTCCGGGGCCACGGTGTCGGTAATGTGTATCTTCACCTTGCCGATCTTTCCCCGGGATGATTCGATATTAAAGCCTTCCCCTTTGCCTGCACCGTACTTCTTCGCAGTGGCGCTGTTCATGTGGACCCGCATGTACCCGATCCTGACGATGAAGCGGTCAGTGGCGTAGATTTTCCCGTGGGTGATCTTGTTCACGTACGGGAAGGCCATCCCGTCACCGTCGCCGATTGCTTCAACCTCCATGGGTACGAGGCTCAGGGGGTATTTTGAATCCTTTGAAGCCTTGTCCAGAGACTCGAGGTGTTTCTTCAGAGCGCCGGCGTTCAGGGCGAAGTTGCCCGCTCCCTTTGTTTTGCCGGACTGGGCGATTGCGTCGAGGTACCCTGTCCAGGGGAAGGAAGCGGCTGCTCCGTCGACCTTCCGGGCAAGCTGTATGACGATGTCCCCGGCGTGGATCGCCTTGTTCCTCGGTTCAACGGCCGCCCCGTTGGCGGGGGTTGCAGCCTCAAGGAAGGTAAGGGGAGGAAGGATGTAGTCCGCGTACGCGGCTGTATCGTTGATGAGTGGCGTAATCGCCACCACGAAGGCCTTCTCGAGCTTTTTGGCAAGGTCGGATCCGTACACGCTTTTGTATGCCGGATCGGCTCCGTTCACGAGAAGCACCTCGAAATTTCCGGTCTTGATGAAATCATCGAGGCCGGCGGACTTCTTCGACGCCTTCATCGACTGCGTGGCCGCCGGAGTGAGTTTCGGCGCGGCTACCGGTACCGGCTGTACGAGGGTCGCGGCCTTCGAGTTGACCATGGAATTGAGGCCGTATACCGCGGCAAGTTCCGCTGACGATGATGAAACCCCTTCTGCGCCCCTTCCGGCCACGGCAACCGGGTTTCGGGCACGGTTGAATGCCGCGGCGATTTTAATAATTTTTTCTGCCGGAACTCCGGTTATTTCGGAGACCTTGTTCGGTGTGTACTGGTTAACTATGGCAATCCAGTTGCCGTAACCGGCTGCTCCTGACCGCCTGCCCATCTTTACGAGCTGGTTCGCGATGCCGAGGGCCATGACGCATTCGGTCCCGGGCTTCACCGGCACCCACTCGTCAGCCATGGAGGTTGTCCGTGAGCAGTTAGTGTCAACCTGGACGACTTTTGCCCCGCGTTCTTTCAGGGAGAGGAGGGCAGAGCGCATCTGGGCGCTGTTTCCCCACCCCTCGAAGAGTTTCGCCCCGAAACTCAGGACGTAATCGGTGTTTGAGAAATCGTACTGAACGTTCCCTCCCAGGGCCGCCATGGACAGGGACTCGAGGCTTGATTCATAGTAGGTATGGGGGCTTCCCGACGCCTGTACCAGGAGATCGAGGAGCTCGGCCGAGAGGTTCAGGTCTTTGTTGACCCCGGCGATGAGGTTGCCTGATCCTTTCTTTATCTGTTCGTTCATTTTCGCGGATATGTCGGCCAGTGCCTTTTCCCAGGTGACCTTCTCATATTCGAGTGAGCCCTTTTTTCCGCTCAGTTTCAACGGGGTCAGGACCCGGTCAGGATGGTAGAGGAGCTGAAGGGCTTCCTGGCCCAGGGGGCATCCGCTGTTCGAGGTTTCCACCTTTACGGCCCTGGGGCCAATTTTGCGGATGGTCATCTGGCACTTATCGGGACAGGCGTCGCAGATCGCCTGCACGTATTTTTCATCCCCCGGGGCGGGGCGGTACTGGTCCTGGGACCATTCCACCAGCCACTGGAGACCGTGAAAGGGGGCGCCAGAGAATGTGGCACCGGTAAGGCCGCCGACGACAGCGCCCGCACCCATTTTTATAAAGTCTTTCCTTTCAATTTTCATAAAATGACTCCTGGCAATGATATCGTATATTTCACGTTTTGATCAGTCGTGGCATACAAAACACTTATTGCTCGCGTAGAGGTGGTCGTGGCAGTCTTCACACCGGTCCATTTTCATCATTCCCATGATCTTGACACCCTTCATGTCCTCTTCCTTGTTGCCATGACAGTTGACGCAGAGGTTCTTCTGGCGCCCGTCAGGGAAGGTAGACTTCATGTGGACGATGTGGCTGAAATAGACATGGTCCGGCTGCTTCGCGAAGGACTCCCAGGGTTTGTCGTTATCATCCAGCTTCCTGAACAGTGGTTCCTCTTTTCCGTGACACTGGAAACAGGTCTCAATGGTCGGAATGCCCGAATACCTGCCGTTATCCTTGTAGAAGTGACAGATCTCGCAATCGCTGGCCCCGTATTCCTCAATATGCCGCTTGTGGCTGAAGTGCATATTTTTTTCAGCGTGAGCGCTCATGCCGTATTCACACCCTTTCTGGAAAACGATGAACGAGGCGTACGTGAAGATGATAAAGGGGATTAAAAAAAGAAGAATTGACCGTTTCACTCAGGTTCTCCTTGTACACTGGTTTATTGTACCTCTGTTTTTATTGAGCAATTATTGGTATATATAGAAATATAAACAGATATTTACTGTATATATTTTTAGAATTGATTAGAAATTGAACCTGTGTTGAATAAATTAATCCGAAAGTGAGGTTTTATGTCAACAAAATTATCAGCACTTTAAAAAAATGTGACTTGTTTTCGTGTAATAAGATATAAAAATAAGAATATTAAAAATTGACGTCTATATTCCTGTCCCGGGAAGCCTAATGCTGACGGTTCTGTTCCGAAAGGATATGGGGTTCGATCCTGGCGAGTGTATGGGTGATCTCCTCCTGGACCCCGGAGATCTCGCTCCCCTTGAAGGCCTCATGGCGGAGCATCCTGAGGGTTCCGAGGAAGTTGTTGTTTCTGATAAGGGGGAGGACCACCTCACGGCCGCTGTTAATTATCATGATCGAGGCGTTTCGGAGCTCCTGCCCCACGGCTGAGGTGATGTCGATGACGTCGTCTTTCTCGTCGGTGTACCTGGTGAAGGAATCCCCCCTCATTTCATATTTTCTTGAGACAGTACGCCGGTCCGAGGGGGTGTACACGGTAATCGTGTCCGGGCCGTATTTTTCGTAAATCGATGAGAGCATCTCGTAGGTGAGCCCGTTCAGTGACTCTGGGGGTAGTGGTGGTTCCGCCGGGGCTGGGATCGGATCTATTTCGGGGGCCGTCTGCTGATCCTTCCCCTGGATTGATGATTCTGACCGATAGTTATCGGTGATTTCCTCGATTATCATCTCCTCAGGGGGGGAGGCGTACCCTTCGGCAGCAGGTTGACCCAGCTCATCCCGGATTTTCGAAGCGTTTTCCCCACTTTCGTTGGCCGTTTTGGCGATTACAATTGTTTCTTTGTTCGAGCGGATGTAAATCAGCACCGAGGCGATAACAATCAGAATAGCAATCAATGAAATCTCGAGACCGACACGGGTAACGAGACGGGTCCCGAGGCGATAGGGGTATCCGACCAGGATGAAATGCTCGTTCAGGGCGGTGGAGAAGAGGTAGAACTTCAGCTGTTTCTCCTTGCCGCCGGTTTCGATATCGTAGTAGGCGGTCACCGGCTGGCGTTCCCGGGGCTTGTTAAAGCGGCCGTTCATGAAATTGTGGATAATCGAATCCAGGAGCCTGACCGATTCGACGTACCGGTCGTTCTTGATGGAAATCTTCATCTGGTAATTGAAGTCAGCGATTGCGATGAGGGCCAGCTCAGGGTGTTTTTCCGTGATGTCTTTAACCGCGTTGGTGAGGATCTCCCTGTCGTTCCAGTCGAGATCTTTATTCTTCGCCAGGGGCGCC
Source organism: uncultured Leptospirales bacterium (assembly GCA_964514165.1). Classification (GTDB taxonomy): domain Bacteria; phylum Spirochaetota; class UBA4802; order UBA4802; family UBA5550; genus CAZEPS01. Next base: position 6,207 of record CAZEPS010000152.1, read on the forward strand.
AGCACCAGTCGGTACGATTGTTTCAGGGCGGGCCTCAAAAGGTTCTTTTCGATAGCCTGTATCCTGAAAGCAATGTAGAGGAAAACACTCACCCCCATGACCACCAGGGCCGGGATAACAATACGGAGTTTCTTTGCCATGTTCCTGTCCTGTAGAGCTGTCTCTATAGATTTTCGGAAAAATCAGGGGAGTTTGCTACTATTAAAAGGAGGGTAGCGTGAAAAAATTGCTGGATTATGTCGTATTATAGACAACATTGTTAGAAAACACCGATTGTTATCGGTGTTTTCTAAATTTTACATCGCTATTACTGCTGAAAGCGTCATATTAAATCAACAAAAATCCCCCGCCCAATATCACCGGCACCCCTTTTGACACCTGATTCAGTGATAATTTCAACCTGGATTATCCCGGAGGGAGGGGCATGGTGCGGATTTTATCGTCCAGGTCGATAAGGCACTTGTATGTCGTGTCAGCCAGGACACCGAAGGCGGTACCGTCGCCCCGGATATGCCTCAGGAGAAAAAGCATGATTAGAACAGCGGTAATGTTAAGGGTGAGGATGCAGTACAGGGCAAACCAGACAGTGTTTTTTACAGTAGTCCTGTTTTCGGCCATGATTGTTATCCCTTTTGTGGTGAAGTAATGGGTACCATAAAAGGGATTGCGGGGATATTCAAGAAATATTTCCAGCAGGTGATAATGCCGCTATGGGGATTGATAATCCTTCCTGGTAAATACTAATTGCCAAGACTGTTCGATGAATTATAGATGTCAAAAATACTTTTACGGGGAATGAGGGCTGGATGACCAGATATATCATGGTGGTGACAATGGTTTTTGTTTTTATCACCACGAACGCCTATCTCGTCCAGGATGTGTCAGGCAGGGATTTTTTTAAGCGGTACTGTACCCCGTGCCACGGGGAAAATGATGTGCGGAGCGGCACGGTGGTATACCATTCAAAGGAAACCATTATGCTCCGATATAAAAATAAACCGAGGATCCTTCTCGAAAAACTGAGAAATATAGATAAGTATTCCATTAGCAATGAGATGATCAAGGCGGTCCACCAGATTCAGGATGACAGGGTTCTCCAGCTGATAGTTGAGTATGTCTCCCAGACTGACCTTCCCGGGCCTGATAAGGGTAAAATCAAGGGGTTGTAACGCGGTATGCTCAGAACAGGCCGGTTTCGTTGCATAGCCGCTCAATGACGCGGAAAAACACCCGTATTCCCCTGTTCAGGTTCTCGATGGAGAGCCCTTCAGTGTAGTATTTTTCGAGAAATTCGGTCTTATTGTTCATTGAAGGGCCTGATTTACCGATTGTTATCGGTATTAAAACTCCAGAATGATATTTTCGACCTCTATGAGGGGATGATCATCGAACTGTTTCCTCAATTCAATGACCTGTTTAACATCGCCGTCAATTCTGCCGGAAGCTTCAAACTCGTAATCGTGTTCAGGGGCGTACATTTCGATTCCTTTTCCGACTTCTCCCCGGTCCTTTTCTATGGGATTATATTCATGCAGTGTGCATTCTTTCGGTAGATTATTTATGATGGCCTTTATTTCGGTGCCGTATTTTCGGCCATAGGTAACCGCTTTGAATTTAAATGAAGCGTTCTGTATCTCTTTCGCTGAACGGATATATTTTAAATGAACAAACTTCGAATTCTTGCATTTGTCACAATTCCGTATCGCACTTTCAAAGGCATTGTAAAACTCGCCGTCCATAACCACGTGGTGGAGCCTCGCCTTCATCGTTATCCATTCTAAAATCACTTCGGCAAGGGTTTCCTGGTGAATACCGTATTTTTTGCTGAAATAGAAGTCCCAGTCCTTGTTGCTTGCCAGGAGGAACCCTTCAAGGAGGCCGTATATCGCACGATAATGGCCTTCAAACACAATTTCGTAATACTTTTTTTTCATGACAAGCACCTCACCGTGTTATTAAAAGAATATCAGCATGACCAGCACAAAGGTCGGAATGAGAATAGGAATTGAATATTTCAACATGTACCCGAAAAAGCTCGGCATGGGCACACCGGCCTCCTCGGCTATTGATTTGACCATGAAGTTCGGGGCATTTCCGATGTACGTATTGGCCCCCATGAATACGGCGCCAGCGCTGATTGCCAGAAGCGTGGCGGAGAAGGTTGTCATCAATTCCGCCGCGTTTCCGCCCGCAGTGTTGAAGAAGACAAGGTACGTGGGGGCGTTGTCCAGGAAACTCGAAAGGATCCCCGTTGCCCAGAAGAAGGCCGAGTTGACGAAGTTGCCGTCAGCGTCTACAACTCTCTTAATTACCATGCCGAGCGGTCCCTCAGTGCCTGCTCTGAGCATGGCTATTGGGGGCACCATGGTGATGAAAATTGTCGCGAAGAGTTTTGCCACCTCACGGATCGGCTCCCAGGAGAACTCATTTCCTTTACGAATTTCGTCCTTGGTAATGACCAGTGACACTATTGTTATTATCAGAAGGAGTGTAACCTGAAGTATAGATGCGGTCGGCATGGTCACGTAATGGAGGGTAAAGGCGTTACCAAGATCCATGCTTGATGCGAGAACCGCTCCGACTATGCAGGGTATGAGCAGCAGGTTTGCCTTGCCTGAAAGGGCCAGCTTTTCCTTATGTTCGGGTTCTTCCGGCTGGTTTGGTTCACGGCGGTACAGTATTGTATCCATAATGAAATAGACTACAATCAGTACTCCTATAACAAAGAGCATCGGAAGAAACATGTGAGTAGTGGTCCAGAAGAAATCAACTCCCTTCAGAAAACCGAGGAACAGGGGCGGATCGCCGAGGGGGGTAAGGGATCCGCCAACATTGGCGACGAGAAAGATGAAAAATACCACCGTGTGGACCTTATACTTGCGCCAGCTGTTTGCCCTGAGTAATGGCCTGATAAGGAGCATTGCGGCACCGGTGGTGCCCATCCAGCTTGCCAGGGCCGTGCCGATAAGTATTATTCCCACGTTCAGTTTCGGGTTTCCAACGAGAGTTCCCTTGAGCTGGATTCCCCCCGCGACTGTAAACAGTGCCAATAGTAGTGTTATAAACGGTATGAATTCGAGGAGATTGACTTCTATAAAGTAAAACAGCGCGGTATTGAAATCAAAACCAATGGTAAACGCAACGAGAAAGAGTAGGCCCCAGAAAAGCGATACCTTCCCATAATGATGATGCCAGAAGTGCGGCAGTACCAGTGGAAATACTGCTATAGACAGGAGAATTCCGACGAACGGGATTACCCAGAGGAGACTCAGGTTTGTCCCATCTATATGGGGAGCATGGTGCTCACCATGATGTTCTCCATGGTTCTCTATTTTTTCGTTCTGGTGTTTCTCTCCATAAGCCTTTGCCAGAAATGGGGTGAAATTTACTATGACTGCCGCTGCGACAAGTCCGACAAGAACCTTTCTCATTTTTAGTATCTCCAGTACCGTTTCAATGAATGATCATGAAATCCAAATTACTGAGGAAGAATCTCCTGTCAAACAGTATTATCGTAAATTTGACGATGATGGATTTGATTGCATGTTCTATTCCAACTGTTTCAACAGTTCTTCTTCAGGGGGATAATCCCAGAATACTGTATAGGAGAATATATTGCCAAGCTGTTTCCCAATACAAATGTAATTCCGCCGATTCTTATCGGTACTTTTGCCGTTTTTAAGTTCTGCCACCACTGCATCAAAATATTTTCTGTAGGCAACCGCAATGATATGAGACACCGACATCTTGTACAGCTTTCGCATATCGATGCTTTTTTCATAGAGATCCGGTTCCAGCATGATATGAGGTCTTTTCCAGTCGGCATGTTTGTCCCGTTTCTGGTATTTTACCCGGGAGAACCGATTCTTATCGGTGTTTTTC
>CAZEPS010000153.1:0-10079 GCA_964514165.1 uncultured Leptospirales bacterium
AACCGAAGGAACTGCGCGATGAAATGAAGAAGATGCTTGAGGACTGCTTGGGGGTTTATGGGGGGTGAGGGAGTCATATAAAGGTAGTTATACAAAATTGCTGGCGCTCCGTAAAAATACATATTCTGATTGACAATCGGTAGCATATATGCTATCTTACTTATATGCTAATTGTCATGGATACAAATGTACTTTATCAGGCTTTAAGAAGTAGCCTAGGGGCATCTCATTTCATTCTTAACTTGATAAGAAATATTGATATTTCTTTGGCAATTTCAATTCCGGTTTTTAATGAATATAAAAAGGTCCTGACACGTTCATCATCCCTGAAAGACTTAAAATTAGATAAATCAGATATTGATAAAGTATTACGATTCATTACATATATAGGAAAACCCTATTCGACATATTTTCTATTCAGACCGAACCTTCAAGATGAATATGATAATATTTTTGTTGAACTTGCTATTGCATCAAATTGCAATTACCTTATAACAAGCAATATCAGAGATTTTAACATAAAAGCAGATTTAAAATTTGATGATCTTACTGTTATAACTCCTACTGATTTCGTAAAATTATGGAGAAAAAATAATGAAAGCTAAATCAAGCGTACTTACAATTCGAGTTCCAAAAGAATTAAAACATAAAATTGAGCGTGTTGCTGATGAGCAAGGTGTTTCAATAAATCAATTAGCACTGTATGCTTTCACAAAAGAAATAAAAGAAATTGAAACTTCTTCCTATTTCCAATCACACTTTCAATCAAAAACTAAAAAAGAAATATTTAATGATTTTGATTCAGTTATAAAAAAGGTTGGGAAGTTAAAAGTACCCAATTGGGATAAGATTTAAGCGCCAGCAACTTCGTCTAACTCGTCATACGCGGCTCAGGGCTCCCTTCGACTTCGCTCAGGATGAGCCCCTCCGATGACGTCTTGCACTTATCTCTAAAAACAAAATATTCTTGATAAAAAATTTAAGGCATGAAATACTTTCCCTGCTTCTGCGCAAACCGTGCTTATGCCGGAACGTTATACGCAAGTGGCCGAGAAATGGGGTGAGGTCAGTGCCTGTTCCGTTTACACGGAAATGTTCACTCAGTGGGACAGGTGCTTAAAATTTACCCCTTGACAGAAACTAATAAGGGTGTACCTTGTAGAAACTGTGTTTTTTCGTTCCACTATTCAGTATTGTATTTCGCAGATACATACTATGTTGTTGGTACGAAAACGGGAGATGGTGGATGACGCGCACGGATGCGATAATGTCGAAGCCGCGCAGGATGCGCGAAAAGGCTTCGACCAAACCTGAAATCGTGGTCGTGAAAACGCCACAGAAAGTCCTCAGGCCATCTCCCGCTCCCATTCAATACCCGGGGAATGGTTACAGGATATAGCCATCAACTGTTTTCTGCAGCACAGTTTAAGGTGTTGTGTGGTTATCATAACAACCTATAATAAAAAAATGATCACTTTCCTGGGTATCCTGGCCTGCGGTAACGGGCCTGTACCTCCTGTAATGATAGAACGGGTATATGCAGAAGCAACAGGTAATAACGAGGCAGAAATCGTGGACCAGGTACTGTCCCTGTGGCCGTCCTGGTTTACTGTAACCCGGGACGGCAGCATTACCCTGTACCATGACAGGCTCAGGGCATGGGTACTGCTGAGATGGTCGAACAGGGACCTGCGAGAAAGACTCCATGGTTCCTATGTATCTGTCATGGAGAGAATACTGGAAGTACTGTTTGATGAGCAGAAGGAAGAGAAGAGTGTGTAGGTATACAGTATGCCAAACCATGTAGATTACACTGTCATAATTCATGGAATAAGTGAAGGATTTGCTGAACAGTGGGAAGCTATGAGCAAAAAGTTGCCAAAGGGTGAAAACCTGCCCTTTACAAAGCTGCTGGGAGTTGATGACACCCCGAAAAACAATGTAAAACTGGTTGGTCCCAGGTGGTCGCTGGTTTCAGAATTTCATGAATATGGACATGGATTTTCAGGCTTTGCTGCATGGGAGCCCCCGGTTGAAGGTGTACGATTATTCCTGGAGTCACTGGCAGTAGATAACCCTGGAATAAATGCTGTCATGAATTACAGCGAAGAACAGGGTCTTTACCGTGGAATTGCATTGTATTCAGTGATGGATGGCAAAGTCCGGGTGAGAGAAATTTCCTGTTCATGGGAAGAAGGTATAGAGATAGCCAGGGAGAAAAACCCCGGAATTGAAGAGCATCTATGGTCAGATGACGGGTTTGTGTACGAGCTGGCGTTTTCAATAATTATTAACTATATGCAGATTGAAGTAGATCGCAAAGTACTCCAGGAAAGAGTGGGTGATGCCAGCAAATAGCAAAGAGTGCAGTATGCAAACAGCCAGGAAAAAATAAAAGCATACTAAAAAAATTTAAAGTACCAGCCTGTATACGACACTTCGGCAGTCTCAGTGCAGCGCTTTGAATACTGGCAAATGTTCAGCGCCATCACTAACCAGTAAACGCTATAGAATATTGGAACTATGCTTTTTGAAGACCCATGAAAAATATTGTATAATTTATAACCCCTTGCAAGATTCAAATTCCGTCCAGCACTGGTTTATACATTGAGTAAACTCACTATCCCAGACATTATAATTACTTTCGCATGAAGACTTGCATTCATTATAGCTGGAATCACAATCATTGCTCGATGAAGTAATGCTGCCTGTAGAAATTATAAGAATAATTGCTATCGCAGTATAAATCAGTCTCATCTATAGCCTCCTTGTAAAAATGGCTGCATAGTATTTTTATTCAATAATACATTAATGATATAGAAACTACTATATAACGTTATTGTTGAAATGTCAACACTAAATATTTGTTATTTTTATATAACAAAATTTGTCAGGTGTTATAGTGTTACTTTGATGGCCGGGCGCTGAGGATTATTGCTGTTAGTTTTGCTTTATTGGGAAAGGAATGCGAAGTCCAGGCCTCGTGGCAGGCGCGGGCCTGGTCTTCGCATATCATTTTGACTATCCGTTCGAGCTCGGAATACCGTAAGTCACAGAGCTGTTTATCTTTAATGACACACTCGGTACATCAAGGCAGCGGCGTTGAGATCGTGGAACCAAAGGAACTGCGCGCTGAAATGAAGAAGACGCTTGAGGACTGCATGGGGGTGTATGGGGGGTGAGGGAGTTGTAATCCAACTCTGTAACATGGATATGAGAATGGGGAATGGACCACCCGGTCCGGATGGCACAGGCCCTGCCGATAAAACTGTACCTTAATGGCGGACCCTAATCTCTCCGTTGTCAATTTTTTTCAGATATGAGCCAAATGTATTTTTCAGTCCCGGATCATTATTCACAATAAACCTGACATGTTTCATTTGCGCTGTGTCAATATAGACCATGTCAGCATCAAAATCGTCTGGTATAATAAATATGGAATTGAGCTCAATTTCTGCCAGCTCTCTCGAATATATGACCCAGCGTTTCATCTTTTCAGTGTTCCGTTTTTCCTCAGGCATTTTTAAAAAATGGTAGTAGGCGACAATGCCGTTACCCTCCTGAAGGTTTTCAAGCCCCAGTAATGCATCATTCGGCTGTGTACAGAACAGCAGCAATCCCGTTATGAACGTGTAGAGTATAACAACAGTTTTTTTCATGATATTCAGTACACCTCCCTGTCCCCGGGGAAACTGCTCCGGGAATACTGGACCGCTTCCCGTATATCCGGCGTCCTGATTCCCTTCCAGATGACTCTCCTGATTCTCCGGTTCTTCACCGTGTCCCACTCCTGATAATCAAGGCGTCCGTACGTCGGGTAATACAGCAGTATATTCCTGATACTGCCCTTACTGCCGGAATTCCATGTCATGGTAATTTTCTCGGTAGTCGGATATCGTGCTATCAGACTGTTTAAAGCCTTCATCTGCTCCTGTTCACTACTGAGGTTGCCGGTTATATGTTTTGTTATCTCCCTGGGACCTGTTTTAGCCGCGGGCAGTCTCGCCGACTTCAGGTTTTCCAGCGTTACACTGTTCCCCGTACCGGCAGAAACTGTAAGTGACCTGGTGTTAACAGGGTACAGTACCACGGCATAGTTCTTCCTGTTTCTAACGGTCCTCAGGTCAAGCAGGGTTGTCGCCGTACCGGTCCCGCTTTTCCGTGACGAGATGGAGAACCCCTGCCCTGACGCTCCGACCCTGCCGTCTTGATCATGGGTAATCGCGACAGTTATTTTCTCGTTACCCTCCGGCGCATTATTGAATTGATCCATGACGGTAAATGGCACCAGTATACTCCCGCCGGGGCGTGTTTGTATCTTGTCATTATTTATTGAACATACCATGTCGCCGGGAGTGACCCTTACCCTCTTTGTAATTCCCTTTCCGTAACCGGTAACCGTTACCGTATAGAAACCGGAATGTACCGGCTTAACAGGGAAAGAGTATGGTTCATTCTTACTGAAGGTAATCTCAATTTCCTTAGCGGATGTTCCCTCACCTGCTATCAAACCTGCCGGGACTTTCATTATAAGGGGAACATCCAGTTTCGTTGCATTGCCGTATTTGTCCCTGGGGGCCACGGCTATCGCGTGTTCAGTTCCGGCTTCAATTACAGCCGGGACATCCGCCCCTATGCTCACGGCTTCAAGGGGTTCGACCCTGATTTTTGATTTCCCCATCTCTGTTGTTATCTGATAATCACCGGCTTTCGTAATAACAAGGGAGTTCCCCCCTTCACAGATTTGCACACTGGTTTCAGAACCGGTTATTCTTCTCCCTTGAATGAAGATCATGTTCCGGGGGAATGGCTCGAAATCCAGGTTTATGCACCTGGTTTCTATGGTATTCTTAAAGGAATCACGTACCATGAAGTCAACTTCAAACTCCCTGCCCGCGGGAATTTTCTCAGGCATGTCCAGTATAGTCTCTTTTTTCTTGCCCGGTTGCACGTCAAACGAAACACGGTTCCATATCCCGGGGCCCTTCCCGGCAAATTCCGTGCCATCATTAAGGGCGATGGTATATTTGCCACATTTTTCAGTCTTTACAACGACCTTCGCTTTCCCCTCGATAAATTTATCCTGTTCTATAATCAGGGAACCGGAAGCCTTTTTGCCGTTTACCTGTATCGGGTGTTCAGATACAAGGTCCAGGTACAGTTTACTGTCAGGTTCCCTGATTAAATCTCCCCGGTAGTTGAAAATACGAAGATCCATCTCCATTGTATCACCGGCGGTCAGCTCTTTCAGGGAATTCGTAAAAAGGGCCCCCGCTGCTTCGCCGTACAACACTGAAATTTCACTTTCAGTGAGAAGGGTACCCTCTTTCTCTGTTATCTTTCTTGCCGCTATTTTCAGGGCCATGTTCTTTCTTATGGTGTTCAGAGTCAGGTAACCCTTTAGCGGGCCCCTGTTTTCGCTCAGGACCCCTGAAGGAATATCAACAGCCCCCTTTCCCGTATAGGTCCTGTTGTTAAACGTGACCTGGAGGCTGTCACCGCTTTCAATAGAAATGATCAGATCTGACTTCAGACGGTAGGTCTCCAGCACCTCCCCCGCACTGCTGAGAAAATCGATGACAAAAGGGACCTGCTTCCCGACAACCAAGGGCCCGAGCAGTCTGAATTCAGTGGTGTGAAGGCGTCTGTCTTGTGGCTCGATTTTAGGGAAGAGCTGTATCCGCTTTTCATCGAGTATTTTCCCCTTTGATAAGTCAATATTGTCTTCAGCACTGGCAAATGAGATACTGAACACAACTAATAAAAGAAAAATAGACGGGCCTCTCTTTACAGTTATTTTTCTATTCATTGCCCGCTCCTGCTGACCCTGTATATTCTAATTAACAGGTTGTTTGAACTGATCTCTGACATGTTAAAATCAGTACCGTACACACCGTCATTCTCTGATCCATCGTTATGGAGCCCGTCATCGTACATTATTTTTTTCTGAATAACGGCGCCTCCTTCATCAACAAGAGCGGCAACGATATGGGCATTTGATGGCTTATCGCCGAAGAGGGTGAACCTGACAGGATACCGTTCGCTCTTCTCATCAATCTTCCTCTCTGATATTATCAGGGAATCACCCTCCACGGCAATTGTTTTCAGGTGTTCCTTCTTTCCTGATTCATCGGTGATGGCTATTTTAACCGTACTCTCGCCCCGGGCCGCACCGGTTGCCTGAAGCCTGAAAAACACCACCCCCTCGTCGCGGCCATCCACCTTCAGGCTGTAGGATGAAGGCGTCCCCTCAAGGACCCGGATCCTGTTGTCCTGGGGGATAATTTCTATTGTTACATCTTTTAATTCATCGGAACTGTTGTAATATGATGCTGAACAAACAAAGGTTGAATTCTCGGTCGTTACCGTTTCCGGAACATCGACACTGCCGGTATAGGTGTACAGCCCGTAGCGGAATGAACTGTTCGTGCCCTGCCCCGGGGCCACTTCAACTGGATTATAGTAGATTAACACCGCGCTGTCAAAGGTGACCGGCCTGAAGGGGTCCGGTTCGTATTCCCATTCAGAATCGTAGGCACTGCTCCAGGAGGCCAGGACAAGCCGGTCAGGTATTCTTGATTCACCTCCCCTGAAATCCCCCTTGATAAGAATTTTCTCGTCCCGGCCAATTTCACATGCTTCGAAGTATTCAGTGTCCAGGCCGAAGAGCTCGGTCTCATAACGGACAAGTTCACCGGTTTGAGACCGGCTGTTCTCTCCACGGGGAATTCTGAAGGGCACGCCGTCATTGGCGCCGGCCCACGTATCCATCAGTATTCTTATGCCGACAGCATGGGGAGCGTCGTCCCTGTTTACAACGGAATATGATATCCTGGTAAAATTTTCCTCTTCGGAGAATTTCAGTGTTTGTTTTATTACTATTTTTTTCTCCTGTATCTCAGCCGAGGTCTCTATCACGTTTCGTCCAACGAGTTCCGGGCCCCTGACCGGCAGTTTATCAAAGCGGTAATCAATGCCGTCGACCCTGACAGTGACAAAACTGCTCCAGATACCGTCAGGGCCGATGCCGTTCGGATGGCCGTAGAGATAATCACCAGGCCTTCTATTAATGAAGCCGCCAATGGTGAACTGCCCGTTTCCGGCGACCTTGATGGACGCGGCATTGTTTTCGATAACGACGGCAGGTTCATTTGAGAGGGAGGCGTATTCAGCATACCCCTCTGAGGTGAACGTGGATATGTTTTTCAATTCCTGTATCGCAACCGGCATTACCGACGAAAGTCCCCTGCCATACACTTTTTTAAAAAGCGCATCCTTCTCATCTAAATATTCAAAAGTGAGTACCGCTTTAATTTTACAATTCTCTGAACTGATGCTGTTTATATAGAAACTGACGCCGCCGGCTTCACCCGGGAAAATCTTGACAGGGAGCTCTTTGTAATCTTCCTTTGTCGCGCCAATGGTCACGTCACCATCAACTGTATATACAGAGAAAGCCCCCCTGACAGATTCATCATCGCTGTTCCGGGCAGATATGGTAAAGGGTTCGCTGTATCCTGAATTGAGGTATCCGGTACCATCCGGATGGTCAATCATTACGGTGATTTTATTTTCTTCGAGGGCATGATAAAATTCATCGAATTTTTCACGGCTTTTCCCCTCAGAGCAGAGGTCAGCAGCTTTATACAGCCTGTTAATCGTGCCATTCACGTCAACATTGCCTGTATCCAGATTGTCAGAGATTTCCTTTGATTGCGCGATACGCTGTTCAGCCACAGCAGCCAGGTCACCCCCCATTGTCGGAAGGGCTGACAGAGTCTCTTTCAGTGTCACCATCTTCCTTGCATCAACAAGCCCAGACAGGGAAGCAATTTTTGACTTCGTGTTCGCATCCGGCTCTTTGTCAATGGTAATCACGTTACCCGATTTACGCTGTTCCCCGTTTCCCAGCGGGACCATGAATGCAGCGATGTCTGTTATACGCCTGGCTGGAGCTCCATAAAATTTCTCACCAGAATAGAAGGTTACTTCTTTATCTTCGATAAGTATATTATAAATTTTGTTCGCTTCTGTCATTAGATCCTTAATACGCTCCCTGTCCGCGCATTCTATAACGAGCCCATGGTTCGAATAGTAATCAATCATGACCTGGTCTTTCAGCTTTTCCCAATCAAGTGAGAATTTCATATAAAGGATAGTTTTATTTCGGGGGAGTTCTTTCTTTCGTCTCTTATACAACTCCCTGTACACGGCGGTTTCAGTAAACTTTTCAATATCGCTGTCTTTTATCGGCTTAACAGTTGAGTCCCGTTTTACCATTTCATAGTATTCATTTCTCAATTTTTCCTGTGCCTTTTTCAAGTCTCCATCACCAGCTTCTCCGTACAGCTCTTCCTTTAAAATATAAGTAAACTCGCCGGTTTCTTTCCCTATGACATCTCCATTTTTTTTCAGGAGCTTCCAGGGAGAGCACGCGAGCAACGTGAATATAAGAGGAGTAACCGCAATAATGGATTTAATTCGCATGGTTTTTTCCTTATACTGGTTCTGTACCTTCTGGTGATACGATAGTGTCAATAATCTTTCGCACTTTTCTATAAAAGAAAAAGTCCTCGTCCCGAAATAAAAACAATAGTAATTTCTTAATTCATCAGAACGAGGACTGTCTCAGATAAAAGAAAATAATAAAATGTATCAGATTAAGTTTAAGCTAACTCAAATCATTTTCGGAAACAATGATTTTACAGTCATTAAATGTTTGAAATTGTTATTGTTTGTTATCTCTTTAGACTGTCTCAACATAGTATTAACGTAGAAATATCGTCCGGGCAATATTTTTTCAGACACGTCACACTCCTCTTCATTGGCTCCGCATAGTTCTGCTTTTAAATTATCCTGGTTTTCTTTCGACATTGAAGTAATTGAAACAATGAATGTGTGGGCACGAACTTTCTTGGCGCTCCAGTACAACTGCTTTGTTTTTTTTCGTGTTGCGGTTGAAGTAAAATAATTTTGATTAATAGTAGCCCAAAGGTTTGAATATTCAGTTTGTATTATCTCGATTGCTTCAGACTCAGAACCACTACTTTTACCTTTCTCAAATGAACCCTTCAGAGACTTCAATAAATCATCAGAATATACCCTGTTATTTGTGATATTAATGTAAGCATTCAAATTAGTATCAACAAGAAAAGAATGGTTAAATACTGAACCGTCGTCAACATACTGATGGCCAAATTCAACTATGTAAGTATATCCCCACAGTTCGGTTGCCTGCCAGTATGAAAAGTATGCATCACGTTGTACAAATGTTTTTACATAATAGCCCCCAGTGCCATAAATATTATCATACTGATTATAGTTTTTTTCAATGATCTCAATTGCACTGCTTTCAGAATCAGATACAGAACTTAGTTTTTGAGAAAGTTCATCTTCCTTTTCTTCGTTCTTTTTCGAATCACCTGAACACGCGAAAATGACACACGATAAACAGATAATCAATACTGCAAATTTTTTCATTTTAACACCTCCAATAATATAATGATTAATAAATTAATCTTTCCAGTTATACGAATATATTACTTTATGAATTCGGTATGTTTCACTTGAATAGAATTGATTATTTTCTCCCCTCCCGGTCATGTAAAATTGCCATGCTATAGGTTTGACGATTAAAATATATTTTGTTAAATCTCGAACAACTCCATTCAGTGATGTATAAGTTGATTTTTCATTTTTTATATCAATAATTTTAAATATAATTCTGCCTCTAACAGATTCATCTTTTAAAGATTCTGCTTTTTGTGAATCAATTAATACTTCAATAGATGGTTGAAAATAAACTCCATTCCAACCTTTTCCTTTATAAGTACTTATGTCGTTGGGATCGTCCTGATCATCAAAAAACTCTCCAAATTCACCTGACATACAATTTTTTTCATTAAATAAACATTTAGTTTCAAACAACATGTCATCAAGTTCAATCACAGGTGGGTATCCATTTTCATCCTCGATATGAAAAAAGTTAGCAAGTTTTGCTATATATGCCTGCTTTTGAAAATCATACTTCATATTTCTAAAAACATAATCGTGTGTATATGCGCATATCAATTGTTCTT
>CAZEPS010000154.1:0-9999 GCA_964514165.1 uncultured Leptospirales bacterium
CCGATCATGGAGACCGGGCCCACGGTGCGTGAGGCCCTTCACGCACTGGGGAAAAAACCGAGCGCCGTGGCCGGGGCCATGAACCGGGCCATCACCTTCGTAATGACCCGGCTCCTTACCCGGGGCCGGGCGATCAGGCTCGTGGGCACAAACACCCGCCTCCTCTATCCGAAAGAGGGAGTAAAAATAAGTTTACTTTCTTGACATATCGCCAGCGCTGCTATCTGATTCCTGAAAAGACCCTTCCATCCATTGGGAGTAATCAGCCTATGACAGTACACGTTAAACCGGCATCTTCAGTGAAAGAGATTAATTTCGGGCCCCGGTGCCTCGTCACCGGCGGCGCCGGATATATCGGCAGGGCGCTCACCGGGGGCCTCCTCAGCCGGGGATACGAGGTCCATATCCTGGACGTGAATCCCGCCTTTGAGGGAAACGGCCGGGTCAAAAATTTTACCGGGGATATTCGCGACAGTGAACTGGTGCGCCGTGCTGTGGAAGGGTGCGGAACGGTCTTTCATAACATCGCCCTGATAAAAACATACAGTCTCAATCTCATGCCGGCGAAGCTGAGGGAGGAGCTGTACCAGGTCAACACCGTTGCAACCAGAGATCTCATTGAAGCGTCCATCGCGGCCGGGGTACAGCGCCTTATCTACACCAGCACCAACAGCGTGGTCTACGCGAAAAAGGGGGTGGTCCGGGGGGACGAGTCCCGGCCCTACCCGGAAAAATTTCTCGACATCTACGCTTCGTCCAAGGCCGAGGCAGAGCAGGCGGTCCTGTCGGCCGACACACCGGGAGGCATGCGGACCGCCGCCATCAGGCCGGCAGGGGTCTGGGGCCCCGGGGAGGGGTGCTACATGCTCACCAAGTTTATCCAGGAGCTCCACCGGGGAAGGCTGACCGTAAAAATAGGGAACGGCAGGGCCGCCACGGACAACACCCATATCGACAACATAGTTCACGCCGCTTTCCTGGCAGCCGAAAAGCTCATCACCGGCCCTGAGACCGTGGCGGGCAACGCCTACTTCATCACCGACAACGAGCCGATGAACCTGATGGAGTGGTTCAGCCCCTTTATCGAAAAACTCGGGTACCCGGCGCCGAAACGTTCCATACCAGGGTGGCTGGTTTACTTCGCGGCGTGGGTGATGGAGTGGATCTTCCGCCTCGGGGGGCCCGAGCCGGTCATGACCCGCCTGGAAATCCATAACCTGATAACGAATTTCTGGTTCGTCACCGACCGGGCGAGGCGCGACCTCGGGTATGTCCCCCTGAAGCAGAGGGATTCCGGCATGGAGGAATGCCTTGCCTCATGCCGGAGGGCCCTGGCCATGCTCGACGACAGGGTCAACTGATCCTTCTTATGAAAAAAAGCATGAAAAAATCATTCGATTCCGAATACGACGTGATAATTATCGGTTACGGCGGCGCCGGGGCGTGCGCGGCCGCCGAGGCGGCAGACCGGGGGGCCCGGGTGCTTGTCATCGACCGCTTCGCCGGCGGGGGCGCCACCAGGATGAGCGGCGGCGTCATCTACGCCGGCGGGGGGACCCCGGCCCAGAAGGCCGCGGGTTTTGCCGATACCCCTGAAAAGATGCGCCGTTACCTGGCCAGGGAGACCGAAGGCGTCATACCGGACCACAGACTGAGAGAGTTCTGCGAAGAGAGCGCCGGAAACCTCCGGTGGCTCGAGTCTTTCGGAATCAGTATCCCCGAAAAATTTTTTCCGGAGAAAACCACCCAGCCCCCGGACGGGTACGGGCTCTACTTCTCCGGGAACGAGGTCCATTACCGTTCAGTCACCGGGCCGGTTCCCCGGGGGCACGTTCCGGCCGGCACCGGCATGACCGGGAACGTCCTTTTCGATGCCCTGGACAGGGCCGCCAGGTCCCGTGACATTGAAATCAGGTTTCATACATGGCCCCAAAACCTGATAGTCGGCGATAACAATCGGGTCACCGGGGTGAATGTCAGGAGTTTAGCCGGAAATCCGGTCAGTAGGGCACTCCATTCTTTTCTGTATAACCTTGCCATGGTGAGCAGAACCTCCCGGAAACTTCTCAGCCGGTTTGAGAACCAGGGTAAAGCGGTGCCGGTCAGGGGGAAGGGGATTGTTATCGCTGCCGGAGGATTTTCGTTCAACAGCGCCATGATGCGCGAACACGCGGCCCCCTTTTTCGGCACCATGCCCCTGGGGACCCCGGGGGACGACGGGTCCGGCATCAACCTGGGGGTCAGAGCCGGAGGGGGCCTGGAGGCCATGGGCTCCTGCGCCGCTTCCCGGTTCTACGCTCCGCCTGAGTCATTCACCTCCGGGATGCTGGTGAACAGCGATGGAGAGAGGATCTGTGACGAAAGCATCTACGGGGCCACGGTGTCGAACCACATCGCCGAAACCCCCGGCGGCGGGGCCTGGCTCATCATTGACCAAAGGATAATGGACCGGGCCCGCCAAGAGATGAAACGTGAGGAGAAGGTCACCCTGAGGCGCATCGGCCCCCTTTTTGCCGGGGAACTGAACTTTCTCCTCTTTCGAAAGTACACCTCCTTCATGAACATGCGGTTTAACCGGAAAAAGGCGATAACAATCGGCGGCCTGGCTGAAAAATGCGGGATCCACCGGGCCGGGCTCGAGAAAACCCTCTCTGAATACAACCGGCTCGCCGCCGGAGGCTCTGACCCCCTCGGGAAAGACAGGGCCCACCTGGCGGTGCTCAACACGCCCCCCTTTTACGCCATAGACTGCCGGCTCTCGAGCAAACTCTTCCTGAGCCCATGCCTCACCCTGGGAGGGCTCATGGTGAGCGATACCAGCCAGGTCGTCAATGAAAACGGCGAGCCCATACCGGGCCTCTACGCCGCCGGGAGGAGCGCCGTGGGGATATGCTCACGCTCCTACGTGAGCGGCCTCTCCCTGGCCGACTGTGTCTTCTCGGGCCGCCGGGCAGGGAGGCACGCGGCCGGGGCGTGATACAGCACCCGGCTTCCCTGCTGGACGGGATCCTGCATTTTCACGCGCCCTCTTTTTTATCGTTTGACATTTAAACAAAAATGTGCAGTCATATTCCAAAAAAATCGGAAGGAGAAGAAGATGAACCTGTATATCATATTACATTTTACCCTCATGGGACTGGCAGCGGTATTTATCGGCACGGCGGTGTTCATCGTCAGGAAAAAGACCTCACCGGAGTGGCTCGGAAGGCACCGGAATTTCGCGTCCCTGTCCATTGTTATCGCCCTGGCCGCCTTCCTGGTAATGGTCTACTTCAAACAGACCATGTCCTACCCCCATTTTAAGTCAGGGCATGCCATCAGCGGACTGGTGACCCTTATCCTGGTCATGTCCACCGCGACCATGGGAAATCTCGTTGCCGGGGGGAAGGCCGGATTACGGGACATTAAAATCATCTTCGGAAGGATTACCGCCATACTCGTGTATGTCACTGCGGCCTTCGGGATACTGCGCCTCATCCAGCTCATTACCTCGCAGTCCTGAGCGGAAATCAGCGGCCGGCAGGGTTAATCGCCCCAGCCACGAGGGGGGTACGTCCTTCCCCATGACGAGGACCTCCTCGGATGCCTTCACCGGCATGGAAGCGTTAAAGAGGCATCCCTGGAAGAGGCCGCACCCCTCTGATACAAAAAATTCGAGTTGGGACCTGTGCTCGATCCCCTCCGCCACAATGGCGCAACCGAGTTTCCTGCCGGGTCCCATAATAAGGGTGATGAGTGACCTGTCGGTTTCGTCCTCGTGAACCCCCCTGACAAATGAGCGGTCATTTTTTTTCTTGATAAGACAGCGACAGAAAGCATAATTACGCAAAAAAAGGAGAAGAATGTTGAAACAGGAAAAACTGCTCTACCTCCTCTGGCCAAAGCGAACCATGGCCAGGGACGATCTGACCGGCCTCATGCTGAAAAACTGCGCCGAAGACATTCTGAAAACCGGCACCCCCCGCCTCGAGCTTCATGTCGCGGATGCTGATTCAGACATGAAATCACCGGCGCCGAACCTTACGAAAGACGAACCGGTACAGGGGGTGGTGAGCGTGTTGCTTGACCCTTCCAGGAAGGGCGAGATCGAGAGTATTCTTTACGGAGCCGGGTTCCGCTTCATGGGATACCTGGTGGAGGAATCAATATACAAAGATTACGGTGATAACAATCATTCCGGCCCCAGGGACTGGCCTGACGGCAGGAGGTCACCGGGGGTGACGGCTCTGACCCTCATGGAGCGGCCGGAGAAGATCCCCCCTGACGAATGGGTACGGCGCTGGCACGGCACCATGTCCCCGGTCTCGGAAATGATTCAACCCCGGACCAGATACGTCCGGAACCTCGTTAAGAAAATCCTCACCGAAGGTGCGTACAACCTCTCAGGGATCGTTACCGAGGCCTGGCCGAGCAAAAAGCACGTTTCGAACCCTTTCCTCTTTTACGGGGCGAAAAACCCGGTTCAACTGGCGATTAATATCATACGAATCCTCAGGGCGGTAACATCAATCCTTCAAATAAGGAGGATCCGCACCTATATGCTGAGCGAATACTTTATAAAGACCGGTTTCCACCGATAAGAATCGGTTACCGAGCCGTTCCCTGGGAGATTTTCACCTTTCTAACGAAAAATTTCCCTTAAAAATTTCTTCATGCTGGCCCAGGACTTCTCGTCAGCCTCTTTGTTGTATTTGATGTTCGGATCGTCCTCCCCGGTGGCCGAGGGCCTGGTAAAAGCGTGCACCGCGCCCTCATGGGACACGAACTCGTAGCCGACCCCCGCCTTGTCCAGGGCCGTTTTGAATTTCTCCACCTGCTCATCAGGAATGAACTTGTCGTCAGCCCCGTGATGGATGAGCAGTTTCGCCTTTATTTTGTCTGCGTCGTCCAGGTTCGGGCTCTGAAGCATGGCGTGAAACGCGACCACCCCGTCGATGTCCGCGCCGGAGAGGGCCAGCTCGATGGCGCTCATGCCGCCGAAGCAGTAGCCGATAACGGCAATCCTGTCCTGATTTACGTACTCGTTATCTTTTAGTATCTCCAGGGCCCTGTCCATGCGGGAGCGCATCAGGCCACGGTCGTTGCCGTACCTGCCGGAGAGCTTTGCCGCCTCCTCATGGGATTCCGCCCTCACCCCTTTTCCGTACATGTCCATGGCGAATGCCACGTATCCGAGCCCGGCCAGCTGCCGTGTCCGGGACTTGACGTAGTCCCCGAGGCCGGTCCACTCGTGGATAACCAGGATGCCGGGTCGTTTTTCATCAGTGCTCCTGTCCCGGGCGATGTAGCCTTCAAACTCCTGGCCGTCCTGGGTGTAGGTCACGGCCTTCGCCTCGATGTTCTTGTTCTTCTGGCATCCCGTCAAAATGACGGTCACCGCTAGACCGATAAGCATCAATCGTGTCATGGCTTCCTCCCGTCGTGAAAATTAATGAAACCCGGCATGGTTATGAAGCCACGGCGCCATAACCATGAATTGCGTTTCTCAATCCCCTTGCCCGGGCACCCCTGAAAAAACCGTTATGCGATACTGGTCAGCTCGGCGAAGCTCTCACCGAGAATTCTTCGTCGTACCCCCTCGTCCGGGAAGAGGGACTCAATCCGCCGCTTGATGAAACCGTAATCCAGGGTTCCATCATCGCCGTGGAACCCGTAGGGACCGTCGGTTCCGAATATGCACCTATCCGGCCCGAGGAAGTTAACCACGTCCCTGGTCACCCCGTCTCCGACATAGGAGGTCTGGGAGAGGTCCACGGATATGTTTTTATTTTCCCGTATCGCTTTCCAGGTTTGCCGGTAGAGGGGAAAGCCGGCATGGGCGAGAATGAGCTTCAGCCCGGGAACCCGGTCCATCAGGGCCATGTAGTCGCCCTCTTCCTTGAAGCCGGCGTGTATCAGGAGGGGCTTTCCGGTTTTCGCGAGTTTTTCGGCCACCGGGGCCAGGTCAAGCGGTGTATGGTGGTTCCAGAAACAGTGTGCCTTGACACCGATGAAACCCGGATGATTTTTATACTTCTCAAATTCCTGAACCTGGTTTTTTTTACCTTTCGGATTGACAAAAATCCACCCCAGGAACCGGTCAGGATATTTCTCCACCGCATTGAACACCGCCCTGTTGTCAGGGTCCCGGAATATCTCCATGTCCGTACCGAGGATCTTGATTCCCTTTTCAGTGAAATTACTGATTAAGAGCTTGCTAATCGGCCGCGTGGGACCATGGGTTAGTAAGAACTGGTTCACCCCTACGAGAAAGCGCGGCGGTTCCGGGAACTGGAGAATCTGGCTCCCCATGAGGGCGGTCCTGTCCACCTCCGCCATGTCCATACGCCTTATCAGTTCTTCGGCGGTAAGTATACTCTCCTCGAGATGGAAATGGCTGTCAATGACCATGGCGGCCTCCCTGCAAAAATTTCAACCCTGAACCAGCGGCACTTCCCTCAGGAAAAACAGAGGCGGGCTTTTCGCCCGCCCCGATTGTCTAGTTTGATGCAGGATTCAGAAAATCTGACGAGAAAGAGAACCCGACAAGCGTATAGGGGAGCGCCCCTATACGGTGCGGGTGCTTCAGATACCACCCCAGGATGACGAGAAGGGTCGGGCGGCTGAAATTAGTGTATTTTTTCGTCTTGAATGTCCACGCGAACAGGGGGCCTACCCGCATATGGTCCGAGTTTGTTCCGGGAAAGACACCGGAGAACCGGGCACCGACGACCCACCTGTCCTTCATGAAGAGAAGGTCGGTGTCATTGGTCCAGATGAACCCCTTGTTCGGCACCAGGGTATCAAGGGTCACGTCGTAGAAATACCGGTCTTTCCTGAAATTCCAGTACAGGTATTCCCACCGGTATTTTTTCATGAAATTCATGTCCCAGTACTCGCCGCCGAATTTCGACCTGAGAGCAACAATCTTGTACTTCATCTGCACGGTCGCCTCGGCGAAGTAATGATGTCCCCCGGCAGCATAGGCCTTGCTGCCGTCCTGAGCGATCCTGTCGTCATGGAAGCTGGCGTCTGAAAAGGGGTATGACTGGAGATAATCAAAGGTCCCCAGGTAATAGACATACTCGTATCCCGCCTTGAGATTCAAAAGGGCGATGGGCTGTAACTCAATAAGGGGGCCGACCTTAACATAGGCCGGGCTCAGTGACGTAGTCGGGCCTATGGCGAAATAGGTGTCGCGAAAGAGTATACTGTCACTCTCCATGAGCCTTCTGCTGTACATGAAATCATTGCGGGTCAATAACCCCAGGGGGTGGTACCGTGCCACGGTAAGTGACTGAAGGTAAAACCGCTCCTTCGGGGGCTGAACATCCTCCGGTTGATCCTGGGCCACTGCCGATACTGCTAGTACGGTAAGGATAGTGAACAAAGTCAGAACGTACGCTGTTTTTCTTGTAACCATACGACCTCCTCTAGAATGCGGCTGATTATGTATTACAGTGATGTCGGAAAGGGATTTTTTTATTGAGATTATGACAGGACGGTACAAAAGTCAACACAATTATTCAGTTACGGAGTGAATTCCCTTTTCAGGGAACCGGCTTCCCCTCAAGACAGACCCGATCCGTGTCGAACCTGGTCTTTACGCGGTAGAACCGGTTGCCGGGAAGCTTTTCCCGCACCTCCACCGGTACGTAATACTCGTTGAAACCGGTCATCCTCCCGCCGGAATACCGCTCGGAAAGGAAGACCGACTCCCCGCCGTCGAAAAGGCGGTAGTAGCCTGCCTTCTGGTTCAGGTAAAGGGCAATCACCGCGTCGCTCCGGTCGGTCTTCATCCGCTCAGTGACCGTGTCTTTCATCTCCGCCGCTTCAGTGCCGGGGCGGGGGGAATACCGGAAGGTGTGGATATGTGAGAACCGGGCCTCTTTAATAAGATCCAGTGTCTGGCGGAAGTCTTCCTCGGTCTCGCCGGGAAACCCGACGATCACGTCGGTGGTGACGTTCATCAGGGGGACCCGGTTCCTGAGGTCATCCACCACGGCGATATATTCGCTCCTGGTGTAGCGCCGCCCCATTCTCTCCAGAATACGGTCGCTCCCGCTCTGGAGAGACAGGTGGATGTGCTTCACCATCTTCGGGTGGGTGAAGAGGTCTTTCATTCGATCGGTGACCAGATGGGGAGAGAAGGAGGTGCAGTGGAGGCGGAAGTCCCCTCCCCTGTCCAGGAGATTCTTAAACACCCCGGCGATATCCTTCCCTTCGCTCTCGTACATGCCGATAACTATGCCTGACAGCACGATCTCCCGGTACCCGGCCTCTATGAGGGACTCAAACTCCTGTATGACCGAATCATAGGGTTTGCTCACCGGGCCGCCCCGGACGTAAGGGACGATGCAGTAGGCGCAATTGTTATCGCACCCGTCCTGGATTTTCAGGTTGACCCTGGTCCGGAGCTGCCGCACCGGCGCGGGAAACCCGAAGCGGTCCGGGCCGCGTTCGGTAATGGTATTGACGAACTCCGGGTTCTCGATGATCTCCGGTATCAGGTACTTGTAGTCGTTTGAAACGTAAATGAGGTTCTCCTCGTCCCGGTGAGGGTCAGAGCCGCACCCGGTGACGATGACCAGGGCGTCCCTCTCCTCCGCGGCCCGTCTCGACTGGTTGACCAGTTTCCGGGTCTTCCGGTCGCTGGTGCCGGTCACCGCGCAGGAGTTCACGATGAAGACGTCTGCGTCGTCGCCGTTAACTATTTCGTGCCCGCCCTCCTGGAGGCGGGTCACCACGGACTCTATCTCGGACCGGTTAAGGCGGCACCCGAGGGAGGAGATTTTTATTTTCATGTTTCTACACAAAGAAAATCGAGCATGATATTTACACTACAATATACAGTATTCCCGCCTGATTGTAAAACCCTGGAACCGTTTTTACCGGAAAATACAAATTCGCCTTATTCTTCTGATATATTCACAATATCTCTGTGAGCCCTGTGCCTCTGCGGCCAATTTTTTTCGTATCTACAGGGATGTCTATATTTTTTACCCGGGATTCAGAGAAAGACGGGTTATTTTAAAAATTTTCGCAGTGTCACCGTCAGCTCGTCTATCACCTCGTCGCTTCCCTCCCGGATCTGTTCGACCACGCAGCCCTTCACGTGGGCCTCGAGGAGGGCGGTCTTGACCCCGTTCAGGGCCGATTCTATCGACGATATCTGGTGCAGGATGTCGTCGCAGTACACGTCCTCGCCGACCATGCGGGCTATCCCCCGCACCTGCCCCTCGATTCGGTTTATCCGCTTGATAATATTTTCCTTGAATTTGTAAGGATGGTGGGCCTTACGAATATTTGATTTTGCATTATCCATATGGATATACCCCCTATATCTATAACAGAGAAACCTGTTCATTTTGTCAACCTCAATAGCAGTAAATCCGGCCCGGGAACATCTTCAGCGTAATGAACGATAACGGTATCCGTGAGATAAAATCCACCAATTTCATGCATTTATTATTGAGGCGGTATATGGTGTCATTAAAGATAGAAGTAACTTTATGATATCATATCTACGTGAATAAGGGAGGTCTTTCGCAAAAGAGTGACTGCAAATACCGAAACGTGTAACTTTATAATCTACATGATGCCATATTTTTAATAATATAGGATGGGGGGGTAGAGTACCGGGTCAAGGAACCGGTCTGGAGCGATCGTGAGATACGGAAACTCGATGCCGGGGAGGCCGGCAGGCTCTCGTACATTGTGTCTCCCATAAGCGGAGTGGTGATCAAGAAGGACGTACTCAGGGGGACCCACGTCAAGCCGGGGCAGGAGATCTTCCGTGTCGCCAACCTGGGCATCCTCTGGATCTATATCCACGTGTTCGAGAAAGACCTTCCCTTCATCAGGAAGGGACAGTCCGTTTCGGTGGAGTCGGTGTCGTTTCCCGGGGAGAAATTTTCCGGCCGCATTGATCTCGTGTATCCCTTCCTCGACATGGAGACCCGTGACGTGAAAGTGCGCATCATCGTCCCGAACACAAAGGGGCGGCTGAAGCCGGGGATG
>CAZEPS010000155.1:0-248 GCA_964514165.1 uncultured Leptospirales bacterium
TACTGACGAAATTGTCAGGGAACGGATTGAATTTATCCAGGACCGGCTTGACGAAAATCAGTTCCGTTCAAGGGCATGGTACATGGGCTGGATCAGTTTTTACGGATTCGCGTCCATGTACTCCGGTTTTAACCTGTATACCGGAAGGGGGAAAAGGACCATGGAAATCATTAATCTTTCCCGGTCAGGATACGCCATCGCCATGCTCGCACTATTCCCCTTTAAACCGGCATTCGCGTCTGATAAAC
>CAZEPS010000155.1:258-9942 GCA_964514165.1 uncultured Leptospirales bacterium
CTCGAGGCCGTCCCGGATGATGGCCCCCAGCAGCGTCTCATCAAACTCTACAGGGCGGAAGATATTCTCAAAAAGAGCTTTGAAGATGCAAGAAATGGAAGAATGTGGTATTCCCATGTAATCTCGCTGGTGCTGAATGCCGCCACGGCTGTACTTATCTGGCAGCTTGTGTCGCTAACGGACGCGCTGCTTAGTATGCTTTACAGTACTATAACCGCAGAGCTGATGATTTTTACCCAGCCGGTTAAATCTATCCGTGATTACGAGGTATACCGGAGGAGCTACGGGAAAGCGCCGGTCCAAAGTGGAAACATGCCCCTGCACAACTGGTTTATTACCCTGTCTGGAAGCGGCATCGCGGTGGGAGTACGGTTCTAGAAAACCGATTCCCTTACGCCGGTTTGAATCGATAAAACCGATGGTTCATTAAGGGCTTTGTCGTGGAGGGTGGTTATTCTTTTCAGCATGAACCTGTTTCGCAGGTAGCGGATATTTTCGTTCCCGGAGCCGTAGTACTCTTCAATATTCCTGGCGGGGATCCCCAGGGTGAGTACCGCTCCATGGGGTAGAGTTTCCCGTTGCCCGAAGGAGACTATTTCTTTTTCCATCAGGTTGCGTTTAACCCTGGCTTTCACGAGAAATCCGAATGCGGGATGATAGGGCCCGGCAATCACGTTTTTCTCGGCGTCCGGTGACAGGGGATGGAGGCCGGTCCTGATGACCGGAATGTCCGCATCATCGCACAAGTGAAGAATTTCCGCGCAGAGGTCCACCGCTTCCTCCAGTGAAAGTGGTGAATACCGGCCGGACCTGTAGAGGGTCTCCATCTCCGTGCCACTTAGAACCACCGCTGGATAGATTCGCATGCCGTCAGGGACCATGCCGATGGACCGCCGCGCTGATTCAAGGGAACCGGCCCTGTCTTCACCGGGGAGCCCGGGCATGAGCTGTATCACAGTTTTGAATCCAACATTCTTTAAGAGTTCTATGGCACGAACACTGTCTCTGGATGAGTGCCCCCTTCCGGCAGCGGCGAGGACAGTGTCGCTGAACGACTGGATTCCCAGTTCTACGGTGGTTACCCCGTAACTTCTGAGGAGATTTAACACCGGGCCATCAATATAATCAGGTCTGGTGGAGACCCTGATCCCCTGGATAGAATCATTTTGAAGATATTCACCTGCGGCGTCGAGGAGTTCTGCCTGGATTTCGGGCCGTAAACCGGTAAAGTTCCCACCAAAAAAGGCGAGCTCTTTCCATAGTATCCCTGGGGATGCTGATTCCAGATATGATTCTATTCTGTGTTGTATAGATTCCCTGTCCGGAAGTGAACGGGCTGAACTTGTCTTCCACTGGTCGCAGAAGACGCACCTGTGGGGGCACCCGAGGTGAGGAATGAATACCGGTATGGTCATGCGCACTTTTGCCATGACGCACAATCTCACCGGTTATTGTTCAGGTCAATATTTTTATTGACTATTATTTTAGTGAATCCTGTAATGTCAAAAGGGCACTTTAAATTGTTTTTAGACCTAACAAATGATTTCCCGGAGGATTTCAATGCCGACCTACGAATACAAGTGCAATGAATGTGACCACACTTTTGATGTCTTCCAATCCATGAATGATGAACCGATTAAAACGTGTGAGAAATGCGGCGGTATGGTGAGAAAGCTTTTCGGTACTGCCGGTATCATATTCAAGGGTTCCGGATTTTACGTTAACGATTACAAGAACAAGGATAACGGTTCCGGTGGTTCCAAGCCTGCCGGATGTGACACGGAAAAGTGCGCCACATGCCCGGCCGCAGCTAACGCATCTGAACAGGTTTCCTGATTATTTAACCGATTTTTTTTCCTTTTCCCTGCGGAGCTTCTGGGATTTTTTCTGGCGGTGGAGGGTTATCAGGTATTTCTCAATGGCCATGAGCCCCTGGGAGGGAATCGTTTCATCCTTGATTTTTTCACCTGCCAGTGAATCGGTATAATCACGGATTGATTCCGGTGATTGAATCACATCAGGGTTTACTATGAGATATTCGACATCTGGGAGAAGATACTTCTGGCTCCTGTTCGGGTAGAGAACCTTCCGTGCGTGATATATTGGAATAACGATTTTTTTATCGTTATTTCTCAACTCCTCAATTAATCCTTCAATCTCGGTGCTGTTTTCCGGGGTCAGTTCTATGAAGTTCGACAGTGCTCCTATCTTTTCTTTACGTGAGATAATTGCCTGATAGGTGTCCCTTGTTTTCTTGGAAAATACCACCCGTTTCCTAGGACGGGATGAAACATCCCCGGAACGGGAAACGGCCCTTTCCTTATCCTCTGACGTGGTGAAGAGTGATCTGAAAAAATCTGCGATAATGACAAAGAGACCCCGCCTTGGAGGCTTCTCCTCCTTTTCCTGGAACGCGGTTCCCGTAGACGATTTTCTTTTTTTGTAATCGTCGTATTCATCGATAATTTTCTGAAGCTTGGTGACCGAGAGTTCATCCCCGAGTATGTTCTTCGGGTTTTCATACTGTGTCAAGATGTCCCTGCCTATGGAGCAGAGCATATCGAGCTGTTTTTCCTTTCCCTCCTTTTCATGTTTTCCCAGTTCAGAAAAGACATCCTGCTGATAGAGAATGAGAAGATGAAGCTCGGATACTTTCGGCATAAAGTACCTGTTATCCAGGTAATAGATCTCGTCGGTGTCGTCGGTATAGGTAAGGATTTTATACTTGTTCAGGTTTTCAGCAGACCATTTCTTCATCATCTCCTTCGTGAGGTTGTCAAAAATAGCGATGAGTTCAGATTCCCGGCATATTTCGTTTTCTTTTATGTATATGGCGATATCGTTGCTCAGGCTGACCATCGGGTCTATGACCGTGTCCACCTTGAGCAGGCAGCCCCGCAGGGAGTTGAAGTTCTTGACCTCGGCGAGTTCCTTGTCAGCGAGGGTGGTCCCCAGTTCATCAATGAGTATATTCATCAGATAGTCCAGCTTGCTTTCCCGGTAATCGGAAAATTCCGTGTTCAGGATTCCGAATTTCTTCAGCCTCCTCATAATCTGGTTTGAATATGACGAGATGATCTTTTTGACCCCTTCCATGTCGAGTGAACGCCTGACCGATTCATAATTGTCGCGGTGGAAGCAGTAATCCTCGGCTATTTCCATGGAGGCGCGATCGATGGTATAATTCTTGAAGGTGAATATTGTCGTGCCGAGCTGGGATTTTATCAGGATCGAAAGGTGAGTCCTGTGGCGCGCCTTTTTTACCAGCTTGGTTAGATTGAACAGCCTGAATTTTTTCAGCAGTTGCAGCAGGCTTTCTGTCGATTTCCTGTCGCGGTCTCCCTGGATCCGGTGAAGTACCTCGTTTGTCATCAGTACGGTGTATTCAACAGTTTCGTTTATTTTCAGTTTCTTTATATCCTGGGAGATATCGAATTCAAACGATACAATGGTTCTCACTTCTTCCGGGTAGTTTTTTTTCAGGGTGTCCAGGAGGTAGAGTATATTTTTCTCCCTGGAGGTATTAAAAGGCATCTTGATATTTCTTGATGATTTCAGTATATCAAAGGTGGCAAGTGTGTTACTGCTCGACTGGCTCCCCCTTCTCTGGCAGGCGGCTATTTCATCCAGGAGATCAAATATATACGGCTCCTTTGCTATGTGGGATTCTACAAAGGGATAATTATCTGATCTGTTCTTTTTTTGATCAGCCATTACTGACGCAGGTGGTTAGATTTTTTTTGTAATTACTGTCAGCGGAATTCAAGTTATTTGTCAATCTTTTTTAGAGGGTTCCTTCCCGTGTATCATCGGCACGAACCTGACAAAGGTTATATTTTTCCTTGTAACGGATCCGTTGTTCTTTTCAATCTTTACCAGTTCCTGCATATAGTCGCCCTCCGGAGCAACGAGAATCCCCCCGTCGGCCAGCTGTTCAATCAGGGTTTCAGGTATTTCCGGAGGGGCCGCCGTCAGTATGATAACGTCAAATGGGGCTTCCTCCGGCCATCCCCGGTACCCGTCACCGATCCGCACCTCGACATTATCGTATCCCAGCTCTTTGAGCTTGTTCCGCGAGCTTTTCCCCAGGGTTTCCACGATTTCGATAGTGTAGACCTCTTTCGCGAGATGGGCCAGAATCGCGGCCTGGTAACCGGAACCTGTTCCAACCTCAAGGACCTTTTCCGTACCGTCCAGGTCGAGAAGTTCGGTCATCAGGGCCACGATATAGGGCTGTGAAATGGTCTGCCCGTGTCCTATCGGAAGGGGGTGATCTTCATAGGCGCTGGCCGTTTGATGGCCCGGGATGAATTTATGCCGTTCCACTTTCCTCATCGCTTCGAGAACCTTTTCATCAGTAATACCCCGGGCTTCTATCTGGTATTTGACCATCCTATCGCGAAGTCTATCCATTGACTTATCTCCTTCCGCTTTACATGCCATTGGTACAGTTGAAATAAAAAACAGCAGTATCACTAATAAATGTGTTTGCATATCTGAAATGTATAATATTATAAAACAAATTTCAATAATTATTCCAAAACATGTTTTTTAGAGCACTATAACTGTATACTAATCCCCCGCCGCCTTCGGTGGCGGGGGATTATGCTAAAATAGTGCTCTAAATAAACAAAAATAGTTTAGGAATAATTACTGAACAAATTTCAAGAAATACAAGAAATGCTTGAAATATAACTTTTTCCATTTGTAAATCATACGTGCAATAGTTACAGCAAATCCCGTAATACAGAAAGGCACAATGACGAAAAATAAGAATAAAAACGGTCTATAGCCATGGCACAGAAAAAGTCTACAGCTAAAAAAACACCGAAAAAGAAAACCGGCGCGTCCGATGCGAAGCAGGCGAAAGGGTCATCGAAGAGTACCGCGAAGAAGACTCAGTCCCCTCACAGCCGGAATCCATTCTACATGCTGATAATTCTGTCCCTCATTACCGTGATAGTTATACTTCTGAACAATTATTACAAGGTGCCCGAAAGCAAAAAGGAGGCTGTTGAAAAAGAACAGCTCATCACGCCGGAGGAACTGCGGGAAGAAAAAATTCCGGAAGAAGAAGTAAAAGAACCGGAATCAGCGGGCGATTCTCATGAAGAGAAAGCACAGGCTCAAACAATCCCGGTAAAGGTATATTTTATCAGGCTCAACGAGAATACGGAAACGTTTTATCTCTCCCCGGTGAAACGAGAGGTCATTAAAGAAAATTTTCTTGAGGAAGCAGTGCGCGCCCTGGCTAAAGGGCCTTCGGCATACGAGGAGAAGAGGGGATATCTCTCTGCTGTCCCGAAGGATCTCCAGATAAGAAACATTCGAGTAAGGAATCGTACCGCCTACGTGGATTTCAACAGCGCCATCGAACGGGACGCCGCGGGCAACATCCTCATAAACAGGCTCGACCAGATAGTATACACTGCGACCCAGTTTCCCGGTATAGACAATATCGTGGTGACCATTGACGGCCGGCACCGGTCGAGCCTTGGAAGCGACGGCCTCTCCATCAGCGGACCCCTGCACAGGAGATAGGGGATGGACCGGCTCGAGGTTGAAATCAAGGCGTGGTGCGGAAGCCATGACGATATCAGGGAAGCGGTTATCTCCCGGGGAGGGAACCATGAGGAGACCGTCACCGAAAGGGACACCTACTTTAACCACCCCTCCAGAGATTTCCGAATCACGGACGAGGCCGTGAGGATAAGACAGAGCGGTAGAGACTCTTACCTGACCTACAAGGGGCCGAAACTGAGCGGCCGTGGTAAGACGAGGCGGGAGGAAGAGCTTTTGATCGATGATCCAGAAAAAATGAGGTCCATACTCCTGGAACTCGGTTTTACCGAGGTCGGTCGTGTCGAAAAAGAGAGGGAGATATACTGTCTGAACGGCGTTCATATCACCCTGGACAGGGTTGCGGGCCTCGGAAATTTCGTGGAACTGGAAAAGATGGACAGTGATTACGAAAAGGTGGAAAAGAAGCTTTTCGACCTCGCCGGGGAGCTCGGCCTCGAACGGTTCGAGAGGCGCTCTTACCTGGAACTTATACTACGAAAACTGGCCGGAGAATCTATCGGCCCACCATGATTCTTATCGCAGGCTGTACCCCCCCCGGTTCAGGAGGGCGATTACATCTTTCTGAAGTTTATCGATCTCTTCCGGCGCGAGGGTGCGGTCCCTGGCCGCGAAGATAATTTTCAGGGACACAGACTTCTTCCCTTCGGGAATCGGATCCCCCTCGTAAATCGAAACAGGTTCCACGTTCCTGACGGTCTCTATCCCGGCCCCGGTTATGAGTGAGGTGATCGACTCGATATAATCGTATTTCCCCGCCAGGATGCTCACCTCGAAGGATACCGGAGGGAACTTCTGGAGTTCAACAAACCGGAAATCTTTCTTCCCGGTTTGAAACAGGATGTCCCCGTTGATTTCGAACAGGGCCATGTCTCCGGTAAGCTCGAAGCTGTTTCGGACAGTCGGGTGAAGCTCGGTGACGATTCCTGCTATATCTCCGTTTATCTGAATCCCGGCGCTTCGGGCCGGATGGGCATAGGGGGGCAGGGTTCCACCGGGCACGAATACGGCACCCGGTATCATCAGTTTATCGATAAGGCCCCGGGAGATGCGCTTCGCGTTGTAGAACAGGGGTTCTTCTGGATTCCTCTTGTAGACGATTCCGGTGATCATTGTTCTCTCATCAGCCAGGTCCGGGGATGAGCGGTCCTTCTTCAGATAGATCCTGCCGAGCTCATAAATCATGAACCGGTCGCGATACTTCTGGTTGAGAACAATTTTGTCCATGAGGTTCGGGAGGAGGCTGGTCCGGAGCCGGTCCTGCTCCATTGAGAGGGGATTTCTGAGACGGAGCTCCCGGTCGTCGTTTATTCCCAGGCGGTTGAGATTCTCCTCGCCCACGAAGGAGTAGGAACTCACCTCCACCATGTTGAAAACAGAGGATAGGATATCCTTCACGGCCCGCTCAAAGCGCCGGTGTTCGTTGAAATCCGGGGTCCGGCACGGGACCATGGGGGCCTGCTCGGAGATGTTGTCGAAACCGTGAACGCGACCAACCTCCTCGATGATGTCCTCAGGGATATTCACGTCTTTCGTGGCACGGTAATGGGGCACCGTAACTGCGAGGAGTCCGTCCGACTCTTCCACCCCGAAATCGAGGGAAGTCAGTATTTCGATTATCCGCTCATCGCTGATATTTTCGCCGAGTCTTCGACGCACCAGGTCGGTACTCACGTCAACGGTAATGGTCTCGAGCCTGTCCGGATAAGCGTCCACGATGCCGGATCCCGCCTCCGCTTCGGGGAGGATCTCTTTTATCAGCTGATAACACCTGAGAAGGGCCAGCTCGGTCAGCTCGGGGGAAAGGGATTTCTCGAACCGGATTGCCGCCTCGGTTCGCTGGTTGTATCGCTGTGCGGTTTTTCGTATGTTGACCGGGTTGAAGTTCGCGGCCTCAAGAACAATTTCGGTGGTCGATTCGTCTATCTCACTGTTGGCCCCCCCCATGACCCCGGCCAGGGCGACGGCCCCGCCGGAATCGGCGATGACGATGTCCTCGGCCATGAGTTCGAATTCCTGTTCATCCAGGGTGGTAATCTTTTCTCCCGTGCCGGCCATCCTGACGATGATCTCGTCACCCCGAAGTTTTTTCCGGTCAAATGCGTGCATCGGCTCACCGAGCTCCACCATGACATAGTTGGTTACGTCAACGATATTGTTAATCGGCCGCATGCCGACTGACGAAACCATGGCCTTCAGCCATTCCGGTGATTCCCCGATAGTGATATTGTTCACCACCAGTCCGCTGTACCTGGGGGCTCCCTCCGGGTCTTTTATCGTCACCTTCAGGCTGCCGCTCTCTTTCAGGTCTTTCTTCAACGAAAGGTCCACCGGGTCCCTGACCGCTCTTCCGTAAATGGCTCCGATTTCCCGGGCGAAGCCCTGGTGGCTCCAGAGGTCTGGTCGGTGGGTTATGGACTTGTTGTCGATTTCGAAGCAGACGTCTATTCTTTCAGGATAGAGTTCCGCCAGTGTTACCCCCGCCGGGGTGTTTTCCGGAAAAATCATGATGCCGGAGTGATCGTCGGAAAGGCCGAGTTCCCGCTCGGAGCAGAGCATGCCCGCGGATTCCTCGCCCCGGATCTTTGTCCTGTTGACGGTGAATTCTTCAGTGAAACGGGTTCCCACGGTCGCCACCGGCACAATGTCCCCCTTCTTATGGTTCGGGGCACCGCACACGACCCGGTATTTCTCCCTGCCGCAGTCGACGTCAACCAGGGTCAGCTTGTCCGCGTTCGGGTGGGGGAGCACTTCGAGAATCTTCCCGGTGTAGATCGTGCCGAAATGGGCGTTGATATGCTCTATGGTCTCTATCTCAGCGGTCGACATGGTGAGCTTCAGGGCAAGGTCCCCGGGGTCGATGTCTCTAATGTTGACCATGGTCTGGAGTATGTTTCTCGAAATAAGCATGGCAGGTAACTCTCGTCAGAATTGCTCCAGGAAGCGGATGTCCCCGGTCAGGAAATGGCGTATATCGTTTATTCCCCACCGCATCATGGCCAGCCTGCTCAGGCCGAGGCCGAAGGCGAAACCGGACCATTCCTCCGGGTCGATGCCCCCCATCTTCAATACATTCGGATGGACCAGACCGCACCCGAGAAACTCTATCCAGCCGGTTTTTTTACACACGGAACAGCCGGTCCCGCCGCATATGAGGCAGTTGAAATCGAGGTCGAAACCGGGCTCAACAAAGGGATAGTATGCCGGCCTGAGGCGGACGGTGATGTCCTTCTTGAATATCTCCCTGAGTATTACCTTCATGATGTAGATGAGGTGCGAGACGCTGATGTTCCGGTCAACCATCATCCCCTCAACCTGGTAGAAGGTGTTTTCGTGGGAGGCGTCGGTCGCCTCGTACCGGAACACCCTTCCCGGGCCGATAATCCTGAAGGGGGGATCCATCCTTTCCATGCCGCGAATCTGAATCGACGAGGTATGGGTTCTCAGGAGATTTCCATCCTCGGTCCAGAAGGTGTCCTGAATGTCCCGGGCCGGATGGTGTTTTGGGATGTTCAGCGCCTCGAAGTTGTAATGCTCGGTTTCTACCTCTGGGCCGTCAAGTATCTGGAATCCCATGGAGGTGAAAACGTCTTCCAGTTCGTTCTGGAGCCTGGTTATCGGGTGGACTCTTCCGAGTGAGGTCCCCATGTATGATCCGGGCCTGTCCAGGGTCACGTCGATCCAATCCTCCTGGAGGATGGTCTCGTACTTTGCTTCGTTTATTTCACGCTTCCTCGATTCGAGGACGTTTTCTATCTCGTTCTTTATTTCGTTCGAGATGCGGCCGATCTTTCCCCGCTCTTCGGGTGTCAATGTGCCGAGGGAACGGAGTATTTTCGTGAGTTCCCCTTTGCGGCCGAGAACCCTGACCCGCAGCTGTTCCAGTTCAGCCGTGTCGCCGACCTGTCGCGCCGCGGTGATGGTGTTTTCTTTGATTTTAGTTAGTTCCTGCTCCATGCTGAGAACCGGTTGAAAAATTTTAGAGGATCACTAACGGACACCATGAGGAAAAAGTCAAGGAAAAATGGCTACTTTTCATGGTGGGAGTCCAGGTAGTAGATTAATTTTAGGGGTAAAAAATAGTATTAATTTTTAGTACCCCTA
>CAZEPS010000156.1:0-9843 GCA_964514165.1 uncultured Leptospirales bacterium
ACACCTACGCCATGATAGGGGCCAGCCGGGAGATGATCACCATGATCATGGTGGAGCCGGTCCTGGCCATGACCTTCATCCTCGGGGCCCTGAAGATAGAGAGCCTCAGGATAAGCGACTCCCTCTTCAGCGTGTTTAACACCGGATACGGGTGGTCCGTGTGGATGATGCTCGCCGTGTACCTCATGGCACTCCAGGCGTTCGTCGCCCGGCAGCCATTCGATATCGCAGAGGCCGAGCAGGAGATCATGGAAGGCCCCTTCATAGAGTACAGCGGCCCGAGCTACGGACTGTTCAAGTACTACATGATGCTGAAGCAGATGTTCTACGCCTCACTGTTCGTAATAGTGTTCGTCCCCTTCGCGAGGACCGGGATCTACGGACTCGACCTGCTCATCCAGCTCGCCGCTGTCGGGGTCGTGTTTGTGGTCATATCCCTCCTCGGCTCGACAAACCCGAGGCTCAGGATAGACCAGGCGGTTAAATACTACTCCGTGCTCATCCTCTTTTCGCTCTGCGCGGTGGGCCTGGCGGTGTACGGAATATAACGTGTAAGGAGAATTATCGTGTGGTTACTGAGTAAGATAAAACAGGTGCTGTTAGTTATAAAACCGGGTGTTGTCACCCTGAAGTACCCCTTCGAGCCGAGTCCGGCGCCGGAGAACTTCCGGGGCATGCCCCACTGGGACCATCAC
Organism: uncultured Leptospirales bacterium; assembly: GCA_964514165.1. Lineage (GTDB taxonomy): Bacteria > Spirochaetota > UBA4802 > UBA4802 > UBA5550 > CAZEPS01. Next base: position 696 of record CAZEPS010000156.1, read on the forward strand.
AAGTGCGTCGGGTGCGGGGCCTGTTCCAACCACTGCTCCGCCCGGTGTATCCTGGTGCGGGACATCTGCCAGGAGATACGGGTCATGCTCTACGACGGGTCAAGGTGTACCTACTGCGGCCGCTGCGCCGACGTCTGCCCGGAAGAGGCCATCACCATGACAAACCGTTTCGAGCTGGCGACGGCTGACAGGGATGACATTACCGAACGGCTGGAGCTTTTCATGCTGACCTGCCAGCGGTGCGGTCGGTGTTACGGCATGGAGAACTCGAACGTGCTCGAGCGGATGGACCTCCAGGGGTACCGGTACGATTCCCTCGAGACCAGGGCCATGATCCGGAAGACCACCTATACCTTTGACGAAGAGCTTGTGAACGAGACCGAGGTCTACAAGCGACCGACGAAAACAGGAGAGTGACATGTTACGGAACCTCGCAAAAAAAGCATTTACAAAATCACTCTGGGTGTATCACTGTAATTCAGGTTCGTGCAACGGGTGTGATATTGAAATACTGAACGTGCTGACCCCCTACTACGACGTGGAGCGGTTCGGCATTAAGCTCGTGGCCTCGCCGCGCCACGCCGACGTGATGCTCCTCTCGGGAGGGGTCACCAGGGCGACGCGTAACCTGGTGGTGAAAGCCTACGAGGCAATGCCGTCGCCGAAACTGGTGTTCGGCATCGGGTCCTGCGCAACCGGCGGCGGCTCCTGGTTCGACACCTACAATATCATGGGGGGCGCGGACAAGGCCGTGAAGGTGGACTACTATATCCCGGGATGCCCGCCCCGGCCCGAGGCTATTATCTACGGCGTGGCCCTGGCCATGGGACTCGTGGACAAACAGGCGTCGCCGGTAGAGATGAAGCAGATGGAGTTCCCTGTCGACATGTACGCCCTGTCGAAGGAGTGGGAGAACAGGAACGTCATCTACAAGCTGTTAGAGGACTGATAAGGGTAGAAAATTGACTGTAAAGGTTAGAGGATGATCCAATGGCAAAAAAAATTCTGATAGTCGACGATGATGTTGATCTGGTGAACAGCCTGTCCCAGGCCCTCAAGATGAACGATTACGAGGTGGTCTGCGCCCACAGCGGCGGTGACGGTCTGAAGATGCTCCTTTCGGAAAAGCCGGATCTCCTGATCCTTGACGTCATGATGGAAACGGACACCGCCGGTTTCGAGGTTTCCTACCAGATACGGAGCGACAACCCGAAATCGAAATACCGGGAGGTTATAGACGTCCCGATCATAATGCTTACCGCGATTAACCAGGTAACCAACTCGCGGTTCTCCCTCGATGACCAGGAGAGTTTTCTTCCCGGAATCAACGATTTCCTGACGAAACCGATCCGCTTTGACGAACTTTTAGAAAAGGTCAAGCAGTATGCATGAAGCGCTTCTCCTGTCATCAGCGGCATGTTCGATCTGCGGACGCCCCTCCAGCGATGACGAAGGATCACCAGTCAACAGCGACTGTTCAGAACAGGACAACGGAACTTATACTTAATGAACCCGTCGCGCTCCGGCACCCCTTGCGGGCGGGAGCGTGTTCGGAGGCGGGGATTTCCGGAAGAACGTTACCCGGCAATCCCTTCGGGTGAAAACAAGCGTCATGATGTTTACACGTCCAAATATCAGGGTCAAACTCATCGCGGGCATGATCTTCGTGGTCCTCCTGACCGGCATCTCCTCATTCATGGTGGGATCTACCCTTATCAGCAGCACGGTTTTAAAGCAGGCATACGAGCAGGTTCAGCGGGACCTCAAAACCGGACAATTCGTGTACGAAGAACGCATCCGGGTTATACACCTCTTTACCAGGCACCTTGCCGGGCTCAACTACCTGCAGGTAGCGCTGATGAACAACGACCGGAGGCTCATATACAACAAGCTCGCCGAGGTGCGGAGCGAGCTGAACCTGGACATCCTCAATATCACCGACGCCAGAGGGCGTGTCATCGTAAGGGCCCGTGACTTTTCATCATGGGGGGACTCGGTCATCAGGGACGATTACGTGCGGTACGCGATAAATAACCGGATATCGTGCCACGGTTCCGACGTCATGGAGCGGCACCTTCTCCTCCATGAGGGTGAGGACCTGGCCGACCGGGCTTACGTCCATGTCAAGGAGACCCCAAAGGCTCGCAGGCGGAAGAAGATGTATGAAGATCGCGGGCTCGCCATCAAGGCCGCCGTACCGATGATCCACAACGGGAGGCTCATCGGGGTCGTATACGGGGCGAAGATTCTTAACAACAACTACGAGTTCGTGGACCGTATAAAAAACCTGGTGTTTACCGATGAAAAGATCAACGGCTTCGACCTCGGCACCGCGACCATATTTCTCGACGATCTTCGAATTTCAACCAACGTCACCAGGCTCGACGGTACCAGGGCCGTGGGCACCCAGATCTCGGAAGAGGTGTACGAGAAGGTGTTCGTCAGGGAGAACGTCTGGCTCGACAAAGCCTTCGTGGTGAACAACTGGTATATTTCCGCGTACCAGCCGTTGTATGACCTGAACCGGAAGGTCATAGGGATTCTTTACGTCGGGATCCTTGAAGAGAAATACGACCGGATTTTCAGGAAGAACAACTACTACTTCCTCATGATTATTGTGGTGACCCTCATAATCGCCACGGCCCTGGCCGCATACCTGGTGAACACCATTATCATCCCGATACGGAGGCTGGTGCGGGCATCGAAGAACATCGCCGAGGGGGAATACACCAGGAAGATACGGACCACCGGCCACGACGAGCTCGGGTACCTGAGCTCCACCTTCAACCGGATGGTGGACGCCATCGTTGACCGGGACCGGAAGCTCCAGGAACAGACCGAGAAGAAGCTGGTGCAGTCCGAGAAACTGGCGTCCCTCGGCCGCCTCGCGTCGGGTATCGCCCACGAGATAAACAATCCCCTCACCGGGATACTCACCTACAGCAGCATTCTCCTCGAGGACCTGAAGGGATCCGATTTCGAGGAGGATCTCCTGGTCATAGTCCGTGAGACTTACCGGTGCAGGGATATCGTCAAAGGGATCCTCGAGTTCGCCAGGGAGACGAAGCTCGAAAAAAAGATGGTGGATATAAACACGATTATCACGAACCTGATGACGATTCTCAAGAAACACGTTAACTTTCATAACATACACTTCAACCTGAAGCTGGGATCGGACCTGCCTGACATCTACCTGGACACGATCCAGATTGAGTCGGTGCTGAACAACCTGGCGGTCAACGCCGCCGACGCCATGCCGGACGGGGGCAAGATTAATATCACCACCTGCTTTGACGAGAAAAAGAACAAGGTGGTGGTCGTGTTCGAGGACACCGGAACCGGGATACCGGAAGACATCATAGAGAAAATTTTTGATCCCTTCTTCTCCACAAAGGAGACCGGGAAGGGAACCGGACTCGGCCTGGCGGTGAGCTACGGCATCATAGAACGGCACCGGGGGACCATAGAGGTGAGAAGCAGGCCCGGGGAGGGTACGGTCTTTACCATTCGGTTTCCGGTTAAGGCGGAAGATACAGTGAATGGCGACATAGTAATTTCAACTGACGAGGAAAACAGCCATGAGTAAAAAAATTTCCATGCTGATAATTGACGATGAGCACGTGGTTATCCAGAGCTGCAAGCGCATCCTCCTTAAAGAAGACTACGAGATGGACTTCGCCTACTCGGGCGAGGAGGGGCTCAGGCTCGTGGAGAACAGGGACTACGACATCGTCGTGACCGATATCAAGATGCCCGGTATGAGCGGTATGGACGTGCTGAAGGCTCTCCGAAAGGAGAAGCCCGATATTACGGTGATAATCTTCACCGGGTACGCGACCGTCGACAGTGCCAGGGAGGCCCTGAAGCTCGGGGCGTTCGATTATATTCCGAAACCCTTCTCCCCGACCGAGTTCCGGGACGTCATCCACAACGCCATCGCGGTCCGGGAGGAGAAATCGGACGGGAAGATGCTCGACTTAATGGCGATTGTGTCCCATGAGCTCAAGAGCCCGGTGTCAGTGGTACACACAACGGCCGAGACCCTGCACAAGGGATATTTCGGCAAGCTTGACGACAAGCAACAGGGAATCGTGGAGGCGATTCTCCGGAACACCCAGTACCTTGAGGACATCATCAGGAGCTACATCGACCTGTCACGGATGGAAATAGATGACCTTGAGTCGTTCAAGAAGGAGATCAATCTCATCGACGAGGTGATCGCCCCGGTGCTGGAGGTGCCGGAGCACAGCGACAATTTAAAGAAGATGAAGATTGTCACCGCATTCGACTCGAGTGCCGTAATAATGGGGGACCCCAACCTGTTAAAGATCGTTGTCACCAATCTGTTGAACAACGCCATCAAGTACGGAAAGGAAAAGACCGATATTCGGGTCAGCCTTTGCGATGACGGTGACAACGTGGTTTTTTCGGTCTTTAACGAAGGGGTCGGGATCTCACAGGAAGATATCGAGAAGAAGCTCTTCCAGAAATTCAACCGTCTCAGGCAGAAGGGGACCGAGGGGGTCAAGGGGTCCGGCCTCGGCCTTTATATCTGCAAGAAAATAGTTGAAAAACACAACGGCAGAATCTGGGTTGAATCGGTTCCGGGCGAGTCGGTGACCTTTAACGTTTCATTGAAGAAGAACAAAATCGCATAAGGGTACTAAAATCAACCGCAGAGACACGGAGGCACAGAGGTTTAAAGATTTATATATTCTGTATACGAACTGATGCATATTTCACTGTCATTGCGCCCCGGCACCATTTTGATTTTTTACATAAAAATGGTGCCGGGGAAGCAATCTCTCAATAAAGTTCCAAAAATGATTGCATTATTACGTATTATATATGTAGTATCAAATCATATTGTGAGATCGCTTCGTCGCCCAGCACCAGATTGATCGTATAATGCAATATGATGCTGGACTCCTCGCGATGACATATGAACTCGTAACGATCTCTTTGTGTCTCTGCGCCTCTGTGGTTATACTTTTTTTAAGAAATAATGGAGGGGTATCATGGATAAAAAAACCATTCTGGTCATAGACGATGATCCCGAGATCCTCAAACTCTGCAAAACCGTGCTCGAGAGCAAAAATTACCGGGTCGAAACAGCTTCAAGCGGGAAAGAGGGAGTCGACGTGTTCGATTCAGTGAAGCCGGACCTGGTTCTCTGCGACCTCATGATGGAGAGCATCGACCAGGGCGTGAAAGTGGCGAAGGAGATTCGTGCCCAGGATACTGATATACCCATGTACCTGCTCAGCAGCCTTGCCGAGGACATGTCGAAGAACATCAATATCCACGATCTCGGGTTTACCGGCATATTACAAAAACCTATCAGCTCCGACAACCTGGTGCTCCACGTCAACCGGGCCCTCCGCGGTTCCTGATTATCTGAAAAGGTCCCGTATCAGGGCCAGCACCTCCGGGTCTGCGGGGGATATCCCATCGAGCTCTTCCCGGATCTCCCTGGTGACGAACTCAACCTCTTTTCCGTCCGTGTTTGAATAGAAGAGAAAATCAGTGTCAGGGTTTCCCGTGATAAGGGTGATCATGGTTGATGCCAGGTCGCCGATCGGCTTCCGGTCGATGTGCCCGAGACGAAAGGTCGCGGTGACCGTGGTTCCCTCGCCGGGGACCGATTCCACGGTGCAGTTCCCCTCCGCCTCCCGGGCAGACTGGTCGAGAAGGGATATGCCCATGCCGACACGGCGGGTCGTCCTCGTTGTGGTGAAGGGGTCCTTCACCTTCTCGAGCATCTCCCGTTCCATGCCCCGTCCGTTGTCCTTTATGGTGAGGGTGAGGGTGTCCTTTTCGCGGTCCTCGACGAGGGAGATCTCCACATTGGTCGCCCCTGCCATCGTGGAGTTTTCCGCCACGTCGAGTATGTGGAGGGAAAGGTCTTCCATTAATGTTAAACTCCATGTATCACGATAGTTTCAAACAGCCGCATAGTCAGAGAGATCCAGAGATCGAGAGATTCAGGTTCCCCGGTCTAACAAAAAGGCAACCTCGATTTATCGAATTATTTCTAAACGATTTTTCAGCATTTCGATTTCGTTGTTTTTTCGGATTAAGAACTCGTTTTTTTTATTATGTAAAATCATGTCAACAACTGGAATAATATGACGAGCTGATATAATTCGAGGTATAATAACATAATGTGCTCCTTCCGCGTACATTTTTAATGCGCGTTCAGGACTTTCAGCGGTCACAATAATTTTCGCATTAGGGCAAATCTCCTTAAGATGTCTGATAATTTTTAAATTGTCCGTCCCAACAAGAAGGGTGTCCGGTATCGTTGAAATAACAACTTTGATATCATGCAACCCGGAATGATGCAGCGTATCAGGATGGCTGATATCGCCATATATCACTTTTACTCCTAAGCCCTGCAGTGATTCATGCACTTCAGGATTAAAATCTACAACTATTATTTTATCTTTAAGAGGAATGTCTGTTTTGTTTTCGGAATTTAATATTTCGTGCAATAGTGAACTTGCCGTACGGTAGAAACCAAGTAAGGCTATATCTTTATTAACTGATTCTTCCGACTCCTCAATTCTGGTTGCAATATCTTTAATGCCGGTTTTTTTCAGAAATTTTGCAATTCCTCCTTGAATCTGGTTGTTGTACTTAATCATATATGTGGAAGAAATGGATGTTATTACAAATATGAATATAATCACAGAAAGTGTTTCCTGCGATAAGTGACCGGCTGTAAAACCAATCGTCGCGATTACCAGCGAGAATTCACTGATTTGCGACAGGTTGATTGGGGTTAAAAGACTTACTCTCAACCCGTTTTTAAGGGGATATAATAATGGAAAGATCGAAACAAACCGCGAACCGACTAAAAAAACAGAAGCGGCTGCAGCTGTGGTCAATATTGATACGTTGTCCAGAGGATTGGGAATCTGCATTCCAAGTGAAACAAAGAAGAGCGTGACAAAAAAATCTCTTATATTTATTACTTTAGCAATTACGTCGAGGTTATAGGGAAATGTTGATATTGCCACCCCCGCTATTAATGCCCCCATTTCGATCGATAGATTGAAATATGATGCTATGCCGCAAATGAAAAAACACCACCCCAGTGAAGAAATCAAAATAAGTTCCGGAACTTTCGCCATAGATTTAAATAGACGGGGCAATATGAATTTACTGAGAAGCATGCTGATAAGGACAAGCAGAAAACCCTTGCCGAATGAAAGTAGAATTTGTATAATATCGGGATTGGATAAGTTAGGCTGTATTCCCAGCAATATAATCGCCCAGATATCCTGAAAGACCAGTATTCCGAGAGTTATTCTTCCGGCAAGCGTGTCCAATTCATATTTGCCGTATAGCAGTTTTACCACAATTGCTGTACTGCTCAAACTGCAGCATGCCGCCAGATAAAAAAGATCATATTTTCCTGAACCAAATGAATAACCCAGCAACAAAAAGAATCCTATGCCGATGATGATAGTTATGGGGAATTGAAGAAGGCCGCTGACAATCAATGACTTGCCGGCTTCTTTTAGTTTTTTAATGTCAATTTCTAGACCAATCAGAAAGAGAAGAAGAATCAGGCCAAAATGCGAAATGGCTTCAATATCATGAATATTTTCAACTAACCCCAGGCCGATTCGGGGTCCAATGAGTACGCCGGTTAAAATATACGTGAGCAGTAAAGGCTGCTTCAATAAATGGCCAATATATCCCACTATCGTGGAGGCGAGAATAGCAATGCCGACACTTGCGATAATATTCCCTTCTCCGCTGTTTTCTGTTCCTCCCGCGAACAGAGAAACAGGTAATATTTGATTAAGAAAAATAATCGAAAAAAGAAAATACAAAATATGTTGAATTTTTTTATTTATCGCCATTTGTGTATCACCTGAACTCTAACTGTTATGAATAACTGTTATAACAAAATACAAAATGATATTTTGATATCACTTGCAAAAAACGGTAATTTTATTTGAATATAATGAAGGATCAACGTCGCCATGCTGTCCTGATGCCTGCGAAGCTTTGCAGAAATACATCGATTTAAACCAATATATGTGCCCCAAAGGGAACCTCCTGTTTTATTAATAGCGGTCCGCTATATTTTTTTTTATCGGCGTATTATGTGATTTTTTCTTTTATATTTTTGCTTTGACGTGGTTAAAACAGGTTCCGTGTAACAAGTATTAAAAAAGAATAATCAATCAGTCAATAATGACAGCCAGGTGGATATTATTTTATTCCTGATTTCATCCGGCTGCTCATCCTTTAGCCCGGTGGCCGGGATGATGTAGTCCTCGAACACGAAGAGGCCGAACACCAGAGCGATGCCCCCGGCCACGAGAATCCCCGGATCGATTGAATCCCTGACCCTGCCCTTCTTCTGCTCCCCGGACAGGAGTCCGATCATGTTGCGCATAAAGGGAAAGGAACTCTGGACGTCCCCCTCAAGGGGGCCGTCCAGGAAGGTCCGGGCCAGGACCTTCCAGAACTCTTCGTTCTCCTCCATGGCTCTGACCCCTTTTGCGACAGCCTCCCGGTATGATCCGTATTCCCCGATGCTTTCGTTGATTTTCTCCATGAGGCGGTTCTGCACCTCCAGGCGAAGGTTTTCCTTGGACCCGAAATGCCGGTGAATGAGCCCGTGGTTCACCCCCGCCTCGGCGGCGATGTCCCGGACTGACACGGCGGCGACTCCCCGCCGGGCGAAAAGTTTCGCCGCCGAGTCGAGTATTGCGTCCTTGACCTCAGCCTTTCCCCTCGGTTTCGTTTTTTGAGATTTCATACCGGTTCCCTTCCTGGTTTTACGGTTGTTGACATGTTAACGGTATCGTCCGGTCAACGGTTTCCGCTGCCCGGGTCGCCTGCCGCCGTCATTAATAAACGTCCCCGTCCCTGTCACGGGGTAACGATATTGAAAATGCCCTTCGGCCTGTCCATGAGCATGAGGAACCGTACCAGGTCCGTCCGGCTGCCGCTTACCTTCACGTTCCCGCTGAAGAGGACCTCCTTCATATTTGCCTTTCCCAGGAGCATCTTCACGAAAAGGGAATAGGGCATGGTGAGGGAGGCATTGGCCCCGGCGACCCTGCCGGCCTTGTAGTTCCTCAATACCGAGTTGTTCATTTTCAGCACGTAGTTTTCTCCCATG
>CAZEPS010000157.1:0-9822 GCA_964514165.1 uncultured Leptospirales bacterium
AAAATATTTCCAATTATGAAGAAGCGGTCACTCGTTGATCAGATTATTGACATGAGCAGGAGTGGTGTCTCTAAACAAGATATTTATAAAAGGCTGAAACTTGTGGCATAATTATGCCATAAAATCGCCTAAGTCGAGTACATTACTTAATGTCCTCGCCGGGTTTACTTATCAGTGACACTGTTTATCAAGCCAGTGTGATGAATGTAAAGATATTTTTATTGCTATTACCTCTTACTGTTTCTATCCTGTAAACGTAATAATTGATAATATCTATATGATAAAATGCTTTCCTGGATTTTTGGATCGTTGTATAATATATAGTTGTATAGCGGAACAGGATTCAACAGAGTGACTGAAAACCTGACTTGATGGGGATATAAAAGTTGAATAACAATGTATTCTCTATATTCATTATAGCTTCAAGCATCATGTTTTTATACCAGGGAGAGATCAACGCTGAGAAGAAAAGCGTTATCCTCAAAAAGCTTCACGTGAAATCCGGTGTTGTGACAAGCAACCGTTTGCTGGAACGCCTTGGACAGTTTGGCGAGCAGCTCGTGCAGAATAACATGAATGATATTCTGGAATATTTTGACAGTGAACACCTGGGGGAACAGTACAGGCTCTACTCTTCGGATCATGAATACACTGACACGTCTGATGAACGATTCGTAAGCAGGTATGTAATTGAGACATTGTCCCTTTATGGTGAAAACCACATTGATGGTTTACATGGAATTGCACGGATCAGGTACACATCAATAACCCGAAATAACGATGGAAATTATACCGTATATTTTACCCTGTTTCTGGATAACGGGGAAAAAGTAAAGGGTTCATTTTTTATTAAAAACGCCAGCCTGCAGTTCTATGGGGCTTTTGGATGAAATGAACGAAGGAAAAATCGAGATAGATATCAATACCAGGATTCATGAAATACTGCTGAATTATTTTTCAGCCGGAATAGTTATCGAAAGGGATGTCATACATTTCGCTGAATCCACGCTCGGATATCAGGATTTCAGGTACGGTGGAACAGGTATAACACCGGATGAACTCACGGAAACCGGCCTGATGGAACTGATACTTTCCCCGGAGACAGGGTTAAAATTCGAACTGGAAAGCATCATCCCGGAAAACGGTTTAAAAACTCCGCAGATCGATTCCCTCGTAAAAAAGTTATCACGAGAGATTAGCCCGGTCTCCCTGATGCTGGAAGGGAGACCTGCATTTAAAATCAAGGCCAGTGAAAGCCTGATTCGGCGGTTTATCCGAAAACTTCACCTGGAAAAAAGAATAATATTGAGAATGCCGAATAAAACTGAAAACACAGACAGGGATTTTTTCATAGAACTAAACGCTATTCTCAGGAATAATGATTTCTCAGCTACAGAAACACGAATAAACTATCTGCAGGAACTTGTTGACAGTGGTATCAGCAAGTCAATACCGGGATCTGATATACAGGAGATCGTCATTTTTATTGCGGAACTGTTTGCCATTCATTATACAGATAAAAGCCCGGGCAGACTGGTTGCAGACAGCAAACAGTACTGGCTCAACGCGATAAAAGAGATAGAGCACTACACTGACAGGGCAGAAAAATACAGCACGGAGTTCATGATGATGCAGCGAATTACTCCGCCCCCGGTCAGCATTGACGAGGCTGAAGAAAAGCTGAAAATTATTTCCTTAATTGAATCTCTCACAAGACATAGAACAGACAATGAACGATGACGAAGAAAGACACCATCTATAGTACCAGAAAAAAACCCCTGGGCCCCTTCGAGTTTAACCGGGAGGTAGCCGAATCATTTGACGACATGGCGGTTCGTTCGATCCCGGGTTACCGGGAAATGCAGTCAATAATCAGCAGGGTTACCCTGAGCATTTATATTGAAGGGAGTGTTATTTACGATCTCGGCTGCTCCACCGGGACGACACTCCTCGAAATCGCTGATGTTTATAAAGCAAACGAAAGGAAAATACCTCGGATGGTTGCGGTGGATTCATCCCCTGAAATGATTCGATTAGCCAGGGATAAATGCGCCGGCATGCCGGTAGAATTCATCTGTGACAGTATTGAACATATAGCTATAGACTCGGCCTCCCTGGTCATCGCCTCCTATACACTACAATTTACCCCGGTCAACGGCAGAAAGAAAATAATCAAGAACATCCATGATGGACTCGCAGATAATGGAATGTTTATATTGTCAGAAAAACTCACGTGCTCAAACGATATCCTGAACGATATAACCACCAGGCGGTATCACGACTTCAAGCGTGAAAACGGCTATAGTGAACTCGAGATAACACAGAAGGCAGAGGCGCTTAAAGACATCCTCATCCCTCTCACACTTGATGAATACTCCGCATTGATAAGGGATGCCGGGTTCAAGTCTGTTGAAGTGCTCTCCAAATATCACCACTTCACCACCATGGCGGCGGTCAAATGATTGAGACCTTTACGAAGGACTCCCCCTTTATCACTTCAGACACGAGAAACAGCCGCTGGGCTGTACCCTACCATTACGAGGCCCTTAACTCACGGGTTGAGAACCTGGTTATCAACCAGAGAGAGATAACCAGAAGAAAAAATATCCTCGACCTGGGATGCCATTTCGGAACCTTCGCCTACGCATGCCTGACTCACGGCGCTGATTTTGTGCAGGGTGTCGACTCTGAAAAACCGCTTATTGAAAAGGCACGGGAACTGTTCAGCAAATATTCTATTGACGAGACACGATACTCTTTTACCGTCATGAATATCATCGATTATCTTGAAAAGATTCCTGACGATTCCTATGATACCATACTCTGCCTCGGGCTCCTCTACTACCTTCCTGACATCTACCATGCCCTGGATCTGATGAAGAGAAAGGCACGGGAGCATATCCTTATCGACACCTTCACCGCTTATTACGGGGCGTGCATGACAAAAGAGGGGGTGAAATTCCAGGAAAACATAAGCGATGAGGCATACAATCTCCCCGTTGTGCTGCACCCCCTGACCCAGGCAGAAAAAAAAGATTACACACTGAACCGGTTTTTCAAAAACAGGAAAAACAAGCCGATAAGCATGCTCTCCCTGCCGACTATCCCGGCCCTTGAAAATTTCTTCAGGCTGATGAACTGCGCCTATGAACGGATATCATGGCAAAGCTATGTTATCAACCGGTACACATGGAAAGATTTTACCAGAAGCGGTATGAAGAAAGCTTCCCACTGGGCTGACGTGTATCATACCGGCCTCAGGGTTTCCTACCTCATTGAAGTAAAAAAAAATGATTGATTAATTACCATCTTCGTGTTTTATGAATAAAATCATTGTACGTACTCACGGGGTGACCACTTTTTTAACTATTAACGGCTCCCCTATAATAGTTTTTTATGCTGATTCTGTTAGATTGCGTCCAGGCATGAATTCACTTTTCTAATAACTCAGGAGACCCCCATGGAACATACACCCATCACGAGAAAGAATTTTCTGCGAAAAAGGGTTGTTCCCGCCATCGCCCTCTGTTCGGGAATAGATCTTTTGACATCATGCGGCGGAAAAAATTTTTCGACAGATTCGGACAGGCCGAATATCGTACTCATAACGGCCGATGACCTTGGATGGAAAGATCTGAGCTGCTACGGCAACAGGAATATCCGAACTGAGAACATTGATCGCCTGGCCGTTGGTGGCACTCGTTTCGAACGGGCCTTCGTGGTTGCCTCAAGCTGTGCGCCGAGCAGGGCGTCCCTGATTACCGGCCAGCATCCCCACACCCACGGAGTGACCGGACTGACCCATATCTATAAAACCAGATCGCTGAGCCCCTTTCACCGGACCCTTCCTTCAATTCTTAAAAAGGAGGGATACAACACCGCTCTCCAGGGAAAGTGGCACGTGTCCCCCTATCTCCCGACATCCTGGTACGGATACAACGAACGCCTGAGCGGCATTCTCCCAAAGGACTTTTACATCCACGACACGAAAAAGACCATAGATTTCATCAAGCGGAATAAGGATAACCGCTTCTACCTTGAAATAAACTACATGAACAACCACCGTGATCCCTTTGGTGAATTCTCCTATGCAGAAGGACATCCCGTTGATCCTGACAAAATCATGGTTCCCGAATACACTACTCTGCCGAACTGGCCGGAGATACGCCAGGACTTAGCGAAATACTACAGCCAGACCCTGGATATGGACGCAATGATCGGGGAGGTGCTCGGTGCGCTGGAAGAACTGGGACTGTCCGAGAACACCATGGTAATCTTCTTCAGCGATAACGGCCCGCCCTACCCGGGAAACAAGATGACCCTCTATGACCGTGGCGCCAGGGTCCCGTTGATTATCCGTTGGCCGAAGAAAATAGCGCCGAACCGTACTGTTCCCCATCTTACGAATTCCATTGACATCATGCCCACTGTTCTCGAGACGTGCGGTATTCCGGTTCCGAAAGATGTTGAGGGAAAATCATTTTACCGTAACCTCGTTAATCCCGGAGCGCCCCCGGTAAAGGACGCGGTTTTCATGGAGATGACCGACCACGTGTATCACCTCCCGACCAGGGCTGTACGAACTGACAACTGGAAGTACATAAAGAATTACTCCGACATAGCCATGGGACTTGACCAGAACAACCACATGGAATGGGCCCACCGCCTCTCTGAACTGGAAAACCAGCCGTGGAAAAAACCGAGACCCGAAGAGGAACTTTATAATTTGAAAGCAGATCCGAACGAACAGAAGAATCTTATCGGCATGAAAGAATACAGCGTTAAACATGCCGAATTACAGAATCTCCTCCAGAACCACATGAAGAAAACGGAGGATCCCTACCTGAATAAGGGCTTTCAGCATGATTATGACGAGTCACTGTACCAACCCTCGGTCCCAGGTGAAAAGTACAAGTGATCCTCTGAAATCAGCTTGTCCTCACCACAGGTTCAGTAAAGTATAGGTCAACCAGGGAAACATGTCTCATACCACTCGGCCTGCGATGGGCAACAGTGGAAAATTCTTCACTGCGAGGTTATTAGCTTATTCAACACCTGATGAAATCCTTCAATTTAAAGAGACTCTCAAAGAGTTCTACGTGGAACCAGTAAGGAAGATTGGACTTGATTATTTCAAAGAATACGTAAAACATGTTTTATTTGTAAACTCAAACTTGAAAACGGACTGAGTCATGAAAACCGATGATATGAAAGCCGTACTGATCGTCGACGACAACGAGAAAACTTCCGGGTCCTGGAAGCCATTCTCAAAAAGGACTACGGCATTGAAACCGCGACAGGAGGGAAAGAGGCCCTGGAAATCGCCTTTTCAGACAACCCACCGGACCTGGTACTCCTTGACATCATGATGCCCGGCATTGAAATCAACCTCGAGATAATCGGCGAACACGAGTCAGACATACTCAGGGCAGCTTCAATAGTCGCCCATACCCATCACGAAAAATGGAACGGCTCCGGGTATCCACGAAAACTCAGCGGTCATGACATTCACCTCTACGGCCGCATAATCGCCATTACTGATGTCTTTGACGCCCTCACGGGCAGGCGGCCCTACAAGGACCCCTGGCCCGTTGACCTGGCATTCAGACATATAGAATCAGAAAAGGGCTCTCATTTCGACCCGGACCTGGTCCCCGCCTTTCTCGATCTGAGACGTGAAATTGAAGAAATTATGAACGAACTTTCTGACTGAGAAAAACTTGATGGTCGAAAAGGAGCGCATCCGTGCATTAAACGAAAGGCTGGCCGGTAACGGAGACCTGGTAATCTACTGGATGCAGCAGTCACAGCGCCCTCGTTACAACCATGCCCTCGAATACGCGGTTCTACGGGCAAACGAACATCAGAAACCCCTGGTTGTTTTTTTTGGGTTAACAGACCGGTTCCCCGAAGCAAACGAACGTCACTACCGCTTCATGCTGGAAGGTCTGAAGGAAACAGGCGCTGCCCTCAGCGAACGGGGCATCCCCTTTGTCATACAGCATGTTTCTCCCGATGCTGGAATAATAGCGCTGTCCAGAAAAGCGGTCCTCATTGTCACTGACCGGGGTTACCTCCGCATCCAGAAGGAGTGGCGAAAAAAGGTTGCTGAAGCAATACAATGCCCCCTGTTACAGGTTGAGAGCGATGTTATTGTTCCCGTGGAGACTGCCTCCCCAAAGGAGGACTACAGCGCCGGAATTTTCAGACCGAAGATTCAATCTCATCTCCTGAAGTTCCTCAGGGTCCCTGAGGAACTTCCTCTACTCAGGAAACTTGACAAGGCCCCCTTCCCGACCCTGGACATAAATGATATAGACGGCATCATCAGCGGTCTTTCTATTGAAACCACTGTTCCGGCAGTTGACTGGCTCAGGGGAGGAACCAGCAACGCCGAACACCTCCTTGTAGAATTCATAGCCGACAGGCTCGACAGGGTGCCGGAAGAGAGAAACGATCCCTCAAAAGAATGTCTCTCCCACATGAGTCCCTACCTTCATTTCGGCCAGATATCACCGGCATATATAGCCAGCGAAGTCCTGAACAGCGGATCACCCGGCAGGGACATCTACCTGGAAGAACTCATCGTCCGGAGGGAACTGAGCATGAATTTCGCCTGTTATAACCAGGCTTACGATTCCTTCGAGTCTCTTCCGTCATGGGCCAGGAATACCCTCAAAGAACACGAGAGGGATCCCCGCCCCTGGCTCTACACCGAAGAAGAGCTGGAAAACGCGCTGACCCATGATCCATACTGGAACGCAGCGCAGAATGAATTGGTCCATCTCGGGAAAATGCACGGCTACATGCGGATGTACTGGGGAAAGAAAATCCTCGAATGGAGCGCTTCCCCTGAAACAGCCTTCAGCACAGCCATCTATCTTAACAACAAATATTCCATTGACGGTCGTGATCCGAACGGGTTCACAGGCGTCGCCTGGTGCTTCGGGAAGCATGACCGGGCCTGGAAGGAACGGCCAGTATTCGGCAAGGTACGCTACATGAATTCAGCCGGCCTCAGGCGAAAATTCAATATAGACGGATATGTTGACCGGATCCATGGCCGTATAAAGAAGCGTTCATAGACCCCTCCTTCTGTTTGCTTGTATTTTATTTGCTATTCATTTTTTTGCTAAACATTTATTTAGTTTAAACGATACTATTAATACACTATGTCATTGAGGAGGAAAACAAATGAAACAAAAACAGACAAAAAACGTCCTTTCGATACCGAGATGGATATCTCAGAAAAACAGCGAACCGGTAAAGAAGCGAATCCTGAAAAAGGCAAGTGGAGGCGAGGACATACCGGAAAGCTCGCCCGCTGCGGAAATAAAGACCGGCTGTGGGGAAATTAAGAACTATGAACGGGCCCTGAACCGGAAAATAGCCGCGGAACTTATGCCCTGTCTGGACGGCTTATGGTGCGAAAAAAATAACAGTACGGATTTTTCCACGGTGGAGCTCTACAGGCTGAAAAATATACTGGAGAACAACAGGGCGGCGGATACCGATCCGGTTATCGTGTCCACAGCGGAAAATCTTCTCGCCATATTAGCTGGCTGACACTGCCGGTCCCGCTGAAAAGCGGGGCCGGTATGCATTTTTTTCATTTCTTAATCCATCCTGATTTCTAACCAATATTTCACCATTCTCCAGTTATACACTTGACAAATCAGGATCCGGCATTCTATCTTACTGTCGTAATACCGGGCCCTGCCCGGAACAAATAGCAGATAGAAAGACAACACATGGATTCTGGCATACTTACCATAACCTGGCTGGCCATCGGCGTACTCCTCATCGTCGCCGAACTGTTAATTCCCGGCCTCATCATTGTTTTCTTCGGCGTATCAGCACTGATACTCAGTTTCCTTGTATGGACAGGACTTATCACCAGTGTGCTCCCCTCCGTCATTCTCTGGATCGTACTTTCATTACTGATGGTGCTGGTATTCAGAAGGCTGGCGCTGAAGCTTTTTCCATCGGATCGTTCCTATCAGCTGGTGGAAGACGACGTGAACGCCATCGGGGCGGTCGTTGAGGTCACGAAAACCATTGACGATAACAGCACCGACGGCAGAATACAGTTCAGCGGGACATCCTGGCCCGCTGTTTCGAACAACGGAATCATAGAAGCCGGGAAAAAGGCGAGAATCCTTTATCGGGACAACATTTCCTGGATCGTGGAAGCGTTTGATGAGAACGAATGACACTCGTTGAAGTACAGGCTGCCGGGAATAAAAAACAAAAAAACAGGCGGAACAGACACAGTAAGGCAAGATTCATCAAATTTCATTTCAAGGGGGTACGGCGTGGAAATTTTCAACATTATTACCATTCTTTTTCTCGTTTTTCTTTTCATCATATGGAAGATGATGATAGTTGTTCCGATGCGGGAAGCTGCAATACTTGAAAGGCTGGGAAAGTTCCAGAAACGGTTAAATCCCGGTTTTCACTTTCTAATCCCTTTTGTTGACAGGGTTTCCTACCGACACGAAATGAGGGAACAGGTCCTGGACATCCCGAGCCAGTCATGCATCACCAGGGACAATGTGCAGGTAGAGGTCGACGGTGTCGTTTACCTGAAAGTCATGGATCCGGAAAAGGCGAGTTATGGAATTGGTGACTACTATAACGCCTCTATCAGTCTGGCACAGACCACCATGCGGTCCGAAATAGGGAAGCTTGACCTTGATACGACCTTTTCCGAGAGGGATAAGATCAACGAAAACATAGTCCGTGAAATCGACAAGGCATCGGATCCCTGGGGGATAAAGGTACTCCGCTATGAGATCAGAAACATTACTCCTTCCAAGCATATCCTCGACACCATGGAAAAGCAGATGGAAGCGGAGCGGCAGAAGCGGGCCCAGATTACCCTTGCCACCGGTCATAAGGAATCTGATATCAGCATTTCGGAAGGGGAACGACAGGAGACCATAAACGTCTCCGAGGGGAAGCGGCAGCAGAGAATTAACCTCGCTACCGGCAAAGCGAAGGAAATCCAGCTCGTATCTGAAGCAACCGCAAACGGGATAAAGAAAGTCGCCGCGGCCATACAGAAGCCGGGGGGTAAAACAGCGATACAGATGAGAATAGCCGAGCAGTACGTGGACGAACTGGGAAAAATCCTTGACCGTTCCAGCGTGACAATAGTCCCGGAGGGCCTTGCCAGGATAAAGGGTTTCTTTGAAGGGCTCAGCAACATAACCACCGGCATCCCCGGTACGGAATCCGAATAAGAAGAGCCGAGGCTCGAGGAGGAAGACATGACATATTTCAGCTACGCGGTATGGGGATTATTCCTTATTATACTGGCATATCAATTTATCAGGTCCATACGTATTGTCCCCCAGCGAAAGGAGTATATCGTTGAACGTCTCGGAAAGTATCACACCACCCTGAAGCCGGGATTCCACGCCCTGATTCCCTTCCTGGACAAGGTCACCTATATCCAGGACCTTCGGGAAATGACCATAGACGTACCACCCCAGGAGTGTTTCACCCTGGACAACGTAAAGGTCGAGGTCGACGGCGTTATTTATATCAGGGTTATCAACTCTGAAAAGGCGAGCTACGGGATAACAAATTATATTTCCGGCGCCGTACAGCTGGCTCAGACCACCATGCGTTCGGTTATAGGGAATATCGAGCTCGATACGACCTTCGAGGAAAGGGATCTTATTAACGAGAGAATACTTGAGGCGCTCAGCAAATCAAGCGAACCCTGGGGCATCCAGGTGCACCGGTACGAGGTGAAAAACATCGTTCCACCGACAACCGTCCAGAAAGCGATGGAACAGCAGATGAGCGCCGAAC
>CAZEPS010000158.1:0-9773 GCA_964514165.1 uncultured Leptospirales bacterium
CCGGATAATTAAGGAAAACCGTGATTTTAATACCAGCTGGGCTGCGATGCAGCGGGCATATCTATACGGATATATCTCTCATATGGTTTCTGACGCGGTTTTTCATCCCTTTGTTTTCTACTTTTCCGGGTTTCCCGTATCGGGGAAGAACAAAGACATTAATTATGCCAGGGAGCAGAACCTGCTGTTCGAATATAATATTGATATTTATTATCAGTATTATAATGAAAAATCGGAAGAATACCGCTTCTCTCTCGATGATATGCTGCCGGTAAAAAAAAAGGCGCTGTTTCTTACGCTTGAAGATCCCGTGAAAACTATTATTCTGAAATCATTTGATGATGAATTTCCAGACATATTTAACCAGCGTATTTTTTATTCATCTAACGACAGTGATAAAAAATATACCGGTACCTTCGGATATATCGATTTCATTCCCCGTTTTATAATCTGGACATACTGGATTAAGAGAACTAAAAACAGACGTCTCGCTGATATGATTAAAGATGTTCGAAGAAGAAATCTTTTCTATTCGGATTTTCTTGTCCGGTATCCCTGGAACAGAAAGATTAACCGTGATCTACTAAACTTTCACCGGGAACGATGGCAGTACCCTGCTGGGGAATCCGGCTATCATTATGATTCAGTTGATAATCTCCTGTCGAGCTCGGTCGAAAAAACAGTAGATATATGGGAAAAAATAGAAGACAGCCTCTTCTCAAATTCCGTTCCAGATATAGCCCAACTGCTGTCATTAAATTCCTATACCGGTGAAAGAGAAAAAAAATACCGGGATATGCACATAAAAAATCCGAAGAAAATCTCTATGTAGTACCCTATTTCTGCAACTGCTTCAGTTTTATAAAGAAAAGATCTTTAGCCAGGCTCTGGATATCAGCAACAGATAGAAATTTTGCGTTTCCCGGAGTTTCAAGAAAATCATTCTTCCCGGTTTTCATGCCGATATATTTTAAAAAATTAATAGATGCGATACGGTGAGGATTTATTGCATTATAATTGAGATAGCTGTATAACACGGCCAGGCCAAGAAAAGGGTTGGCGTAAATTGTACTGAGGAGACAGAGTTCTTCACCCGTCACCTGGTCGTAATTATTGTAATCGTTGTTAAGGATCTTGTGTGTGACTTCATGTATGACAAACATTTTTTCTATTTCATCTTTTATTGAACCTGTGTTGGTAAATGCCCGTTGGAGGCAGTATTTGATATCATCGGTTACACGGGATCCGACAAAGAACATTGACGAATAATTCTCGCCGTTTAAGATTTTTTTTGCTATCAGATAATCATTGTGAACTTCAACAGGGTTGATGTAGATCATATCAAAATAAAAAGTTGAATTGCTGGTGGAAAATTCATCATAATAAATGAAGGGTTGAATATTGTATATTTTTTCCTTAACCTTTAAAAGGGGGTGGTTAACTGTCACGGGAACTTTCCTGCCGAAGATACAATAATCAAGGGTAATGCCCCCTGAACGCACATTAAAATCCCTGGAAAATCGTAGTATTATATTATAGCTCATAAGCAGGTATTCGATTTCTTTTAACTGGTTTGAAGAAAACCTGTTCGGTTCCAGATAGATCAGCAGCAGAGTATTCGCAAGGTTCTTGATTTTATGTTCTCGAATAGAGTTCAGATAACTCTTGTATGCCTTTATTTGAAAACCTTCGTCTCCGATTATCTTGAGGGGAATGGTGTCCTTCTGTATCAGGTTTACGAAGTGAGGATTTTCGTTGAAAAGGAGCACAATATGAGCGTATAATTTTCCGTTTATGCTTTTTATACTGGCAGTTCCAGGCTGGTATGCATAGTTCACCCAGTCAGGCGACGGATAGTCCTGGGCACTGGATATAATCCCCTGAACAGTAATGCAAAGTATGAAAACCGTGATTATACAATAGCGTAACACTGATTAACCTGTCATATTTTCATTAATAATAGTAAACTAAAATAAGTTCAAAAAAAAATCAATTCCAAAATGTGGAATAGGATCAGTTATTATTCATTAATTTGTGCCCAAAAGGGATTAAGTAATATAACCCCCCTGTTATATATCATTACTGTACTTTTTCTAAATAGGGAATGAGTAAATAATTCTACTTTATATGTTACTTTTTTCTAAGGTGTAAAAAAAGTCAGTAATTATTCCTGAACTATTTTTGTTTGTTTAAAGCACTATTTTAGCATAATCTTCCGCCGCCGAAGGCGGCAGGGGATTAGTATACAATTATTGTGCTCTAAAAAAAATGTTTGGGAATAATTATTGAAAAAAAGTCATAATAAATTCCAGTGGGAAAACGATGATATTAATAGATACCCAAAATAAGGAATTTATCATGGAAAAAAATCATGAAAACCTGTTTATGAAAAGGGATAATAACGATAGGAATACAGAGAACTGGAGTTCCTCAAAAGAAATAAACAAATCTCCAGATGAATTCACCAAAGATATTAAATCTGTCGTTGTCAGTGAAAAACTTCTTATTGACATTAATAATTTCATCAACCGCTATCCGGAAGCAGAAGCCCGAACAAAAGCGGGGAGGGTGCTGATAAAATACATCATGATGAAGACAAACCTGTAAATGTCATAAATGATGAATAAAAAGACCGCTCCGGAGTTTTGGCTCGAACCAGGTGGATTTCGGCGGCATAATCCCATCGTTGTCAGAGACCTCTATCAGCTGTTCCACTGTTGTCGGGAATAGAGAAAATGCTGCCTTGAAATCACCGGAATCAACAAGGCGTTCGAGTTCTTTAGTGCCCTTAATGCCCCCGATGAAATCGATTCTTTCGTCAGTTCTCGGATCATCAATGCCGAAGATCGGACGAAGGATAGTCTCCTGAAGTATTTTTACATCCAGGCTCTCCACCGGATCACCCGGTATATCAAAACGCGGTGTAACCGTGTACCATTTCCCGTCAACGTACAGGGAAAAGGTGTGGATTTTTGACGGAACGTCCTGGTTGATATCCGTAACCTCACAGGAGTCGGATATCCTGGAAAGCAGTTCCTCAGAGGACAGGCCGTTGAGATTTCTTAAAGCCCTGTTATAAGGTAGTATCTGAAGCTGGTTATGGGGGAAGAGAACCCCGAGAAACCAGTTGAATTCCTCCTCTCCGGTGTAATCTGGATTTTCTTTCCTGCGCGTTTCGCAGACCCGCCAGGCAGAGGCCGCCCTGTGGTGGCCATCTGCGATGTAGAGCATGTCATCGATAAAGGAGTGGCGTATCGCATCAATGAGTTCGCTGTTGTCAATCTTTCTGACGATATGGGTTATGCCGTCTTCTGTGGTAAACTGATATTCAGGGTTTATCGCTAGGGCCTTCTGAAAAATTTCCGCCTTAATGCTGTTGTCCTTGTAGAGCATAAAAACCGGGCCGGTATTCGCGTTGAGGATATCAAGGTGTTGAGTTCGGTCGTTTTCCTTGTCTTCCCGGGTGAGTTCATGTTTCTTTATGGTATTGTTTTTATAATCGTCTACACTGACGCAGGCAACAAGCCCGGTCTGGGTGTGTTCTTTCATTACCTGGGTGTATAGATAAAAACAGCTGGTTTTATCCTTTTTGAGATATCCCTTGCTGATGAATTTTTCGAAATTTTCTCTGCCTTTTTTATAAACCCGGCTGTCATGTGGATCAATGCAAGAGCTGAAATCTATTTCCGGTTTTGTTATATGAAAAAAGCTGTATTTATTTTCCCAGGCTATGCGTTTCGCCTCCTCAGAGGTTACGACGTCATAGGGTAGTTCGGCGACCTTCATCGCAATATCAGTATCCGGTCGAAGGCTCGTGAATGGTTTAATAGAAGCCATGTTTTCACTCCATCTGTTGTGTTCTATGACATAATCGTGAAATAGAGATTTAATGCAAGAAAAATTTGAGAAATAATTCACAAATATAATTAATATATTACAAAAAAATATAATAATTGCTCAGCGACAACAAAAAACTATTGACAATAAAGTGAAAAAATTCACTAATCAATAAATGTTCAAGTATCCAGCTGGAAAAATGAAACAGATACCATTGCCAACAATATCACGATTATGTCGCCTTTATTCATTGATAGAGGAGTTCGAGGTTGAAGAAAAGAAAACTGTTTCATCGACAGAACTGGGTGAACGGCTCGGTGTTGCTTCGCACAATATCAGGAAGGATATTACCTATATAGGAGAAACAGGGATTGTCGGCGCCGGATATGAAATTTCACGATTAAGAAAAAACCTGGATGACACATTTCGTTTAGACAGGGAAGTAAAAACCTGCATTATCGGACTCAATGATCTGGGAACAGCAATAATAAATGGAAAGAACATACTGGCAGAGAATTACGAGATTGTTGCCGGGTTTGATTCCAGCATCAACAGAATTGAGACAATCAGGACAGAAGTGCCTGTTTTCCCGAGTTACGAAATAGAAACGGTTATTAAAAGAATGAATATAGATTTCGCCATCATTACTGCATCAGGCCATGATGCGCAGAAGTCCCTTGATCGTTTAATTGATGGAGGCATCAGGGGCATAATAAATTTTTCGCCCACCTTCCTTTCATCTGAGAGGGGGGATGTTTACATCAGGAATATTGATATTATTGGAGAATTCAGGTACTTAATGGCTCTGGTACATCTTGAGCAGTAAGTAGTTCTATTTTATATAAGAATCACAAGGAGTAAACAAATGGCACGAGTATTTAACTTTTCAGCCGGTCCGGCGATGTTACCCGAAGAAGTATTGCGAAAGGCTTCCAGTGAGCTTGTCGATTACGGGAATTCAGGAATGTCGGTTATGGAAATGAGCCACAGATCAAAAGAATTCCAGGAAATAATCGACAGCGCCGAGGCACTGATTCGGGAACTCATGGATATTCCGGACAACTATCATGTCCTGTTTCTTCAGGGGGGCGCGTCAAGCCAGTTCGCGATGGTCCCCTTGAATCTCTTCAGGAAAAGTAAAAAGGCCGATTTCGTTCATACCGGCAACTGGACAAAAAAAGCCATATCTGAAGCGAAACGATACGGTGAAATCAATATTCTCGCTTCCTCGGAGGATAAAACATTCTGCTATATCCCAGAACTTGATTCGAAAAACTTTAATCCGGAAGCGGATTATTTTTACATCTGTTCGAATAACACGATATACGGTACCCGGTACACGACGCTCCCTGAAACGGGTAATGTACCACTGGTAGCCGACATGTCTTCGAATATCCTTTCTGAAGTTATGGATATTAAAAAGTTCGGAATCATGTTCGCCGGGGCCCAGAAAAATATCGGACCCGCCGGACTTACAATTGCGGTAATCCGCGATGACCTTGTTGGACACGCAGCGGATTTTACACCGACCATGTTTAACTATTCGACCCACGTGGAGAACAAGTCCATGTTTAATACACCTCCCACCTACAGCGTATACATGGCAAAGCTGGTATTTGAATGGCTGAAAGATCTCGGTGGCGTTCCCGCAATGCAGAAGATCAATGAGGAAAAAGCGGGCCTTCTGTACGATTTTCTCGATAATTCGTCCCTTTACAAGGCAACCGTCGTCAAAGAGGACAGGTCTCTCATGAACGTTCCGTTTGTAACCGGTTCCGAGGAACTGGACGCGAAATTTGTCAAGGAGGCCGCACAGGAAGGACTGGTTACCCTTAAGGGGCATCGTTCCGTTGGCGGCATGAGGGCCAGTATCTATAATGCCATGCCGATTGAAGGGGTTAAGAAACTGGTGGATTTCATGAAGAGATTTGAATCTGAAAACAAATAGGAGCAGAGATATGTTTAAGGTACAAAAACTGAATAAAATATCACCGAAGGGACTCGAAAGGTTTACCGGTGATCTCTATGAATACGCCTCTGAAATTGTCGATCCCGACGCGATCCTTGTGAGGAGTGCCAGCATGCATGATATGGAACTTTCCCCGAACCTGAAGGGAATCGCCAGGGCCGGTGCCGGGGTCAATAACATACCCGTGGAAAAGTGCACGGAAAAGGGAATTGTTGTTTTCAACACACCGGGGGCAAACGCCAATGGAGTTAAAGAACTGGTGATTCTCGGCATGTTGATGTCCTCCAGAAAAATTTTTGAGGGAGTATCATGGGCAAAGGGACTCGTCGGAAAGGGAGACGAGGTCCCGAAGATGATAGAGAAGGAAAAATCAAACTTTGCCGGACCTGAAATTAAGGGTAAAACTCTTGGGGTTATAGGCCTCGGTGCGATTGGGGTAATGGTAGCCAATGACGCGAAGGCACTTGGAATGGAGGTAATCGGATATGATCCGTTTATATCTGTTGATGCCGCATGGGGGGTGTCACGCGCTGTAAGTAAGGCCATCAGCCTGGACAACCTCATTTCCCAGTCTGATTATATTTCTTTACATATTCCCCTGAACGATAAAACCAGGGGCATAATCAACAAGGACAAATTCAGTATCATGAAAAAGGGTGTCCGAATCCTGAATTTTGCCCGTGGCGGCCTTATTAACAACGAGGACCTGAAAGATGCGATCGAGCAGGAAATAGTTGCCGGTTATGTAACTGATTTTCCCGACGAGGAGCTTCTGAAACTGGACAATGTCATTCCGATACCTCATCTGGGGGCCTCTACCCCTGAATCTGAGGAGAATTGCGCCGTAATGGCCGTTGAACAGCTGAAAGAGTTTCTTGAAAAGGGAAATGTAGTGAATTCCGTCAACTTTCCTGAATGTAGTCTGGCACAGGTGGGGGAAAACAGGATCGTAATGGCAAATAGAAATGTTCCAAATATTATCGGCCAGATAACCCATGTCCTGGCTGAGGAAAAGATAAACATCGCCGAGATGATCAACAAACACAAGGATGATTTCGCCTATAACATTATTGATATAGACAGTGATATCAGCGAGGGTGTTGTCGAGAAAATCAGAAAGATTGACGGTATACTTATGGTAAGAATTATTGATTAGTTCAAAAATGGTATGTATTATACTGTTGGATTATTTCCTTGTTTGAAGATAGCCGTTAAAAATACTGATTATAAAAAAAGTATATGAACCAGTATATATGATATGCCACTATCGTATATACTGGTTTTTTATTTCCTGACGATAATTGAAAGGATTATTCCTGTTACAGGGATCTTTTTCCAATCAGCTTATAGAGCTGTCGAAAGACAGGATTACCGTCTTTATCAAAGATAATCAGTGTCGCTTCGTTGAAAAAGGTATAATTCACCCGGTATTTACTCAGGTGAGTATTGCGAATGATGAGCTTCTGTTCAAGGTGATACGGTTTACCTGTTTTTTCATTAATTCCCGTTTTCGGGTTTTTGGGGAATGTGATAAATGTCATTGCCTGATTGCCTGATTCATCCTTAATAAGATTACCTTTGTAATCTGTCTTTGGATATTGAAAGTTATCAAGATCAAAAGGATGCGGGACAAAGTTGATTTTTTTTTCCGAATCTATTGGCATCTTAAAGTATGAGTCCTTTTCACGCTTTGTTTCATAAGTTGCAATTGTGAAAATGTAGAGATCCATCGGGTCATCAGTTTGATTAATTATCACGAATTCAATTTCAAGGATCTCCCCTCTTCCCCAGAAATCGATATGCTTGTTAAAATTAACATGTTTTATTTTAAACCTGTTGCTGTATTGTGCCTGCACCGGAATCTGTGTTTTTACCTGTGAACTGCCGGTTGTGTCCGATTTTTTTTCGGGCGTGTTCTCCTGCGAGAGAAGAAAAGCGGGTATGATAATCAATAATGTTATTGAGAGATTTCTAATCATAGCTGTCCCCTGTAATGATTCATCGGATCGGTTATTTTCATTCTCATTTTCGGCATATGCATATTTTTTTTTAACAGTTTTACTTTTATTCGCCGATGTCGAACAGTGATTCCTGCAGATTATCAACAGGATCACCGGAGAATTCTATTCCGAGGTGTTTATAGGCAAGGGGGGTGGCCACCCTGCCGCGGGGTGTTTTTTTGATTAGACCCGTTTGCACCAGGAAGGGCTCATAGAAATCTTCCAGGGTGTCTATTTCCTCACCGACAGATATCGCCAGTGTTTTTATACCGACTGGTCCTCCGCTATAGTGATTAATAATGATGGATAAGAGTTTTCTGTCCATTGAATCGAGTCCGAGATTATCGATGTCCAGTCTTTCAAGGGCGTATCTGGTTATTACAATATCGATCACGTTCCTGTTTTCCACGGTTGCGAAATCGGCAATGCGCTTGAGAAGCCTGTTCACAATTCTTGGGGTGTAGCGTGATCTTTGTGCTATCTCGTTCGCCGCGTCGGTATCAAGAATGCAGCCGAGTATACATGATGTGCGAGTCGCGATACTGGTCAGTTCTTCGTATGAATAATAGTCAATTCTAATCGGTATTCCGAATCTGTCTCTGAGGGCTGATGTCAGCAACCCTGTCCTGGTGGTAGCCCCAATTAAGGTGAACGGTGACAGGGATATCTTGATACTTTTCGCGCCGATTCCCTGGCCGATAACGATATCCAGGGAACGATCCTCCATGGCAGGATAGAGAATTTCTTCTATGGCAGGTGATAACCGATGGATTTCGTCGATGAAAAGGATATCATTCTGCTCTAGACTTGATAGTATTGACGCGAGATCACCCGCTTTATCTATGACAGGAGCGGAAGTAGCCTTAATGGTTACTCCCATTTCCCTGGCAATAATAAATGCGAGTGTTGTTTTCCCCAGGCCGGGAGGTCCCGATAAAAGGACATGGTCCAGGGGCACCTTCCGCTTTATTGCTGAATCAATGAAAACCCTGAGATTTTCTGTGATTTTTTTCTGTCCGATGAAATCCTTGAGATAGACTGGACGAAGGGACAGGTCCTGTCTATCTTCATCAGCGAGCTTAGTACTGCATGTTATTCGTGAAGAATCTTCCATGGCCACATTACGGTTGTTCTACTTGTTTTCAAACTCCTTGATGACATCCAAAACATTATCTGAGGATTTTGCTGATACGAGTTCTTCCCTGAGTGATTTATTGCTCATGATTTTCGCGATGTTCGCCAAAGTTTTAATATGCTGGGTGAGCTTATTTTTCGGAACAAGAAGCAGTATTACTATCTGTACCGGCAAGTTGTCAATTGCATCAAAATCTATTCCATGCTGGCTGATTGTTAACATCAAAATAACGTCATCAATCCGGTTAGTGGTACAGTGCGGTATGGCTACACCGTTGCCAATACCGGTACTCATGGATTTTTCACGTTCTATCAGGGCTGATCGAATAAATTCACTGTCTTCTTTAGATATTTCCCTGTTCTTGACAGCAAAATCAACCATCTCGTCAATTATTTCCCATCTGTTATTTGCTTTTGTTTTCAGCTTGATGTTGATTTTTTTTAAGTTATCAGATACTAACATGGCTTTTTTTCGGGAAACAGTATTCTAAAGAGAAAGAATATCTCCGATATCAGGTATAGATGTTGAAGATACTTATGTCATATGAGATTTTGAATACTTTAACTTTATAGATACTGTTATAATTTCGTCAAGTCTATATTCTGGGGACTTCTAAAAACTAATTTTAAAATTCCCCATGTGTGCTCAAAGATAAATAAAAAACTGTTTAAACCATAATACACAATAGAGGGAATCTCAATTTAAGGCTCATTCCGGAATGTTGGGAAAAGTAGACAAAATTAAAAAAAGGCTCTGACCCTCATTTTTTTCAACAATTTTCCCCCTCTCAATCGTATTAATAGTAAACCCTTACGGAGGAAACCATGCCTCG
>CAZEPS010000159.1:0-9715 GCA_964514165.1 uncultured Leptospirales bacterium
TCGACGCCCTGGCGAAGAAGAACTACGACAGGGGAGTGATCCACCTCGCCATGCGGTGGATCATGCAGAAGGGGGCGGACGCCCCCCTCTGGGGAATCCGCCGGCCCGGCCAGCTCGAGCCCATCGAAGGGATGACCGAGTGGGACATCTCCCCCGATGACATGGAGGCCATCGAGGCCATCCTCACGGAAACCATAACCGACGAACCGGGAGTCCCCTTCAAGGGCCCCCCGAGCCGGAAGTAACCATGCCCCTTTGAGGCTGCAAAACTTTCGTTCGGCCCTCCATCTCATCACTTTTTAAACTGGAATTTATCTCAAAAATACTTGTCATTAGAACCTGTCTCTTTCATATACATTTTAATACTAACACATGATGTATCAAACAGGAACACGGTCTTAAAAGCCGTCCGTAAAAAACATTCGCTCTTCGTTTAATCGTAACCAAAAGATCTCCCTGAAACCCTTATAAGGCAGGAAACGTATTTTAGAAAATGGAACAAATCATAAAATGGCTCATGGGTGTGGAGCATGTCGCTTCATCTGTTTATGAAATGGCGGCGCTCTACTTCAGCGAGGACGAAAAACTGAAGGAATTTCTTGAACAAAACGCCCGGGATGAGGCTGGCCATTACCACGTGATGGCCAGCGCCCTGGAGCACTTCCATAAACTCCCGCCGCCGGAACCGGCGGTCAGCCTCGATGAAGATACGGACAGGAGAATCAATTCTTATTTCAAAACAATATCAGATAGATTGAATAGTAACACCTTAACAAGGGAAATTCTGCTGGAGAATATTCTACTGGCAGAACTGTCGGAATGGAATCACCTGTTCCTGCATGTCGTGGACTATCTAAAAAATCACGTGAACGAGTTCAAATATTCAGCCACGAAAATCCAGGCACACAAAAAGAATATTGAGCTTTTTTTTGACGAATACACGATAAATATTCCGCAACTCCATAGATTGAAGAAGAAACCCGACGTATGGACGGAAAACATACTCATCGTGGATGACGATGCATTAATAACCAATCTTCTCACTACCCTGCTGAGCCGTGAAGGGAATATAGATGTCGCCCATGATGGACAATCTGCGCTCTCAAAAATGGAAAGCTCGTTCTATAAACTGATAATATCTGATATCGACATGCCAATCATGAACGGGATCCGTTTTTTTGAAAATGCGGACGCACTTTATCCGAACATCAATAAACGATTTCTCTTTATTACCGGAAACATAGATGGGCATAAGAAAAGATTATTTGCCTCAAAAAATATAGATTATCTTATAAAACCGATGAACATTACCGAGCTTCGAAATAGGGCCGCGAAGATACTCTCCCGCCAGCTGAACTGAACGAATTCCATAAGGCAGAAAAGGAAAAAGACTTGAAATACTATACTAACTATATGTATATAGTGTAGAATATAATATCTGAAGAGCGGTTGACAATCCATGAAATTCAACAACAGGGAGCTTGAAGAGAAAATTTTTGAGCACGCGGCCGGATTAGTTTTCACCCTGGGGGCCACGGGATGGAACATGGACCGGCTGGCGGCAGTGTCCGGCATCGTCAAGAACACCCTCTACAGGATAATCGACTCCAAGGAGGCCCTGGTAGGGAACATTTTCCTCTCCCGGATGGAGGAAACCGGCCGCGAGATATTCCGCGCCATGGAACGAAACGGCGGGGTGGTCCCCGGTCTTGAAGGGATGACGAATCCCCTCATCGAACTCCTTACCCTTATATACTCTGAACCGGCCCGGGACATCTTCCTGGAATACCCCTCCATAGAGGAGAGGGCCCGATCCCGCCGGGAGGAGATTTTTTCCGCGATTATCGGCCACATAGAAAAGGGAACCCGCACCGGGGAGATCCGGGAGGGGGTGAACCCCGGGATTGTGTTTGAACTATTCCAGGGGGCGGTCCTCTTCCACCTCGGGGGGGGATCCGATGCCGGCAGCAGAACCGGCAGGATACGGGAAGGCCTCTCCTACATCCTCGAGGGAATCCGAAGCACGGGAGAAGAAACGTGAGAACGAGAAAGATCGACGACGAACAGTTCGAACAGAGGATACGGGAAAAGACCGTCGAGCTGATCACCAGGTACGGCGCCACGGGATGGAACATGGACCGGCTTGCCGCCGAAACCGGCACCTCCCGGAACACCCTCTACAAGATCATCGGCTCCCGGGAGAAACTCATCGAAACGGTGTTCATCGATTACATCAGGTCGGTTCAGGAAAACATCGCCGCCGTCATCAGCCGGGACGGCGGGTACGTTGAAACACTCCACGAAATCATCGAGGCTTTTTCGCGCAACTTCAGCAGCCCCTTTACCGCGGCCCTCGGCGGGATATTCCTTGAATTCCCATCAATAGAAAAGAAGGTCCGTGAGCACCAGGACCGGATCACGAACCGGATCATCGGCTTCCTTCAGCTCGGCATAGACCGGGGCATTATCCGCGAAGACGTCACTGCCGGGTTCATCTTCGACACCCTCAGGGCCGTGGTGATCTACAGCCTCACCTCGGGCCTGAAGGGGGAGGCCCTGGTGGAGAAGCTCTCCCGGTCGTTCCACTGCCTCGCCTACGGGTTTATCGCCCGGGGGGAGTAGATCTTTCACCCTTATCGGATAAGCGGTGCGATACTGCCGTAATAGCCGCCCCCCACCTTGAAGCGCATCAGCAGTTTCACCGCCCGGAGGGGCATGGCGGCGATGAATTTTTTCACCGGGTTCACCGGGGCATTATAGTAGTAGTCGCTCTCGAGCCAGCCGTTCCTCTTGAAGTATTCAAAGTCAAAGGGGAGCTTTCCCCGGTGGAGCTTCACCTTGGTGCGGAGCTTGTTAAAGAAGATTACCTCCCCCAGTGAGGGTACCGGCAGTTCACTACGGACCAGCTTGTCGCGGAAACGTTCCGCCAAAATGTCAATTCGTTTCATGATCCGTTCGGCGTAGAGTCCACCGTACTTGAAGGGGTCCATGACCACCCCGATGCTTCCGGCCAGGTTGTAGCCGTGCACCCTGGCGATAAATCTCATGTAATGAAGGGATTCACTGTCACCGCTCAGCTCAGTGGTGATCAGTAATATGGCCGGTATCCGAAAAAACCGGGGCCGGTGCATGTAGACAACGAACCGGTCGTAAAAGTTCTTCAACAGGGCGCTGATGTGATGCTCGTACACCGGTGAGGAGAAAATAACGCCGTCGGCGCTTTCAATCATTTCCCTGATCTTCACCCTGTCGTCTTTTATCGGGCAGGATTCGTCCTCTCTCTTCATGCAGGCCATGCACCCGCGGCAGAAATCGAGATTGAAGTCCCTCAAAAAAAGGTAATTGAATTCGATGTCTCCGTAAGCCTCGAGGCGCTCCCTGAAGAGTTCCGCTATTTTGTATCCGTCTCCCCGCTTCCTCGGGCTCCCTGAAACCACCAGTACTTTTTTCATGTCGCTGCCTCCATTTATACTATTTATACTAAAATAATATTATTAGTATAATTTGTCAAGTTGCGAAATGTTTTTTTTCTATCCCCCTAATTTTCCTCTACGTCTTTCCCCTTCAGCCTGTCGACAGCGCTTTCCCTGTTGAAAAATATCTTCACGTTCCAGCCCCGGTTCCGGCAGGCTGTTTCGAAAGCTCAACGAGCTGCTACCCATGCCCCGTACATGTCAAATCAATTACGGATAGAGCCCCCGGAGCTTCATGGCGCTGGCGACCCGGTTGATGCCGATGACCAGGGCCGCTGTCCGCATCGGGATCTTCTTTTCACCGGCCATGGCGTAGACCTCGGCGAAAGCCTGGCGCAGGATCCGCTTCAAACGCTTGTCAATCTCATCCTCGCTCCAGAGGAGTTCCTGTAAATTCTGGACCCACTCAAAGTATGAGACCGTCACCCCCCCGGCGTTGGCGAGAATGTCCGGCACGATGAGGACCCCGGCGTCGTTCAGTATGGCGTCCGCCTCGTTGGTGGTTGGGCCGTTGGCCCCTTCCACGATGATTTTCGCCCGGACATTCGCCGCGTTGTCCCCGGTTATGACGCACTCTATGGCCGACGGGACCAGTATGTCGATGTCAAGTTCGAGGAGCTCGTCGTTGGTGATCGTTTCCCCTGCCGCGCCGCTGGCGTTCACGGTGGAATTCATTTCCTTGCTCTTGAGGATTGTTTCGATATCGAGGCCCTTTTCGTTGTAGAGGCCACCTGCCGTGTCGCTGACGGCCACCACCCTGCACCCCGCCCGCTGAAAGTACATGGCCGCGACTCCCCCCACGTTGCCCGCCCCCTGGACGGCGACACGGAGCCCCTCCGGGGTGAGCCCTTTTTCACGGACCGCCTCCATGGCGGTGATGAACACCCCCCTGCCGGTGGCCTCGAAGCGGCCGAGGGACCCACCCAGCTCCAGGGGCTTTCCGGTGACCACCCCGTGGACCGTGCGTCCGTGGATAACGCTGTAGGTGTCCATTATCCAGGCCATGACCTGGGGGTTGGTGTACACGTCAGGGGCCGGTATGTCTTTCTCGGGGCCGATGATGGAGGATATCTCGTAGGTGAACCGGCGGGTCAGGTTCTCGAGCTCATGGAGCGACATCTCCCGGGGATTGCAGTTTATCCCCCCCTTGGCCCCCCCGAAGGGGATGTTGACGATGGCCGCCTTCCAGGTCATCCACATGGCCAGGGCCCTCACCTCGTCGATGTCGGTCCGGGGATGGTACCGGAGGCCCCCCTTGTAGGGCCCCCGGGTGCGGTTATGCTGAACCCGGTACCCGATGAAGATCTTTATCGAGCCGTCATCCATCTTCACCGGAATATTCACCTGGAGTTCCTTTTCGGTGTTTATTAACCGGTCCAGGATACCGGCGTCAAGATCGACATGCTCGGCGGCCTGGTTCACCTGTTCCTTTGCCATGGTGAAGGGGTTGACCGGGGTCGTTTTCTTGTTCATGGTGTGCCTCCAGGCGATTGTTATCGGTTTGGACCCGGCAGTTCCGGGATAAAGACTCTACTCTAAGATACTGACATAACCGGGTGCCAGTCTATTCAAATGCTGATCTGTCAGCCGTTGGAAAAAGAACCGGAAATATATATTGACAATAGGGCACATCTAAAAACCAGTATTTATAATTATCATTATAATTGTAAATACTGGTTTTATCAGACTTTGTGCACACAAGGGGACTTCAAAAACATAGTTTTTAGAAGTCCCCAATAAACACCGGTGCTGTAGGCACCATAAGTATATCTTTACAAAATAATTAATGCGGAACTACGCAGCCATCCCATTAAAATTGAGGAAAAACCATGAAAAAGGCAACAATACTTATTACGGCAATAGCCGTCGCGTCAGCGGTTACCGCGTGCGGAAAAAAGTCAAAGCTCGACTACGCGTTCAAGTACCAGAAAGATCCGGCGGTTCAGGAGCTCCTGGATATCGCGCCGGACTACCCGACGGTAAAATTTGCCGTGTTCGCGGACTCCCACTACCATGACAAAGCCCTTGGCACTTCCGGGAAAGCCTTTAAGGAATACCTCGAGGGTGATCGGAAACTGCTCCACCTGACTGAGGAACTCCTGGAAGAGGGTGTCAGTATGATCAAGGGTGAAAAACCCGCCTTCGTTCTTGTGGCCGGCGACCTCACCAAGGACGGAGAAAAGCTGAACCACGAAAAGGTCAGGCAAAATCTCGATTCACTGGCCGCCGTCACCCCGAAGATCTATGTGATTCCGGGGAACCACGACGTCAGTAACGGCGAGGCCCATAAGTATACCGGGGACAGTGTCGAAAAGGTCGAGACCGTGTCTCCAGACGATTTCAAAAAAATGTACGCGAAGTACGGATACGGCAACCCGGTTGCCGCTGACGAAACATCCCTGAGCTACGTGGCCGAACCGGTGCCGGGGCTCTGGGTTTTGGCCCTCGACTCCTGCCTGTGGCGGGACAACGAGCCGGACGGGCACCCCGTAACCGACGGGGAGTTCGCCACCGAAACCCTGGCATGGCTCGAGGACACCCTCATCAGGTCTAAAAAAGAAAAGAAGGCCCTCGTCGCCTTCATGCACCACGGCGCCATGGAGCATTACCCTTACAACGAGAAGTTCTACGGCGGGTACGTGGTGAACCACTTCGATCAGATCTCGGACCTCTTCGCTGCCTACGGGGTGAAAATGGTCTTCACCGGCCACTACCACGCCCAGGACATCACCATGAAGAAGCTTGATGACGGGAAGTTCGTGTACGACATCGAGACCGGGTCCTTCGTGACCTATCCCTGCCCCTTCCGGGTGGTGACTATCGACGGCAACCAGAAGGCCGCTGTCGAGAGCCGGTTCATAACTGCCATCCCCTCAATGGGTGATAATTTTAAGAAGTACGCTTACGATTTTGTCTTCAGCGGCACGGTCACGATGGCGGACGACGCACTTGAGGGGTACAGGGTTTCGAAAAAGGACATGAAGGTCCTGAGCCCGGAAATCGCCCTGGCCTACGTGACCCACCTCTCCGGGGACGAGAAAAAGCCTGAGACAATGCTCACAACCGACGGTATCGGCATCATGGGGAAACTGGTGGCGAAATTCCAGGGAAATCTTATAAAGGGATGGTACTCCGACCTTCCCCCTGCAGACAATCATATTGTAATCGATCTGAAGAGCGGCGAGTGGGAAAAGATCGGCGCGGCCCGGGGCAATGCGCGGTAAGTCTACTAAAACAGTCATTAACAATGAAAGCCCCCGACCGGGGGCTTTTTTTACGGCATGGTCAACTGCAAGTCAAAGATCTTGACTCTGAACCGCCAATGGATATATTGTAAGTAACGATCGCCAAAAAGCATCCGGCCGAAATGACACAAGCCCAGATAATATACATGGCAGCCGTAACCGCCGTCGGCATCTTTGTTATCCTCGTCGCCAGGTTCTTCATCACCAGGCAGGAGCGAAGCAGGATCACGAGGCTCAAGAAGATTGATGACTTTCACGCACTCCAGACCTCGTTCCCGGAGGATTTCGCCGAACGGATCGCGAAAAAGGCGGCCCGTGAGAGCATCGGCGGCCGGTACAGCATTTTAAGGAAGATCCTTTTCTTTGTGCTGGTGCTCATCTGGATCGTGGTCCTCGTGTTTCCTTTTCTCGGGGACATGCCGGCCACCATCCTCTCCCTGGTGACCGCCGCCACGGCGGTGATTATCGGCATCGCGGCCCGGCCCTACGTGGAGAACATCATATCCGGCATCGTCATATCCTTCTCCGATCTTCTGAAAATCGGGGACACGGTGATGGTCGACGGAAGCTACGGCACGGTGGAGGACATTACCCTGACCCATACCATTATCAAGATTTGGGACTGGCGCCGCCTGATTGTGCCGAACAGCGTCATGGTGCAGAAGGAGTTCGTCAACTACGACACCCATGACTCATACCAGTGGGTCTACGTGGAGTTCTGGGTCGCCTACGGGAGCGACATTGAACTGGTAAAAAAGGCCGCCGTCGGCTCTGCCCTGGAGAGCGAACACATTTTCAGGGACACGGAACCGGAATTCTGGGTCATGGACATGGCCCGGGAGGGCATCAAGTGCTGGATTGCGGCATGGGCCGAGTCTCCGTCAAACGGGTGGATGCTCCGGGTCGACATACGGGAAACTCTCCTGAAAAAACTGGACGAAGCGGGTATACAGACCCATCTTTACAACCAGCGCATATTCAGCGGACAGGATTGATACCAGGGACCATGAAAAACGCGGTTCAATAAAGTCGGATAGTCAGCGACGCATTCGACAACTCCGCCCCCGCTTCTTAAACTGCCGAGATAAAGCCTGTGAATAATGTTCAAATTACTACCTGACAACGGATCCCATAAACAAGAACAACTTCTACCTCAAGATTGAAGTCAGTTTTTAAGGGGTTATAATTTATTGCGGCCTGAAAAGGCGGACAGATTGTCCGCCTTTTCTATATTTCAGCAGACTCTACTATTTCGACTTTAATTTTATATTCTGTCAAAAAATAGAGCTTGACGAAATTATGTATCTCTGGTCTCTTAAGGTATATAAAAACTGCACCATACCTGACATCCGCATTAGTCAGGCATAAAAATATGGCTCTGGTTCTCTGCGTCATATTTTGTCACTTCAGTCTTTCGCAGCCCCATAGGTGCTGATCAATCAATGCTGTTTCAGGTAGTTCGAACATGGGGAACAGAAAAAATTAGGAGGATTTCATGAAAAAAGTCTTGTTAACATCAGTACTGGTTCTCTTTGCCCTATGCGCCTTTAATCTCTCGGCGTACGCCATAGGGATGGGGGTGTACGGAATCGGCCGTTTCGGTTATGTTGAACTGCCTGACGCCGATACATCAGGCTCGAAGTTTAACGGGGGTGCCGGGTTTATTCTTGATACAGCGGTCGCCAGTGACACGCTCTTTAATTACCGCATGAACCTTGGTATAGAATACATGGAAACGAATTACGCGGTATACGATAGTATCCCGGTTCTTATCGGTGGGAGCTATTATCCTATAGAGTTGCAATCGAGTGACA
This sequence comes from uncultured Leptospirales bacterium, assembly GCA_964514165.1. Classification (GTDB taxonomy): domain Bacteria; phylum Spirochaetota; class UBA4802; order UBA4802; family UBA5550; genus CAZEPS01. The sequence goes on from CAZEPS010000159.1 coordinate 8,533, forward strand.
AGGCAACAACGACAGTGTTCTCAGTGGCAAATACATTCGGTTTCGGGGTGGTGCGTACCGAGAAAATCCGCCTCTGGCTCGGGCCCCAGGTAACTGTCGGGGCGCTCCTTGCCGACATCAAGGGGGGATATGGTGAATTAGGCCTCGCACTAGGTCTCAATATCAATTTTGGAGAGGTATTCACCCTCGGATTTACCGTGGAAGGAAGATCACTCATAGGAGCATACGCCTACCTTGACGGGCCGGTTGAATTCGTGTACGGCGGCGAGGGCGTAGTTACCATGGCCTTCATCTTCAGGATTAATGACACCTATTAAGAATCCTGTTCCATAATCTGTTATTTCAAAAATGAATAATTTAGCCCGCGGTCTTGCCGCGGGCTTTTTCATGATTACCTGCCACCTGCAGTTACGCAGGGTTGGATGCTGTTATACAGTCTGAGCATCCAGGTGGTGCAGGGGTAAAACCTGATCCTTAAAATACTTGAAACCTTGCGGGTCATGTGGGAATATATTCATCATGAGACTGGCCACGATAGTTATCGGTGACAAAGAGGCCGCCGCCCTGGTGACCCCCGGGGGATTAATTCCCATAGAAGCGGTAAACCGGCACTGGAAGAGCGGTTTCCCGGAAGACCTCCCCGACATTATTAAAAGCGGCATGCTTTCGGAACTGGCCGGGATCTACTGTTCCTCCGGCGAAAACGAGCTGAGCCAGCTCGAGGGGGAACTGGTCCTTCCCGGTGAGGCGATATACGCCCCCCTCTACCGGCACCCGCCGAAAATCTGGGGGATCGGCCTGAACTACGCCCTCCACGCCGAAGACCTGGCGGAAAAACGGCCTGACGAGATGCCCGGGAGCTTCATGAAGGCAGACACCACCATAATCGGCCACGGAGACACGATAAAAATACCGGAAATGTCCGAAAAAACCACCGGCGAGGCTGAACTGGCGATAGTTATCGGTAAAAAGTGCCGCGACGTGCCCCGGGAGCGGTGGCTTGACGCCGTGGCCGGCTTCACCACGGTCATCGACATGACCGCCGAGGACATCCTCCGTAAGAACACCCGGTACCTGACCCTCTGCAAAAACTTCGACACCTTCCTGAGCTTCGGGCCGGTCATGGTGACCCCGGACGAGATAGACGACGTGAACTCCCTCGAGGTTGCCACGGTCATTAACG
>CAZEPS010000160.1:0-9695 GCA_964514165.1 uncultured Leptospirales bacterium
CGTCCGAAGAGTGGATATCTATCCGGTAGTCGAGGTTACCCTGGCCGATAATCTCGGCCCCGTGGGAGAGTTCCCGCACCGGCCTGATGGTGATACTGGCGAGGACGATAGACCCAATTATGGAAATGATAAGGATAACAAGGGAGATAACGATTATGATCTTGAGAAGATTAAAGATTTCCTGCCGGATGATGTTGTTGGAAAGGCCGATGATTACCACCCCGAGCTTTCGTTTATCGAACTTGTTCAGAACCGTGCGGGAAAAATCATAGAGCTTTCCAATCTGGTCCCTCCCTTCAATGATACGCATCTTGTCAGTTTCGGTCCGCTCCTCCAGGCCCCTGTCAATCGGGTCATCCACCTTCTGCCCAATCTGCTGTTCGCCCCGCTTGTCGAAATACTGGATGATGTCGTTGTTCGCGTTGAGCACAAAGGCGTAACGGATGAAGTCAATCTCCCTGAGTTCGTTCAAGGCTTCAATAATGGCGATTTCATCAATCCCGATGGACTGCTGGGCAGTATTGGTCAGGTGTACCATCTCCCGTTCCACGAAGCGGAATATCTGCTCCTCAAGGAGGTTCGTCTCGCGCCACGTGAAATAGGCGGTGATGGCAAGGATTATCATCGACACCAGCCCGATGATGGCCAGTGAAAACTTCAGGCGCAGGCTGAACCGAACCCCGCCACCCTTCTCTTCAACTTTTTTCTCAGGCGGTGCCGCGTCCCCGCTTTTTTCATTTTCTTTCTCTGGAGTTTCCGGTTCCAGAACCGCTGTATCCTTTTCTCCCATACCCCGTTACCCTTTTCCTACCTTCCGATGAAGGCGAGGACCTTTCGGATATTGTTCCTGGCCTTGACGTGACCCGGGTCAATTGCCAGTACCTTGTTCCATTCCTGGATCGCCTTCTGGAACTGGTTTGTCGTGTAAAACTGTATCCCCTGGTAATAGTACCTGTTAACCAGCTCCTGCTGCTGAGGGGTCAGCCTCTGTTGCGCGGCCTGGTAAATCTGCGCGTTGCCGATGCGGAGCTGGGCCTCGATCTTGTTCACGCTGATGACCGCCCTCACGTTGTTCGGATCTTTCTGCACCACCCAGCGGAACTCGTTCAGGGCACGCATGATGTTCTCCCTGCCACCGCGCTGAAAATAGGTCATGGCGAGCTGGTACCGGCGGTTAATCTCGGCCCTGTCGGCCGCCTCAACCGGTTCGGCCCCGCCGAGCCTCAGCCCCTGGTTCGCCTGCTCGATCAGACCGGCCATCCCGGGGTAGTTTTTGTCTATGGACTGGACAATTTCGAACATGGACAGAGCCGCCCGGTAATTGCGGTTCCTGAGAAACTCTTTCCCCTCTTTTAATCTCTTTTCAGCGATCATCTTCGCGCCAGACGGGTCAAGCCGGATATCGCAGAGGGTGATATACTCGTTTGCAATGCGGTTTTTCGGGAAAAGCTTCAGTATCTGGTCCCACTTTTTCTTGGACGCCAGGTAGAGGCCCTTATTATAGAGATCCTTCCCCGAGATTGTCAGGGCGTTAACGATATTATAGTACGGGGAATTCTCGTCCACGGCCTGTTCCTGGATCTGCTGCTGGGCGTCCCGCGCCCTTTTCAGGTAGTTCTTTGCCAGCTCGTTCTTCTCGTCCAGTTCCAGGGTCCTGACGAAAAAATTGATGGCGTCATCGTATTTCTGGTCGGAATAGGCGAGCATACCTTCCTGGAAAAGCCGGTTTATTTCCTCGAGCTTCCTCTGCCGCACGCGTTCTTCGTACTGCCGGCGCTGAATCTCGACCTGGGCAAGGCGTTCCTTCGCGTCCCTGTAGTTCTTTATGGCGGCCAGGGCGTTCTCGAAATTCTCCTTGGCGCTGTCGAACCGGTTGTTCTCGATGTCGTTCAGCGCGGCGAGATAAAACTCCTCGGCCTGGCGGCGCCGCTGTTCGTACAGGGTCTTCTCCTCGATTATCTCGTCGATGTTTTCAATCATGTTTTCCGCGTCACGGTTCTTCGGATCTATCTGGAGCACCTGTTCGTATTCAAGGCGGGCAAGCTTGTACTGCTTCGTGTCAAAAAGCTCCTGCCCCTTTGCCGTGAAACTCTGAATCTTCTCGAACTTAATCCTGTTTTCTATGGCGAGAACGCACTTCCGCTTACCCTCGAGTGCCTCCTTGTCCTCGGGGAGGTAATCGAGGATCTCATCCCACCTGGCGAGGGCGTCATTGAAGAGCTCCTGCTTCATCTCCCCGTTAGCCAGCTCCCGCAATAAGAGTATCCGCTCCCTGATTTTCCGGGAGAGGCGGAGTTTCTCCTCAGCCAGTTCTATGTCCCTCTGGAGATTTTTCATGTTACCGAGAAATTCACGGGTCTCAAGGTCTTTCGGGTCGAGTCGGTATGCGGTGAAATAGTTCTTCAGGGAATCCTTCCCCCGGGTAATCCCCTCCTCAAGAATTTCATCCTCTTCAACGTCGATGAGTTTCTTCCTGGCAAGGCGGTAATTGAGTTTCGCCCGCTGAAAGGCCATATCCTTGCTCTGCTTGATCTCGTAGACCCGTTCAATCTTCTGCTGGATTTTTTCGTTGTCCGGCTCCCGGTCGAGAATCTCAAGCCAGAGGGCCACGGACTTGTTGAACTCCTTGTTGTCAAAATACTCCTCGGCCTGCAGATCAATCTCCCGCGCCGTCTGTGAAAACAGCGACATACCTGAAAAGGCGATAACAATCGCCGCTAATGCGTATATTCTAAAAGGCTTCATTGTTTACGGGGTTTCTTCTTCTCTTATTAGACCCTTCCTGCATCCATAATATACAAAATATAGCGATAATCAAACAGAATTTTTCTTGCAATAAAGGACGTACCTGATTACCTTCGGCACAGGCGGGTGTAATTCAGCGGTAGAATGTCAGCTTCCCAAGCTGAACGTCGTGGGTTCGATTCCCATCACCCGCTCATACTCTCCTTTTCACGAGCCCCCAACCGGGAGCCTCCCCGAAGCCTGAACAGCAGGAGATTAAAGTAAAATGACACCTTCCGGCCGTACCCGACCGTTATGATAGAGAAAACCAGGCCGAATATCACCAGTGATATGGGGGCGAAACGCCTGGCAGCCTGCTGTACCAGCTCCTGGGCGTAATACTGGATTGGCGAAAGCTCACGAGGTATGCTCACCACTATCCTCGCGCGCCACGGACTGGTCCAGAAGTACCGGCGCTCCCCGTCAATCACCTCCCAGTACTTGCACTTCACCGACACGTAATACTTCCCGTCGGCGAGATCTTTCACCTCGAGAACCTTTCCCTTCACGTTTACACGGTTCTCCGGCTCTGCTGCCTCACGGCCCACGGAAACTGAGAACCCGGCCACCCGTCCCGGGTCTATATTCCTCGTGTAGAGGAGTGCCCTGAAGGAGTCCCCGGAAAAGGGGAGCCCCGGGTTGAAGGGAAAATTCACCCCGGCAAAGGGGTAATCGATTTTTTTCACCTTCTCCTCTTTCATCTCTTCTATGCGGGCGATTCGCTTGATTTCGTCCAGGTCTATCTGCCTCGCCTTTCCGACCATGAAGTAATAATTCGTCATCCTCCCCACCTGGTTCGTCTTGTCAACGGCCGCCAGGCTCAGGAAGTAGCCCCCCTCCTCGAGGTCGTCGAATTCAATCTCGAAGTCGGTTATGAACTTTTCCGGCCTGGCTATTGAATCCTTCGACAGGCTGTAGACGAACCCCTTCAGCCTTTCGGTTTCGTCTATTGCCCACTTGAATTTCGCGTCGTTATACGGCACTGATTCGTTCTGGGGATGGGTCGGGGAAACGATAACCGGTATCGACAGGGGGTTCGCGCTGATCTGAAGCCGGTAATGGATGGTCCTGCTGGTGTTGCCGGCCCCGTCTATTGCCCGTATGTGGTAGTAGTATATGCCGTCGCCCAGTTCCCGGGTCACCTTCCTGTTGACGAAACCCTGCACGGTCTGGAGTGGCGGATTCGTATACGGAAGCTTGTCCAGTATCTCCGCGTACCCGACTATGCCGGACTCGTCCGCCGGCGGGGTCCATTCAATCCTGGCAACCGGATTCCGTGACCAGGTGTCCCTCGGATGCGTTCTCGAATAGACTACCGGCGGTGCCACGTACACGTCGGAAGATTTCGCCATGATGATGTTTCCCTGTTCCCAGAACACCACTATCTTCCTCCCTGAAGCAACGACCTTAGGATTCCTTGCCGGAGCATTTTCCATGGATATTTTCACCTCGTTCTCGAGCTTGTTTTCGATGAGTGAATATTTCCTCGCGAATATCCGTTCGCTCCCTTCCCTGAGATCGTACCAGGCGATAACCAGGTCCTGCCCGGAACGGGATATCTGCGGCGAGAAGCTGTTCGCGTCGGTGGTTGACACGTCAATCGGCCTGTTACCCCAGGCCCCCCCGTTGTCTTCACCGACGAGCAGTTTAATCCTCCATGTATTGCCGGCGTTGTTCTGGAAAACGACGTAGAGCCTGTCTTCATGGAGAAGTACGGACGGGGATTCACTGCTTTCCCCGCCTGAGGTTATTTTCCTCCTGGAGCTCCATCCCCTTCCGTAGTTCGTTGACCGGATAAAATAGAGATCATCAGTGAACTGCTCCCCCTTTCCCTGCCACACAATGAAAACGTTCCGCCCTGAATAGTGGATGGAAGGAAAGAACGCCCCCCTGAGCTCACGGGTGAGGCGGATAAGGGGACCGGTGGTTTCAAAGGACGTTCCGTCTGAACTTATCGCGTGATAGAGGTTTATGGACTCTTCGTCCTGGCCGTGAAAATAGAGATGGATCCTTCCCCGGTCGTCGTAAAATATTCGGGGGAGCATCTCCAGCTGGAACCCTGTTTCCACCCGCTCAGGCTGCGACCAGTTTGCCCCCATGTCTACCGACGTTGAATAAAACATCCGGTTCGTGGATTCCTGTTCAATGTAATCGTGCCACATAACGGTAACGGTCCCCTTTCCCGAAATAGCGATGTGGGGATTGCTTTCGGTCAGCCGGTTCGCCGAGGCGATGGTCACCGGCGGGAGAAACGTCGTGCCCTGGTCGAATGACACCGCGGTAAGGATTTCCCTGCCCTTATCCGTCACCGCTTCGTAGGCGGCAGCAATAAAATTTCCCCGGGATGCCACCTCCACGTTTTTCGCGTTCATCCTGTACGAAGAAACCTGGTAGCTCTGCTCCCAGCCGGCCGGCCCGGTTACAACGTTTCTCGCCTGGAAAACGATTGCCGTTACCAGGACCGCGAAGACAGCGACAAGGACAGTCCAGACCAGCTTCCTGATATAGGTGAGCCGGAAGCTCAGTTCGACCAGATATGACAAGAATCGTTTCATTTACATTCAGTATATTATAATCGAAATTGTGCCAGAAGTCAACAGTTTCCCCTGTCATATACATCGGTTAATCTGCTGTATAAAATTTACCGTAATCCGCGCAAATAATCCACATATTTTATTCTTGACTAAAGGGTACATCTATAACTCTTTTTCAGTAGTTATCCCTAAACATGTTTTTCAGTGCACAATAATTGTATAATATTTGAATAGTGCTTTAAAATAACAAAAATAGTTAAGGAATTATTTCTGACTTTTCTTTATTACGTCAACCATATTGTTTCCAGGTTGCGTGTTCAGTATAAAAGACAATTCATTCTGCGGCCGGTTCCGGATAAATGACCGCCGGCCCCCCGGGAAGAGAGATACAAATGAACAATCGCCCCTCCTTAGAGGACATCATCAAATCGGACGAAGACCGGCTCTTTATCGTTGACCCGGAATGCTATATCATATTCACCGGTGTTTCCGTCGATGACATACAGCCTTTTATCCGAATCGGCAACTGGTACGACATGCCGGTCGAGATCATCCCCCTGATAGAAAACATCATCGTAACGGACCGCCTCATCGGCAACCCTTCGTTCGAGCAGTTCAACATAGACATCACCAGGCTTTCGACCAACCGGTATATCGGAAGCAAGAGTATAATCAACAGGTTTCTCCAGTACCAGGAGCTCTTCGGAGTAAAACTGAACCAGGCGGTCCTCGTCGAGGTCGAGAGGGACATACCGGAGCTTTCACAGGAAAAGAACATCTCGGAGAAATACCAGTTCATCGGCGTCTTTTACCGGGACGGGAACTTCAAAACCGTGTACAACAGCAAGCCCCTGGTTGATCTCAACAGGCTCGAAGAAGAGACCATCAGCTTCAACGGCATGCTCGACGAGGTCGCAAAGCATGCCAGGAAAAAAGACCTGTACCGGAATTCCGGTGTCGTGGTTCTCGACCACAACCCGGCCTTTTTCCACCGTGGATCATTTCACACCTACATGTTTCCTTCGAGGTATGTTGAGAGTTTTTCCCGACTCACGATCAGGCCCGACTCAATCCGGAGCGTATTCCTCCCCTCTGAGAACCTGATCAGCATCTCCAATTTCCTGAAATGGAATAACCGGCGTGAATCGAAGATCAGCCTTTTCCACGACAGGAAACAGAATGTCGAGATCATGAGAAAACTCTTTCCGAAGGCCACCATTACCCGGGCCGATTTCAGCGGGCTGACCCACAAGGCTGACAGGGATTTCACTGTCCAGAACTACCGTAACTCCTACAACCTGAAGTGCTCCTACACCGGCGTCAGCGGATCAAAGTCAGGCCTGACCCTCTCTTACGTGAAATCAAGAAAAGGTGTCGAGGATGTTATTAAAGACCACCCGGACCTTATTCTCATCCAGTATTCCGCCTACGAGGACTCCTCCCTCCTCTTCAAATCGAACGAGATACCGGTCGGTATTATTGACGACGGCAATCCTAACCTCAGCAGGCTCCGGGGAAAGGATTTTACCATCCTGTACCCGGAAAAGATCTACGAATTCCACCGGGCCGGGTCCATGGAAGAGTGCGTGTCCCTGATTAACCTTGAAAAGGACCTCTACCAGTCATACATTGAAAATCCTGAAGGGTGGATAAGAGAGACGTTCGGCTCTATCGGCGGGTATGAAACCATAGGTGAACCGGAGATACCGCACCTTCACAACCTGAAGTCGTTCGTCAGGCTGTTAATCAACACGACCGTTGACAGGAAACTTTCAAAAGAACTGAAAGACCTCTACCGGGAGCTGGAGAAGAAATCTATCGAAACAGGCGAACTCATAAGCAGTGTCGCCCAGATTAATCTTATCGTGTTTGACCGGAATATCTACCAGGGCGTCACGTCTATCTCAAAAAATGGGCCGCTCTTTCTCGAGGAAATCAGCGGTGAGGCTCTCGTTTCAGCGGCGGATATTTCCCCTGAAACGAGGAAGTTTTACGAGAGAATCATCCACGACCGCGAGAGGCTCATGCGGCTCCTCGCCGTGTTCATGGAATCATCAAAACACTTCGCTGACAACGAGAAAGTTAACCGGAGCCTCAGGAACATTATCGAAGAAAGAAAGCGGCACTTCCGAGAAGACCTCGATTTTGACCTGGACAGGGTAGCCGTTGAGGATGTTTCGGTCAGCGCTGAATCCGGCATCACTGAACCAGGTGACGCCAGAAAGAAGAAGATTAAACGGACAGCCTTTTCGCTCACCGGCCTGCTCCTGCTTTTTCTGCTTCTCATCGGGGGACTGAATTACCGGAACATCAGGCAGATTATCTCAGGCAACGGCACCGAAGGCGATGACGAGTACTTCGACAAGAAAAAGATAGAGACCCTGAACAGGGAACATAACATAACCGTTGACGACAACACCATCTATGAATACGCCAACGCGGTGGCGGTAAAAAACGGATACAAGCCGATAGCCCGCTACGAAAAAAAAGTTAACAACCCGGACTGGATTTACCCGGGCAACGTTTTCGTCATGCTCGACGGGCAGAAGGTTGTCGTCAGGGATGGGGACACCCTCTGGGACCTGGCGAAGTACAAGCTGATCCAGATGAAAATCGAGTTCACCGCCCTGATTGAAAAGATAGAGAAGGCGGAAGGGGAAGAAAAGGCCGGACTGATCGATAAGGCAAAAGAGCTCGCCTTTACAAAAAAACAGAAGGAAATCGTCACCGTGCTGAAGAGCAGCCTTAACAGCTCTGCGGAAAATACTGTTGCTGATTAACGGTTAAGCCATGGATACTGATCCGAATAAAAACTACTACGTTGAGCCGGTCGAGATTGAGATCTATCTCAAAAAGGCGGGTAAGGTCAGGACCGTCATCAAGGATCTCTTCATAGAACTGATACCGGTTGAGCCGATTTCGGAGAAGAGCGCCGAGATGTTCGAATATTTCAGGGAACGGGACGAGCCGATTGATCTCATGGAGGTGCAGAACCAGTTTCCAGAATACATCAAGATAATATACGACTCCTATTACAAGAACATGGACCTCTTCGAGAAACTGAGCATGCACATTAAGACCGCCCTGTCGGGGAGCACTGATTCCTGGCGGCAGGCACTCTACTTCACCGAACTTTTATTAAAATACGAACCGACCGTTGCTTCGTCCCAGTACCTCGGAGATTTCCAGACCCACAACCTCAATTATTTCATCATCAAGCTGAACAAATCCAGGGAAGGTTTCCTTCTCGAGGATTCGACAGTGGCCTACCTCATCAAGAGGCGCAATTACGCCTGGGAGGGGAAGCCCCGGGACCGGGAGTTCGAAAAGCTCGTCGAATTGTGGGAATTCAACATTAAAGAAAAATTTTATTAGTCAGGTCAGAGCAGAGAATTACTCCCGGCAGGCCCCCGGTTAAAAGAGATAGAGATCCGACCTGAGGGACACCACCTGCCCGTTTTCCAGGCCGATGAATATATCGTTTCCCATCACCGTGGGCGGGGTATTGACCCGGGACGGGAAACGCTGTTTCCACTTGATATCGCCGGAGCCGGGTTCGATGGCGAACATGGCGTTGCCCGTGGCCACGTAGAGGGTGTCGTCATGAACCGCCGGTTCGGCGGAACCGATGCTCCCGGTCATGACCTTCCATGCGACTTTGCCGGTGTTGATATCCATGGCGTAGACATATCCGTCCTCGGAGCCGAAAAAAACCAGGTCGTCCTTAAAAGCGGGGGTCGAAAAAATCGACTTTTCGGTCTTGAACTTCCATTCGATCCAGCCGTTCCAGGCCTTCAGCGAATAGAAGGTACCGTCGTAACACCCGATGAAAACGCTCTTCTTGTGTACCCTCGGTGACGAGGATATCATTCTGCTCCCGAGGTCGGTGTTCCACCTGATACTGCCGTTTTTCGCCTTCAGGGAGTAGAGCCTCAGGTCGTCTGTGCCGACGATGAGGTATTTCTCACGGTAGTGGGTCATGGAATGGAAGATTCCGCCCGGGAGCTCCTTCACCCACTCCTCTTTGCCGTTTTTATCATAGGCCTGTACGACCCCGTAAGAGTTGGCCACGTACACCATGTCCCCGATGACCAGGGGCTGAGAACCGAAAAGGAGTGGGCCGCCGATGTCCCGTTCCCACTTCGTGTTGCCGCTCATGACGTCCATGGAGAGAAAGTTTCCTTTCAGGTCGACCGCGTAGAGGGATTTGTCCCCTGCCGCCAGGGTCGAATTCGCCCCGCCGGGAAGATACCGGGACCAGATCTGGTTTCCGGTCCGGTCGAAACCGGTAACCTGCCCCCCCCTGGTTGCCACGAGAAGCAGGTCATTATGAATGATGGGCCGTGAAACGATCGGGGACCCGAGGTTCTTGTCCCA
>CAZEPS010000161.1:0-9652 GCA_964514165.1 uncultured Leptospirales bacterium
ATCGCCAACTCCTCCAGCGGCATATAGCCGATTTTCGCCCTGGCCTACGTCCGGAACGTCATGGACAACAATATTCTGGTTGAGATCAATCCCCTCTTCGAGGAGATAGCCCGGGAACGTGGCTTTTATACCGACGAAATCATGCAAAAGGTCGCTGAGGAAGGATCGGTCCACCACCTCGAAGAAATACCGGAAGACATAAAGAAAATCTTCGTGAGCGCCCACGACATCTCCCCGGAATGGCACATCCGGCTCCAGGCCGCCTTCCAGAAGCACGTGGACAACGCGGTGTCTAAGACAGTCAACTTCTCCCATGATGCCACCGAGGCTGACATAGAAAAGGTCTATTCCATGGCCTACGAACTCGGCTGCAAAGGGGTCACCGTGTACCGGGACGGCTCCCGTGACGAGCAGGTGCTCCAGACGAACAGCAAAACCAAAACCCCCCGGGAAGCCCCGGTAGTCGAAGAGAAGCACATCGCGCCGCGGCCCCGTCACGAGATAACCTGGGGTTCCACCCGGAAGATGAACACCGGCTGCGGTTCACTCTACGTCACCATCAACGAGGACGAAAAGGGGCTCTTCGAGGTCTTCGCCACCATGGGGAAAAGCGGGGGCTGCGCCGCGAGCCAGACCGAGGCGGTGAGCAGGCTCATCTCCCTCTCTCTCAGAAGCGGCATCGACCGGGAGCAGATCGTGAAGCAGCTCAAGGGGGTCCGGTGCCCGAACCAGGTCTGGGGCAAGGGGGGTCGGATCTACTCCTGCGCCGACGCCATCGCCAAAGCCCTTGAAGGGTACGGCATGGAAAGATCCCGGCACCGCAGCGCAGGAAACCCTGATCAGGGCGCCCATGTGAGCGACGAGACCGACGGCGAGGGGAACGACAAGGTAATGGTGGGGGTCTGCCCCGACTGCCACGGCCCCCTGGAATTCGAGTCCGGCTGCTCGGTGTGCCGTGCCTGCGGCTTCTCCCGGTGCGGCTGACATCCAAACGATGCACAGGGACATCGACAGATACTCACGACTCAGTTCCCCGGTCCACCGGTGGGATTCCCGGCTGAAACTGGTGACGGTGCTCGGTATCATCGTCGCGATATCATTTATCGAAAGAGTGGCCGGCGGCCTTGCGGCACTGGCTGTTTCGGCGGCCTTTTTTCTCCTTTCCCGGATTCCCGCCCGTTTCATCCTTAAAAAAACAGTCTATCCCCTGCTATTCCTTGTGCCGCTCCTTGTCATACTTCCCCTCACCTACGGGAGCGGCCCGACTGACAAAATACAGGGAATGACCATATACCGTAACGGAATCGAGCTCGGGGGAATCATTTTGCTGAAGACCGTGTCCATACTCACCCTCTTCCTCACCTCCCTGGCAACGTCACCCATAAGCAGGACCTTCGCCTCCCTCAGACACCTGCGCCTTCCGGGAAAGCTGGTGGAGATGATTCTCTTCACCTACCGGTACCTGAACGTGTTCACCGAGGACATCCGGCGAATGAGGACGGCTCTGACCCTCCGGGGCTACCGGAACAGGAACCAAATCCATACCCTGCGGACATCGGCCTCCCTGGCTGCGACACTCCTGATTCGAAGTTACGAGCAGGCCGACCGGGTCCGGAGCGCCATGATCCTCCGGGGATACACCGGCACCCTCCCGCTGGAGGGCGAATTTTCCGTCCGGAGGGGCGACCTCTTCACGGTACTGGCGGGATTCATCGCCGCCATTCTTATAATCTGGATAGACCGGGGGGGGATTCCGTTATGATACAGGTCGACCGGATCACCTATAATTACGAGGACCGGGAGGACGCCCTCCACGAGGTAACCTTTGCCGTGGCCACGGGAGAACGGGTCGGTATTATCGGGCCGAACGGTGCGGGAAAGACCACCCTCTTTCATATTATCTGCGGCATACTGAAGCCGTCATCGGGTTCGGTCACGGTAAGCGGCAGTCCGGTAAAACCCCATGCCTTCAACCCAGACGTGGGGTACCTGTTTCAGAACCCGGACGACCAGCTCTTCAGCCCCACGGTCTACGACGACATCGCCTTCGGGCCGGTGAATCTGGGGCTTGATAAAGATGAAGTGCGAAAAAAGGCAGCCGGGGCGATGGACATTACCGGCACCGGAAACTTCGCTGACCGCCCTCCCCACCACCTCTCCGGGGGCGAGAAGAGGATGGCGGCAGTGGCGGCGGTCATCTCCATGGAACCCCCGGTAATCATCTATGACGAGCCCTCGAGCAACCTGGACATGCGTACCCGGCGTAAGCTCATTACCCTGATTAACGGAAGGGGGGAAACCGTGCTCATCGCCTCCCACGACCTGGAGCTGGTCCTTGAAACATGCCGTCGGGTGATACTCATCGACAACGGCCGGGTGGTGGCGGACGGCCTGGCGGACGAAATCATGGACAATGCTGATCTCATGGCAGAACACGGCCTCGAGCGGCCCCATTCCCTCCTTCACGGCCGGGGGCACGTCCATCCCTGAGGCCGGTGACTGACCCCGATCGCCTGCTGATCCTTCTAATACACGAGCATCGAGGGCTTGACCCTCTTCAGAAAAAGGACAATCATGGCGGTTATGATACCCTCGGCAGCCGCCACAGGGATGTGAACAGGCAGCACAAGGGAAGCCGCCTTTTCGTAATGCTCCCCGGAGAGGTAGAGAAATCCCGTGATAAACAGGGCCGAAAGGATCACCGGGACAAACCCCCCGGTGAAAGCTGCAGCGATAAGGAACGGCTTCCGGAGTGCCACGCCCCCCGGAAGCCTGAATATGAGATATGAGACCAGTGCCGGAATACCCATGGTGAGGGAGTTTACCCCCAGGGTGGTGATCCCCCCATGCTGAAACAGGACCGCCTGGAATATCAGAGCCACGAGGACCGCGGGAAAGGCCGATATCCCGAGGAGTATCCCCATCATGCCGTTGAGGGTCAGGTGGGCGCTCACGGGCCCGAGCTTGATATGAATGAGCGAGGCGGCGAAAAAGGCTGCGGTCATTACCGAAACCCGGGGAATCTGCTCCTGCCTGGTATAGCGGAGGGTTATGCCGGTAACCAGGGCCGCCGCACCTCCGGCAGCGGCGCAGATCCCGCCGCTCAATACACCGTCTGAAATGTGCATCTACCCGGCCTGCCCCTTCCTTCGAGATTTCCAGTAAAGGGCCGTGCCCACGGCCCCCCAAATTACGCAGAGTGCAGCTATAACCTTCTGTACCAGGGTCATTCCGCCGGAAGCCGGCTTTTCAATCGTGAAATCGTCGGTTACCGCGATGCTTTTTGATACCCCGTGGCCCATGCCGTCATTGACGGTGTACGACCATTCGCCCTTTTGGTTCGGGACAAAGGCAAAGGTCCCCTGGCGGTCGGTGCGGCAGTTCATGTATTCGGTCTTTTTATCGTCGGGAAAGAATACCTTCACTGCCGCGTACATCATCGGGTCACCGGAATCGTACTGAACCTTCACGATGACCGCGGTGCCGGTTGCCTCGTCGGCGTAAACCCCGTGTGCGAATGCCGTTCCGCCGGCAACGCAAAGGGCGGCCGAAAGAAAGAGTGCCGGTAACGGATTATTCATTTTCACAATAATTACCTTATTAAACCGATTCACCGAATCTCGAAGGCAAGGGTCGCCGAATAGAGCACATCGTCGTGGGTCGGGCTACCCTTTACGTCTTCCCTGTGGCCGACGTTGATAATCCATTTGCCCGGTTTGAGTATCCGTATTCCGGCCATGCCGTCTTTTCCGCTCCCGGTCACAAAGGCGTAGGTGTCCTTTTCGCTCGAAAAACCCTCGTATGTTCCCTTCACGTCACCGCTGTAGGGCTTCCCCTTGAAGAGGACCTTCACCGGCATGGTATCTTTTACCTTGAGGGTCCCCGGGTCTTTCAGGGGTATTATCTCAAGGTCGTGGCCCACGATTCTTTGATAAACGCTTCCCCCGGCCCGGCCGACATGATATATGGCCTTGCAGAATTTCCCGCTTTTAGTCCCCTTTACCGCGTTCGGAACATCCTTTTTTGACTTGCCCTCTTCCCAGCCCGTGGTGGTCTGGGTCCAGAACATCCATTTTTTGCCGGTTACCGCCAGGCAGGTGCCGGGGGCATCCAGTTTTTTCGCGGTCCGGTAACTGTTTTCACCGGCCTTTACTATTTGAACCTTTCCGCCCCCCGGTGTGAGGATATAGGCCGGCACCACCTTGTCATCAGGAACGAACTCGTTGTTGGAAGCGGGAAAGGTGTGGTCCGACGGGAATTGCATGACCGCGTAGCTCCCCGGCTTAAGGAAAAAGGAGCCGCTTTCCACCCACATGTCATGGGACAGGATTATCCCGGGCAGGAGAAGGGCCCCGAGAACAAGAATACCAATAGTATTTTTTTTCATTTCATCATACCTCGATATAATAATGATGGGGACTTTCAAAAACCGGTTTTTGAAGTCCCCATATAGTAACAATGTAATGACCCCTGTAAATCCAGGTTATTACGATAAACCCTCAAGTAAGCATCGAGCCTACCATCGCATAGAAACAGTTCCGTAATAACTCCTGGGCATTCCAGTTGACCAGAAGTTGTCTCCCGACGCGTAGGTGGCGTAATGCTCATTCAGCACATTTTTCACCGTGAAACCGAGCTCCAGGGGATACGTGTCCTTCACCCGCAGGGTATAAAACAATGCGAGATCGAGGAGCCGGTAGCCCCGGTACTTTTTCTGGGAGGTGTTCAGGTCGTCGGTGTACTGCTCTCCCGTGTAGCTGAACCGTGCCGATGCCCCGAGGCCGATCGGGGTCATGCCGATAATTTCGGCACCGGCGAGATGCTTCGGGATATTGGCGATCCTGTTCCCCCGGATGTAGGCGTTCTCAGCCGAGTCCCGGACGTTTTTAACAATCTCAGAGTTCGACCAGGCGTAGTGTCCCTTCAGGGTTATCCACTTTACGGGATTAACCTCCAGGACCGCTTCTATACCCCACCGCCGGGTCTGCCCCAGGTTCCGGTAAAAGTTTGAGCCGGTGGGATACTCCTTGATCTCGTTGGTCGTGTCAATCATGTAACCGGCCGCGTCAGCGGTAACATAATTTTCCCAGGTAACGGTTATCCCCGCTTCGTACTGCCAGATCTCCGACGGCTTGAGGTTATAGTAAAACTCAAACAGGGTCGTGTCCGGCGGCAGGATAAAACCGTTGCAGACGCTGGCCCGAATGTCAAGGACATCGTCAACCAGGGTTGACCTGAATCCCACCTTGGGGCTGATGTGGTCGTATTTTTCCACCCCGAAGGACTGGTTGTACCTGAGGGGAACGGTACTGATTGTCGTACCGAGAATGCTGGTGAAGAGCTTGTCAGTATAATTTCCGGCGAACATGTCGTACCGCGCGGCCAGGGTCGGTCGAAAGAACCGGTGAAGAAACAGTTCCATCTCGATAAAAAATGCGTGGTTGTCGAACTCTGTTTCTTTCCACTGGGAGAGGCCGGTCCTGCGTCGGTATTCTGAGTCGTACCGCTTGTACTTCGTACCGTCCCGGAAAAACTCATACCCGGCCGTACCGATGATCTTAATTTCCCGGTACAGTTGAATGTCAAAGTTCACATTGGCCCCGGCTCCGTACTTGCCGATCCGGTAGTTACTCTCACTCTGGCTGCTTCCAAAAAATTTGGCGTAGCGGACCCACTTTGACTGGAGCCCGAAGCCCCAGGCCAGTATTTTGACATTATCGCTCACGGCATAGCCGACGTCGATCCGCTCGCTGAACTGGCGGCGCTCGCCGCCGTCGTCCTCGGGGAAATCATTGATGCCGAGTATCTGGAAGTCGTTGTCGATGAAGGCCTGCTTGAAGGCAAAATCCTCCTGCCCCCACTGGGCCCTGGTGATGTACCCCGGCGCGTCCCAGTCTGACCCGTGGGCGCGGAGGGACAGACTTATCTCGAGTTTATCAACCGGTTCATAGGTAAACCGTGTGGAAGCGTTTCCGTAGATATGCTCTGAATTGTCCGCGTATCCGTCGGTCCGGAAATACTGGACCGCAGTATTGTTCCAGAGGCCTTTCGCCAGTTCGGTGCCCAGGGCAGCCTGGGTGTCGGTGGTATTAAAGGAGCCGTACTTCTGGAATACGTCGACGTAATCCCCCTTTTTCTTCGTGAAAAAGGCGACGGTGCCACCCCGGGAAAAGTTGCCGTAGAGGGCGCTCGAGGGGCCCTTGTACACCAGTACCCGTGACAGCTCAAGGGGTATAAGGACATTCGGGTCAGCGTAACCTCCCCCGTGGCCGTAATACTCATTGAGGGGTATGCCGTCGAGATAGATCCCCAGGTCACCACCATGGATACCGGTGGCGAAACCGCGCATTATAACCGCGTTAGATACCCCCCCCTGGTTGTAATCGGAAACTTCAACCCCGGGGACCCTCTTCATGATATCGGCGGTGTTTGAAAGCCCTAGTTTCTGTATCTCTTCCGAGTCGATGGCGTTTATCGTGTAGGATGAGTCTTTCTCAGAAAGGTTTTCACCCTTCACCACGACCCGGTCAAGGGTAACGTCCTTATCTTCGATTTTCTCTGCTTTTTCCTTTTCAGGCTCTGACCCCTCCTGATTTTCCTGTGCCAGTGCCGGCAGTGAAATAATGAGTACAAGCAGGATTAAAACAATGAAGTTTGCAAATTTTTTCACTATACTCCTCCAAGCGTAGTATAATTTTTTTATTGTTACTATTTTGTGTTACGGATATTCTGTCCGTATTTACATAGAGGGGAAATTTGTCAAAGAATATTTGTTACGTTTTTTGTTTTTTTGTTATTTTTTATACTTGACTGATTATTTCGTAACACCAAAAAATCTTTCAGAACATTGTTAATGAACAAAACCCCGGGATCTAGATCCCGGGAATGATCTTGAACAGCCTGCAGGCTATTCTCGTTTTGATTACTTTTTCCCGAGGCGCTGCCATGAAAAAAATCCTTATAACCGTCATTCTTATCGTCTTCGCCGGATTATATCTTTCCGTGAGCGGTGACAGCCTGGAATACAAAAAAAAGGCCGAAGAGGCCCTGAACCGGGCCAGGGAATTCCAGAAGAAGACCCGGGAACTCTCAAGCGAAATGAAAGAATTCGAGAAGAATTCCGCCCGGAGAATTGAACGGAGAAAAGATGAAATAAAAGACCTCCAGAAGGAAATCACTGAACTGAAGCGGGAACTCGGCCGAGAAACCGCCAGGAAACAGGGTCGCCAGCGGGCCCTCAGGGAACTGGCCCTGAAATTCGAGACCCTCCGTGAAGACACGGAAAATTCCATGAAAGGGTACGACCGGAGTATCGAGGAGTCCCTTCCCTTTGAGCGGGAGAACCGGTCCCTTATTCTCCATAAAATTATCACCGACGCCTCGTACCAGTCGGTAAACCCGGAGGAGGTTTACCACCGCTACCATGATTTTCTCAGGAAGGAGTACCTCAGGGGCTTCGATTCAGAGGCTTATACCGACGGGGAGAACGCCTGTGTCCGTGTCGGATGGGTCATTCTCGCATGCCTGGACGGGTCCGGAGACAGGGCCTGGATGTTCGTCAGGGACAAGGGCCGGTGGCGAAAAAAATCCGATCTCACCATGGCCCAATCGCGGGCGGTGAAAGACGCGGTCAGGATGCTCCAGGGGAAAAAATCCCCGTCCCTCGTGGAATTCCCTGTTCCGGCGGGATTATTTACCGCGTCCGCCAGGGAGGGCTCTGATGAATAGATACCTCGTCACAGCAGTCATTCTCCTCGCCCTGTTCCCGGCAGCCGGGAAGGTGCAGGCTAAACCGGAACAGGAATACGAAAAGGCGGCGGGTATTCTCGAGGAAAACGAGAACGAATATCTCCAGGCCAGGTTCACCTTTATCGAGCTGAAACGGAAGATCAGGGAGAAGCTCGAGTCTCTTGACGGCGAGGCCGGGGATCTCATAGATGAAAGAAACAGGCTCCGGGAGGAGATCCTTTCCGCCAAAAAAGAGACCGAGAAGATTGAGGAAAAGGTCGAGGCCCGGGAGCTCCGTGCTGCAGAGATCTCTTCATTCCAGGCTTCATCGATGGCTCAGCTTATCAAGGAGGCGGAGATGAAGGCCCCCTACCTGAGCTATGAAGACCTGAGCCGCCTGAAACGCATACAAGAGACGATCGAAACAGGGAAGGATTTCACCCTCACCGGCAGGGAACTCACCGCCTGTCTGGAGACCATCATCGAGAAGACCAGGCAGTGCGTACTGGAACCGGGTGAACGCCTCACCGAAAAGAACATCCCGGTCCAGGGAACCAGGATCAGGATGGGAGGCGTCTTCTACGGTTTTCTCCCTGAACGGGGCGGAGATTCCGCCGTCCTCCTTCAGACGGGAAAATCCACCGACAGCGTGTATTCATGGAGCGAAGAGGTTTCAGGAGCGTCCCGCGCAATGGAGCGTTTTGTAAGAGACGTGCATAACGGGGAAATCCTCTCGGCACTTCCGGTTGACGTCATGCAGTCAACCGCGGCCGCAAAAGGGTACGGTTCCGGCACGGTTTTCGCCGGTTTTTTCGACTGGTTCCGCTCCGGGGGGCCGGTAATGTACGCGGTACTCGCAATCCTCGGATACGCGCTCTACATCACGGGTGAAAGAATACTGGTCCTCCGGCGCAACAGCGTCAACGCGGATTCCCTGATGAAATCGGTCATGGAACATGCTGAGAAGAACAACCTGCAGAAGGTGCGGGAGCTCTGTTCCGGTTCCGAGGGCACCCTCCCCAGGGTAATCAGGTCCCTCATCGACCACGATGAAATGAAAAAGAACCAGGCAGAGGAGAAACTCAATGAAATCATGCTCCACGAGATACCACTCCTCGAGAAACACCTTCCCACACTGAAGAGCCTCGGGGGCCTGGCGCCCCTCCTCGGCCTTCTCGGCACGGTGACCGGGATGATATCCCTCTTTGACGTGATCACTGCCTACGGTACCGGTGACCCGAAGCTCCTGGCCGGGGGTATCGCTGAGGCCCTGGTGACGACGGAATTCGGCCTTATCGTGGCGATACCGGTGCTCCTGGCGCACCGGATACTCCTGAACAGGGCCGAATCCCTGATTACCGACATAGAGCGCTACGGCCTTACCCTGGTCAATACCGTGTTCAAGGGGTGATATAAAATGCTCTATTACGCCATGGAAACCCTGTCCCGGGGCGGTACGGTCATGGTAGCCCTCTTTGCCGTTTCAGTGGCGGCCTGGTACCTGATACTGGACAAGTATTCCCTCGTCAGGCGGGAACACCGGGCCGCAGCTGTAATTCTTCGGCTCATCCACGAGCGGACAGACACCAGCGGTAGCCAAACTGAAGGGAAAACCAGCGTCCTTTCCGGTATCGCGAGGGTTCTCAACAGCCCTGTTCAGGGCTGGACATCCGCTGAAACCGTAGAAGAACGGCGCCTGTTTTACCATGGGCTGCTTGATAAGAGCATGGGGACCATCACCCTCCTGGCGGCACTGTCCCCGCTCCTCGGCCTCCTCGGGACCGTAATCGGCATGATGAAGACCTTCACCCTGATAGGGCTCCACGGGTCGTCGAACCCTGCCCTCATGGCCGAAGGCATATCCGAGGCCCTGCTGACGACCCAGGCAGGCCTGGTTGTGGCCTTTCCGGTATTAATCGCCGGG
>CAZEPS010000162.1:0-9574 GCA_964514165.1 uncultured Leptospirales bacterium
GCTGAAGGCATCTAAGCGGGAAGCCAACTCCAAGATAAGATGTCCCTTGGCTTCGGCCACTGAAGACTCCTCGAAGAAGACGAGGTTGATAGGCTGGAAGTGTAAGCACAGCGATGTGTTCAGCTGACCAGTTACTAATCAGTCGTGAGGCTTGACCATATTATATAAAGCCCAAGTAATTACTTGGGCTTTATTGTTATTTTAGCCAGATTTTATACAAAATATCATTAGAAAATTTTAGATTAAAAAGCTTGCATTTTATGAAACAGTCATTAAATGTTTATTCCTGAGTCCCGCATGTTGACTGATTGATATATATACAATATATTACAGAATATTAAAAGAACCCCTATTAATTAAACAAGAGGTACCCTTTTAGGCACATATCTTGGTTTAAATTTTATTTAGCATTTCATGAGAGGCGCGATGCTCCTCTCATTCAGAAACCATGAAATTGTTAGATGTACCCTTAAAAAGTCTTTTTTATTCAGGAGAAATAAATGGATATTGCTATCAGAGATCATGGAAGGCATAAAGTGGTGGAATTAAGTGGCGATATTGATCATTTCAATGTGACCGGTTTAAAGAAAACTCTTTTTGATCTTATTGAGAACAATTCAGAAAGTATTGTCGTTGATCTCGGTCGCGTAGACTATATGGATTCATCAGGGATTGGTTTGTTGGTAACTGTTCATAAAAAAATGGAATCTGCTGGTGGCAAACTGACACTGGTCAGGATAAACGATGATATACTCGATCTCCTGCGTGTTGCGACAATTGACAGGTTCCTGAAGATACATAAGAGCCTGGATGAATTAGACTGAATACATTCTAGTACCGTCCTTTTATCTGACTCATACTATAAATCGACTAATTGATACAAGCGGTGAAATTAAGATATAAACTCATACTTATATTCGTGGTAATTATAATTATTGCTACACTGCCATTAACGCTATTTATTGTACAAAAAAATGAAAATGAAAAAATTTCCCTGCTTACTGAGCAGGGGATGTTGATCAGTAAAATCACCGCCAATTCCATAGTTAATATCTTATTGATGAACGGTGGCGAAATTGATTCGTCGAGGATCGATGCTAAGGAACTGCTTCAGAATCTCAAGCCGCTCAAAAAAGAGGGTTTAATCTATGCAGATGCGATACTTGTATCCTCGAGAAAAGGCTATAATGGTTTAATTCTTGGCAGATATGCTGATAAAAACGTAGCAAATCTGAATTTCTTCAACAATCAAAAAATATCTGACCAGGAAATTGAAAAACTTTCATCAAGAAATGAATCAATAATTGTCACTGTCCCTGGCTATTCATCACCCTGCTACGAATTTATTGGTATTGGTAATTTACAGGATGGCACTCCCCTGTCTATATGCAGACTCTATTTTAATGAATCGATAGTATTAAATCCAATTAAGCGGTTGCGGTGGTTCCTGTATTTTTTAACGGGGTTGGCCATAGTTGTGGTTAGTGTAATTGGTCTTATATTCAGCAGGTACCTGTCGAAACCTATTGACAGGTTGAATAATGCAGCAAGAAGAATTGAAGGGGGTGATTTCTCGGTTGAGATCCCGGTTTTTTCTAAGGATGAAATTGGTGTCCTGTCAAAGACATTCAATCACATGACACAAATAATAAACCTGAAAATCGCCGAACTGGTTGAAACGAACAAACGATTAACCGAGCTGGATAATCTTAAGGATGATTTTTTGGCAAATGTTGCTTATGAATTGCGATCACCCATATCGAGCATTATCGGGCTTGCTGAATCAATGATATCGGGTGTTACCGGGGAACTTGGCGAAGCATCAAAAAATGATCTGTCGCTGATAGTCAAAAGCGGGAAACGCCTGTCAAACCTCGTAAATGATATTCTTGATTTTTCCCGTCTCAAGCACAGGGATATCCTTCTGAAAAAAACAGCTGTCTATTTATCAAGGGTGGCCGAGTTTATAAGAACTGCAACTGAGCCACTTATCGGGGAAAAGGATGTTGTAATCTATAACAGGGTTCCCGATGATTTACCGCCAGTACTCGCAGATTCCGATCGCGTTGCACAGATTCTTCTGAATCTAGTTACCAATTCAATCAAATTCACGGATTCAGGCAGTATTTCAATCAGTGCCGAGATAGATGAATATAATGATTCATTAATAATAATCCGCGTTTCCGATACCGGTTCCGGAATAACAACGGAACTGCAGGAAAAGATATTTGATACATTTGAGGTGTCTTCAGGAGTTACCGGTGTTCGTCATGGTGCACCGGGTTTTGGACTGGCAATCACCAAATATCTGGTTGAACTTCACGGCGGCGATATCGAGCTTGAATCGGAACCCGGGAAAGGCACAGCTGTTTCCTTTACCCTTGAGCGTGCTGTTACCTGGAATGACACAGTTTCTGATCTTTCAATGAAGTTTGAAAAAAGGGATATAATTGATTTCTCTCATGATGATATAGGTACTGACAGAGTAAATAATCTGAAAAATCAGGAAGATATATATTCAAGGATCATGATAATTGATGATGAGCCGGTGAATCTCCAGGTGCTGATAAACCATCTCGCCCTTGAGGAATACTCTGTTGTAACTTATGACAACGGCTCCGAAGCATTGCTGGCTCTTGATGAAAACCAGGTTCCTGATCTCGTAATCATTGATGTTATGCTGCCTAAAATGTCCGGGTATGAAGTCTGCAAGGAAATAAGGAAAAATTTCAGTCTCCTCGAACTGCCTGTTCTGCTGATGACAACCAGAAGCAAACCGTACGACATCATTTCCGGTATCGAGGCAGGAGCAAACGACTACCTGACGAAGCCGGTAAATAGAGAGGAACTTCTCGTGAGGGTTCAGAACCTGGTTCATTTGAAGAAAACAGTCAAGGTCCAGGATGAGCTCAATGTAATAAAAAAAGAACTCAATATCGCGCATGAAATAATTCGCACGATTCTGCCTGAAGAGCTTCCTTCGGTAAAGAATTTTAAAATTGCCGTCAGGTATCAACCAATGAAGGAGGTTGGAGGGGATTTTTACGATTTCCAGGATACTGATTCAGACCGGCTGGGAGTGCTTATTGCGGATGTTTCCGGACACGGCGTACCCGCCGCTATTGTGTGCGCAATGCTTCAGGTTGCATATTCTTTTTACAAGATGGATGATATAAATCCATCGATACTTCTGAATAAAATAAACACAATAATGTGTAATTACTCCCATGGAAGGTACACAACAGCTTCATATATTACCATTAATCTTATAAATAACAAGCTCTACTACTCCAATGCTGGCCACAGGCCTCTTCTTATCTGGCGGAGATCCGAAAAACAGCTTATCAAAGTAAAACTTCACGGTAGCCCGGTTGGATTATTTGAGGATGGGAAATTCAGTTTGAAGATACTCGATGTCCATAAGGGGGATCGCATCATTCTCTATACTGACGGACTGATTGAATTCAGGGATCTGGAAAAAAATATCTATGGTGAAGAAAATCTGATTAAATCAATTCGCAGGTTTCAGGATCTGCCTGCAGAGGAGTTTACTGACAAAATCATTGCCAGCGTGAGGGAATGGTCTGGTTTTGAATCCACCGGTCATCAGGATGATGACTTGACGCTTATTGTTATCGATATACTCTAATTACTATGGTGTTTTTCCCTGATTTTTTAAATACTTTTTTGCAGATGTAACACCCTGTTCAAATCCTTCCAAAATTTTTTTATCTTCCTGCGTTAATCGATCTACCTTGAAATCCTTAGGGGGATAAATTACTGTGATATCTGTGCGCTTATGCTCTAGATCGTCAAGTATGCTGTTGTACATGAGATAGCGGTTTTCCATTGCCTTTACCAGGGGCTGGAATTGAGGATCTTTATAATAATTCTCATACAGGGCGTGTATCCAGAATGATTCCTCCTTTTTTCTATAACCACGCGGTCGCGTCAGAACAACAAGAATTTCTTTTTCTTTAAAGCCGAGTGATATTGCTTTTTGATAGGGGACTGGATCCATGAGTCCACCATCCAGGAGATGGTAATCGCCGTATTTCACGAACCCCCTGTAGAGAAATGGAATAGCGGCCGTTGCTTTTAAAGCCGTAATGATGTCATCATTTTTTGAATCAAGATAAATAGTTTCTGGTTTGGTATAATCAGGGCAGTTTGTCGCTGTTATAAGAACTCGGCAGGTTCTTCTTAACCGGGTAAAGTCAAAGGGATCACTGCCGTTGATAATTGTGTTAATCATCCAGTCGAGGTTGAGAATATGTTCATGAGCGCGGAAGATATTGGAAAGATTTATAAATTTTCCGGTAAGAAGTTTTGTGAAAAAGGCATCACGAGCGAGGTGTATCTGCCCAGCTGCGTATGCGGTTCCGGTCAGGGCCCCCGCGGATGAACCTATAACTAATTTCCATGGGAAATAGTCGACATCGGTAAAGGCCTGAAGAACCCCGGTGAGAAATATACCGCGCATTCCTCCTCCCTCCAGCACCAGGATCTTTTTTTTCGGCGTCTTTGCAGATTTAAAAGCTGGCAGAGAAGATAAAAATTTATTGTAAATGTTCATTGTGCACCGTTGTCATCTATCGGAAAATAAAAAGTGAAAGATGTCCCGTTACCGGTTGATGAAACCGAAACGGTTGCCCCGTGTTCTTTCAGAATTTTGTTGCTTATGGACAAGCCGATTCCGGTGCTGTGAGAACGTTTTTTTGTCGTGAAAAATGGGGACCAGATTTTCTGAAGATTATCACGGGATATCCCAGTGCCGTTGTCTTCAATTATCATTGTAACGTAACCGGTAACATAGGCAGTGGTAACGCGTATTTCACCCTGAAAGTCTTCGGTATTGATTTTTTTCGCCTGGATAGCATCTTTGGCGTTGAGTATGAAATTAACAACCAGCTGTTCCAGTGAAATCTTGTCTCCAAAAAATTTTGGTATCGTGTCATCGAGAAGAAATATCAGTTCTATATTCCTGTTTTTTATCTGCTCATTGATCAAATCTATAGCGTCAAGTATGACAGTATTGATATCAATATATTTCATTGAAAAAATATTCTTCTTTGAAAAATTTCGTATGTGGTCAATTATCGATGTGGACTTGTCCACGAGAGAACAGATTTTCATGAGTTCAGATACTGCCTCGAGTTTGTCAAATTCTTCATAATTGATATCGTCTATCATGTTTTGTGAGATACCCTTGATTCCGGCCAGGGGCTGGGTAAGTTCGTGGGCGATACCGGTTGTTATTTCAGCAAGGCTCGCGTGACGAGACATCTGAAACAGTTCGAGGTCCTTTTCGATTATTATCTTTCTGCTTTGTTCATTACTCTGCTTCATCCGGCCTATCGTATGGGTAAGCCTGCGGTTCGTGTCATTAGCCGATTTAAACTGGTACATGATGTTTGATAACCGGTATCTGTAATAATACAGCAAAAGAAAAAATTGAACCAGTGTGATCAGTGGCACAGGCAGAACGAGAAGTATTAAATTACTGCTATTGAACAGCACGATGAGATAGGCTGCGTATACCGTAATCAGGAACTGTATTGACAGCGTTATAAACATCCTTCTGTACGGTATGAGGATTATAATAATGTACAATGACTGGATGATATGGGCTGAAATTATTATTGCGAAAATTTGATTTGTCAAAATAAATGTGAGTATAATAAAAAATACGGTTGAAAGTTTGAATATCAACTCCGTGAGCCAGGTGTCAGTGAACAGGTATGATTTTAACAGGTCAAAAACCGTTAACGGATAGAGCAGTAGTAAAATTGAAAGAATGAAGCTGGTATCAAGATTTTTTACATCAGGCAGAATTGTCAGAATAATTATGACCATGGACAGAAGGCAGTTGATTATAAATGATTTCGCTAGTTTGAGATCATATGATGACAACGCGATAAGCATCAGGACAATTGTCACTAACAGGAGGCCCGGGAGGATAGATGTCTGGATATAATACATATGTAAAGTCTCGTCCCTTTTACCCTGTTGTTCAATTCTTGAAAAGAAATGTCAATGTATTTACTATAATACAGGGTGCTTCAAAAAGCTGTTTTTCAGAAGCCCTATAAAATGATTAAGAGTCATGATGAAAATATTCATACAGCAAAGGGGTTTTTAATGGGATTTAAATGCGGCATCATAGGACTTCCCAACGTAGGGAAATCAACAATTTTTAACGCTCTTTCCGGTGCAGGGGCCCAGATGGAAAATTATCCGTTCTGCACGATAGAACCGAATCGTGCTGTTGTTCCGGTCCCGGATCCCCGCCTTCACGAGATTTCCCGCATTCTGCCGAAGGAAAATCCGATACCAACAAAAATTGAATTTATTGACGTTGCCGGCCTGGTCAAGGGTGCCTCCAAGGGGGAAGGACTCGGCAACAGGTTCCTCGGCAATATCCGTAATGTCGATGCCATAGTTCATGTGGTGCGATGCTTTGAGGATGAAAACGTCGTGCATGTAACCGGTTCCGTGGACCCACTGAGGGATATAGATATCATCAATACCGAGCTCCTCCTTGCTGACATTGAGGTTTTGGAGAGGGGAAAGGAAAAATCCGATAAAATTTCACGGAGCG
This sequence comes from uncultured Leptospirales bacterium, assembly GCA_964514165.1. Lineage (GTDB taxonomy): Bacteria > Spirochaetota > UBA4802 > UBA4802 > UBA5550 > CAZEPS01. The sequence goes on from CAZEPS010000162.1 coordinate 6,602, forward strand.
GGGACAAAAAGGCGGCCGAGAAATCACGGCTTCTGGAGAGGATTATTGACTCCCTCGACAAAGGAAATTTCATCAAGACCATGGAACTGACCAGTTTCGAAAAAAAAGCGATCAGTGAATTCGGGCTGATCACCGGGAAGCCGATCCTCTATTGCACAAATATCGGCGAGGAAGATCCCGCGGAGGAAATGCTGCGCTCGGTCAAAGACCACGCATCAGGTGAAAATTCCGAATTACTTTTTATAAAGGGTAAACTTGAAGAGGAAATCTCGGAACTTCCTGATGAGGAAAAGCAGGAGTATCTCGAGGCCATGGGGCTTGCCGAATCCGGGCTGGACCGTTTGATCGCATCCGCCTATACATTCCTCGACCTGATCACCTATTACACATCCGCGACGGAACTGCAGGCATGGACATTGAAGCAGGGGACAACCGCTGATAAGGCAGCGGGAAAGATCCATACTGATTTTGAGAGGGGGTTCATCCGTGCCGAGGTTTTCAATTATGATGATCTGGTTCTGAATGGTTCAGAACTGGGCGTCAAGGAACACGGTCTGTTCAGATCAGAGGGAAGGGACTATGTCATCAGGGACGGTGACATAGTGAAATTCCTCTTCAATGTATAATGGCCAGGCCTATTGAATAAGGCTCTTCGACGTGACACCCCTGAACCGGATGCCGTCACCCGGGCTGTAATTAATATGGGAAAGGAGGGCGAAGGGGGGAGTTATTCCAGAGAGGTTAACCGTTATTTCCGTGCGTTTTGATGTAAGAGTAACCGGTTTTACTATCCATTTAATCCCCACCCAGTCACCCCCCTGGTCTTCAAAAATCTGTTCATTGGTAAAAGAGGTGAAATTCTTTTCGCTGGATATGGAAAAACCGGGACTGGCATCCCGCGCCGGCATGATTTTGCAGAGCATGATCTGCACGCAGGGATTCGAAAATTTTTCCAGGGGAATCGCATTGTCCAGGTTAAAGCCGATTATCATTTTCCGTGAGGGGTAATCCGCGGTGTAAACAATAAATTTTTTCCCGGATTCTGACAGGCTGTTAACAAGGAGTTCATTCCCGGAGCCGGTATATTTGAATACAGTCAGGTTGCCTACCTTCATTTTTCCCATTATTATATTCAGGGGTTCATTGTTCATATAGATGGCATCGCCCCTTTTCGCTACCCGGTAACTGTCTTTTACGTCTCCGTCCCCGTTGAAATCAACGTCGATCATGCCGAAAAGCGTATTATTTTCACTGATTATCTGATCCGGATAGGTTCCATAGAGAATATACCGCTCACTGGTAATGGGAACCTGCGAAGATTCGAACAGGTACGGTTCAGCGTTGGATGATTCAATTATTACTGTTGCGGTATACTGGCCGGCACTCTTCTTTGTAATCGACTGCTGGACAATCTTAAAATAGGGTTTGTCAAGGGATACAAGCCCGACAGGAGGTATAAGAAGCAGAATGATTAAAACATATCTCATCATATATTACATCCTCTTTAAAATCATGGTATCGAGCTCTTTGCGGTCCCTGTCTGGTTTTTCGTCAGGATAACCGAATGCGATTACGGCAAGTAGTTCGTTTTCTGCGCTGATTCCGAGGATATCATTGACTTCTTCCTTACGATTGAGAATTTCACCGAGCCAGACAGCGCCGATGCCGTGGGTTTCCGCCATAAGAAGCATGTTCTGCACGCATGCTCCGATGCTCAGAATATCCTTGTCCCTGTTATAGCCAACCGGAAGGTTATAATACACGGCAATGCAGAGGCAGCATTCTATAATGATTCTGCTGTACCGGGTGCAGGTGGCTACTCTCTGTTTTATAGAATTATCTCTAATAACCACGAACCTCCAGGGCTGGTTGTTCAACCCTGAAGGAGACCATCTGGCTGCCTCGAGGATGTCCTGTACCACTTCGTCGGAAACCGGATTTTTCAGGTATTTTCGGATAGATCTCCTGCTCTTAATGAGTTTAAGTGTTTCTTTCGGATTCATACGATATTACTAAGAAAATTCCTGTTACTTTATAAATAATTATTTCCTTCGGATGAGCTGGTTTATACGTGTTTATTGATGAAAAGCAAGTGAAAAATATTAATAGAGGTCCCCGGAATTAAAAAAAAGCGGCTGGTCATGATGGTTTAAGACGTGAAGATAAGTACGCAAACAGCACAACGGAGAGCAGCATCAGAATAATGCCGGTCGCATATTCCCGGAATATGAGCTTACCGATCGCGAACAGGGATGCATAGATCATGATAACCCCGATTATCCAGTTGATGAAAAGAGTTCCGAAAGCTGTGTCACCGGGAAGATTTAATGATTGTTCGTAACGTCTCCATCCGGGACCACCGGGCCTGGTTCTCCGGTAAAAGGAAACGAGCCTGTCCTCGTCGACCGGTTTTGTTATGAAGGTAGCAATGAGCCAGGCCGCTGTTGTGAAAATGACGATTATGAAAAGGCTCTCGGGAAAACTGACATGAAAAACAAACCTGCACGCGCCGTACCCGATGAAGGGGGCAATCATGGCCGTTATTTCTGACCAGGCGTTGATTCGCCACCAGAACCAGCGCAAAATAAGAACTGTCCCGAGACCTGCACCGCACTCGATTATAAAGGCCCATGCCCCTGATATCGATTTTATGAACAGGATGAGCAGGCTTGCCAGGATGACGAGAATGACCGTGGTGATGCGTGAAATGAGAACGTAATGTCCTTCCGAGGCTTCTTTCATGATAAAGCGCTTATAGAAATCGTTTATTATATAGGAAGTTCCCCAGTTGAGGTGTGTCGATATGGTTGACATGTAGGCGGCGAAAAAGGCGGCAACAAGGAGCCCGAGAAGCCCGGGGGGGAGATGGTCTCTCATGGCAAGGACGTAGCCGGTTTTCTTTTCATCCGGAGCAAGTTCTGGATAGAGGATAAGGGTTGCCAGAGCTATGATTATCCATGGCCACGGACGGAG
>CAZEPS010000163.1:0-9553 GCA_964514165.1 uncultured Leptospirales bacterium
TGGCCATGTCCTGGCGGTCGAGCCATTTCTGAAAGCCGGAAACGTTGAACTGGACATGGTACTGGGGACTCATGAAACAGTGGGACCAGATCGCCACGCACTCCTGGGGCATGTCCGCTGCCATGGGGTGGACCGCCTCGAACCCGGGTGCGAGCTTGTAGAGCTGGTCGAACTGCTTCTGTATCTTTTTAATGCGGGGGTCAGAGCCCCTGGTTTCCCCCCTCGGGGGCGGCACCGGGGCGAGGATCTCCCACGACAGGGGAGACCGGTTCTCCGGGTCCTGGTCCAGGAGGCTGTGGAGAATGGTGGTGCCGGTGCGGGGCAGGCCGATGATGATGAGGGGCCGGCGAATCTCCTGGTTTTCGATTTCCGGATGCCTGGCTGCGTGGTCCTCAATGCGGAGCCGGTTCTCCAGCATCTGGAGGATCCCCTCCCGGGCGATGATACGGCCCATGGGGGTCAGAGCCGCGTCTTTCCCCAGGGACTCGAGAAAGCGGTCCAGTGGCTCGTGAAACCAGGGCTCCCCGAAATTTTCGAGCCTGGCCCTCTTTCGGGCCGTTTTCAGGAGGTTTTCCTTTTCCAGGGATATGAGTTCCGCTCCCATGGCGCTCAGCAAGGACCCCGCCTTATTGAAAATACGTACCGGCAGGGGCAGATCCGCATTTTGCTTCAACGACACTTCCCTGTCTGCTCTGTTCATGGGACCAGCCTTCTTCTTTCTGCAATTATATATTGGTATGTAAATATTTACTTACCAGAGATCAAGGCTTTTTTCATGAAATTATGAGCAGAGTACCGGAAGAATCTTTCGGCCGGTGACCGGGTCATCCCGTAAGAAGAATGATCTTCCCCTTGACCTCGGCCCGGTCGATCAGTTCATGGGCTTTTGCAGCCTCTTCCAGGGGCATCCGCTTCTCGATTACCGGCTGTATTTTTCCCCGGGACAGGAGCGAGAAGAGCTCGGTGAGGTCCGGTTTCAGCCAGCTGTCGTTTTTTATGAGATAGAATTTCGCGGAGCGCCCGTTCGGAAGTAAATTCCATAGATGGATTTTCAGAAACTCGACGGGGATGTTCCCTCCCCTGCCGGTGCCGGCGTTGTAGAATCCGTAGGCCACCAGAATGCCGCCGCGCCTGAGGCAGTTGAACGAACGTTTGAAGTTATCCCCGCCGATAGGATCAAAGGCGGCGTGCACCCCGTCGGGGGCGAGTTCGCGGATCCGTTCCACGAAATCCTCGTTCCGGTAGTCGATGGGCACGGCCCCTTCTTTTTTTATCAGTTCATGTTTCGGTTTCGAGGCGGTCCCGTACATCTCGAGATCATGAAGTTTGCCGAGCTGGATTATTGCCGTGCCCACGGCCCCGCCGGCCCCGTGAAAGAGAATGCGGTCATCCTTTTTTACTTTCGCGATGCGGTGAAGCATCTGGTACGCGGTGAGATACGAAAGTACCATGCTGACGGCCTCGGCCGGGTCGATTTCGTCCGGTACCGGAACCAGCCGTGAGGCCGGGAGGCAGATGTATTCGGTGTAGGAGCCGTACACGGTCAGGGCGGCGACCTTCTGTCCGGCCCTGAGTTCACCGGCATTCTTTCCCGCCTTGTCAACCAGACCCACCAGGTCGTACCCGGGGGTCAGAGCCGGGGGCTTTGCTTTTATTCCGGGATAGAGCCCCTTCCGGACCAGGGTATCGGTGAAAGACGCGCTCACCGCCAGGACCCGCACCCTGACCTGGTCGTCTCCCGGTTCGGGAAGGCCATCCTCCTCGACAATCGATAAAACCTCCGGCCCGCCGTATTTTGTGACCGCGACACGTTTATATTTCATGGCAACCTCCTGCCATTCGAGCAATTCCAGGTTTTATGATGTGAAAGCCGTTTGCAAATGACTTTCCCCGGTTTCGGTTTCCGGTACTAATGTGTATTCCCGCGAATTTTACTGCCGCCTGACGTAATGCGCTTTCAGTCTATTGGATCGAATAGTTCTTTTTCGACGTAGCAGATCGGGCACCGCCACTGGTCCGGGAGGTCATCGAAACCGGTGCCGGGCGGGATACCCTGGGACGGGTCACCGGAAGCCGGGTCGTAAATGTAGCCGCAGTTCGTGCAGATGTACTTCATGGCCGTACCTCACTCAACGGTAAAATATTTCGCCTGGGGATGGTGCACGATAAAGGCGGACGTGGTCTGCTCCGGGACCATCTGCCCCTCTTCGGTGACAGTCACCCCGACGCGGTGGGACTCAAGGATCTCCAGCATGACATTGTTCCCGGTCATGTCCGGGCACGCCGGGTAGCCGAACGAGTAACGGGACCCCCGGTACTTCTGCACCACGAAGTCTTCGATCCCCTCACCGTCCTCTGCCGCTATGCCGAGTTCTTCCCTGATCCTTTTATGAAGGAGTTCGGCCAGGGCCTCGGCCGTCTCAACGCTGAACCCGTGGAAGAGGAGGTACTCACGGTACCTGTCCCCGCGGTAGAGCTCCTGGGAGTATTCGCTCGCCCGGGCCCCCACGGTCACCACCTGGAGAGCGATCATGTCGTGCCTGCCCCTCTCCTCAGGAAGAAAGAAGTCGGCGATGCACTGGCGCGGCGGCTTCTTCTGCCGGGGAAACGAGAGTCTCTTCCACGGCTCCAGGGTGTCCGGCTTGTAGATTATCACGTCGTCGCCGCTGCTGTGGCAGGGATAGTACCCGTACATGCACCCGGGTACCAGGAGGTTCTCTTCTTTCGCCATTTTTTTTAAACGTTCGAGTTCCTTTTCGGCCTCGTCGCGGATCAGTTTTTCATACTCTTGTTTTGAGAGCCTGCCGCGTCGGAATCCCCACCGTCCGCGAAAGAGAACTTCTTTTGTCAAAAGAGGATAGGCCTCTTCTATGTCAATGTTGGTGACGACGCGGTTGCCCCAGAAGGGGGGTTCCGGTATGCCGATATCGCGGCTGATCGGCTCCGGTTCCTCTTCCGGTACCGCCAGGGGGAGCGGGGCGCCCCGGGTCACCTTCACCGTTTCGCGCACATTTACCAGTGTCCCTTCCTTTACGCGGCTCATGGCGGTGAGCCCTTCGAAAGCGTCACGACAGTAGACGACCGGCGCCTCCAGGATCGGATCGCACACATCGTCAACATAGCTTTTCGTGAGTGCCGCCCCGCCGAGGAGCACCGGCACGTTCACCCCCCGGTCGCGCATGTACTCAAGGTTTTCCTTCATCACCGCTGTTGACTTCACGAGCAGACCGCTCATGCCGATCGCGTCGGCGTTGACCTCTTTGACCTTGTTCAGCATGGTCTCGATTTCGCACTTTATGCCGAGGTTGTACACCCTGAAGCCGTTATTCGAAAGTATGATGTCCACCAGGTTCTTCCCGATATCGTGGACGTCACCCCGCACCGTGGCGAGGACAAGGGAAGTTTCGACCGCCTCGTCTGTCTTCTCCATGTAGGGCTCCAGGATATGGACCGCGTGGCGCATCACCTCGGCAGACTGGAGAACGAAGGGGAGCTGCATCTGACCGGAACCGAAGAGTTCACCCACCACCTTCATGGCCGGGATGAGGATGCCGTTGATTATATCCACCGCCTCTGTATCGTCAAGTTTCTCCATGAGAAGTTCTTCCATGTCTACCCGGTTACCGTTAATGACCCGTTTTTTTATACGCTCTTCGAGTGGAAGGGACGCGTCGTCGTCCTGTTCATCTGAATCATCACCGGTACGCTCCTCGAAGTGGTCCATGAACGCGAAAAGAGGATTTTCGCCACGGTTATAAATCAGGTTCAGGGCGAAGTCGAGATCCTCCCTGTCAATCTTGTGGAGGGGTACTATCTGCTTCACGTTCACGATGGCCGCGTCAAGGCCGGCCTCGATTGCCTCGTGAAGGAACACCGAGTTCAGGATCTTCCTCGATACCGGGTTCAATCCAAACGAGATATTGGAAACACCGAGCATGGTATACACCCCGGGGAGGCGCTCCTTAACGAGCTTCACCCCCTTAAGGGTCTCGATGCCGGCGTTTACGCTGTCTTCGTCGCCGCTCCCGAGGGTAAAGGTCAGGGGATCGAAAATCAGGTCCTCTGCCCTGAGACCGTGCCGGTTGACCGCTATGTCGTATATCCGCTCCGCGATGGAAACCTTCTGCTCCGCGGTGCGGGCCATCCCCTTTTCGTCGATGGTGAGGGCGATGAGGGCGGCCCCGTATCGCTTCGCCAGTGCGCAGACTTGTCCGGCCTTTTCCTCCCCGTCCTCGAGGTTGATGGAGTTGATGACGACCCGTCCACCGTTCAGCTTCAGGGCGGATTCGATGGTCTCGTAGGTGGTCGAGTCCACCACCAGGGGTAGCCGCACCTGCCGTGTTATGCGGGTGACCGCCTCGGTCATGTCGGCGGCCTCATCGCGTCCGGTGTAGGCGACGCAGAGGTCCAGGGCATGGGCCCCGGAACCCTCCTGTTCCATGGCCACGTTCAGAATGCCGTCCCAGTTGCCCTCTAACAGGTACTCCCGGAAGAGCCTGCTCCCGTTGGTGTTGGCCCGTTCCCCGATGAAGAGGGGGCGCGGGTCCTGGGCCAGGGCCTGTGCAGAGTAGATACTTGATATGGAGGGCTCCCATGACGGGTTCCGTTTTGCGGGTTTCAGGCCCTCGGTTTTTTTACTCAGGATCTCGATAAATTCCGGGGTAGTGCCGCAGCACCCTCCCGCTACCTGGACCCCGTCTTCGGTGATGAAGTTTTTCATGCGTTTTACGAAATCTGCCGGGTCCATGTCGTACTGGATGTTTCCGTTGACGTTAACCGGCAGGCCCGCGTTCGGCATCACCATCACCGGCCCGCGGAAGCTCTCGGTGAGAATCTTCACGTAGGGGGCCATGGCCTCGGGGCCGGTGGCGCAGTTGATGCTGATGACGTCGATGTCGAGGGGCTCGAGGGCCGCCAGGGCCGCGGTCACCTCGGTGCCGAGGAGCATGGTCCCGGTGGTCTCAATGGTAATGGATACAATCACCGGTAAATCCTTTCCGAGATCGCGGCATGCGTCGCGGAAGGCCAGGAGGGCCGATTTCGCCTGGAGTATGTCCTGGCAGGTTTCGATTATCGCGACGTCGACACCTCCGGTTATGAGTCCCTTTGACTGTAAGTAGTATGAGTCGTACAGATCGTCAAAGGAGATCTGCCCCAGGGAGGGTAGGCGGGTGCCGGGGCCGATGGATCCGCACACGAAACACTCCCGGCCGGAGCTGTGTTCATCAACAGCCCGGCGCCCTATCTCGGCAGCGGTGCGGTTAATCTCTTCGATTCGGTCGGCGAGATCGTATTCCTCGAGCACGATTCTGTTCGCCCCGAAGGTGTTGGTTTCAATGACGTCAGCTCCGGCGTCCAGGTAATGGGCGTGGATTTTTTTCACCATGTCCGGCACCGTCAGGTTCAGGACCTCGCTGCAGCCGTGCCTGCCCATCCACTGCTCGTCGGTGAGCTCGAGTTTATGAATCTCGGTACCCAGGGCGCCGTCAAAAATTAATAAGCCGTTCTGTAGTCTTTCTCTGAAAGCCATTGTGTAATAATCCTTCTACTTATAATATTGGGTACACCTATAAACCAAAATATGTGCCCAAAAGGGTACCTCTTGATTTATTAATAGAGGTTCTCCGTATATATACGACCGCCGGGTACCTTCCTTTTACCGGCGTACCCAGGTGAGTACCATCTCTCATCAGGGATTTACTTCATCGCGGGGATCAGATTGCATCTGATGGATTTACAACAACAGTTCCGGCGGATATTAAACATTGTGCTATGTTGGATACAGTATACGATGCAGGGACCGAATGTTGTCAAATACTTTTCGAGCAGGATATCACCGGGTTCATTTGTAAAAATCTTATTGCAAAATTTCAGATTTATTTAAGTATACTACAGAATTATAAAATCCATGTTATTATACTATTTACCCGGGATTATAACGTTAACCATGAAATACTTCGTCATCGTTACCGCTTTTATACTCATTTTCGCATTAACCTTCTTCGGCCACGCCATTTTCCGAATTGTTATGGGGAAAGATCTTGAGACCTTCTTCACCTGGAACAATGTCAGGTTTCATCTGAACATCACGGTGACCCTGTTTCTCTTATTTCTCATAGTAACACTAATCAGGTATTTCAGTTAACAGTATCAGTGCTGGTTCCCGGCTACGGCGGGGCTATATCACATATTATAAATTTTCAATCGATGGATCTCTATTACTCTACCGCGTCCTGGCTTGCGACAATTCTTATTAACCTCATCGGGTTTTTCACAATGCCTGGACAGTTACTGGTAAATATGATAATGATTGATTTGTAATAATAATACGATAATTTGAACATACCTATAGCTGTGATGATATTTCATCGAGTGATTTTGAGTCAGTTGCAGGTTGGAGATTAAAATTTTTTATAGAGAATTTGTGCCGATTTAATAATACCAGTGAAAAATTAACCCAAAAAAGGAAATTTTTCAGAACAAATAGTATTGTTATCGGCTCTTATTCATTCCAGAAACTTGACCAATTCTTCTTCCGGAGGGAAATCCCAGAAAACAGTAAACGAGAAAACTTTACCAAACCGTCTCCCAATACAGATATAATTCCTCAATTCAGAAGAGGATTCTCCACCTTTTCTCAAATCATCCATCACCTTATCAAGGTACCGGTGATACGCGACTGTCAAAATAAACGAAACAGACATCTTTGAGAGCTTTCTCAGGTCTAAACTCTTTTCGTAGAGATCATACTCAAGCACCACGTGTGGACGCTTCCACGCAGCGTTCCTGTCCCGTTTCTGATATTTCACCCTGGAGAATCGGTTGGAAGCGACCGCTTTCTCTCTGAGGATACGTTTCAGAAGCAGCGAAACAATCCGGCTTCTCGAAACCAGAGATGTTTCAGCAATCTGGTCAATCCTGTCCAGTATTTCTTTCCTGATATTGATAGTAGTGTCAATCTTCATGAATAACCTCCCAGTATAATAAAGCTATACGATTGGGAAGTGTTAATTGTTAAAAATAAATCAGATCTCTTCGCAGTAATTCTCGATATCACCCTCCCCGTGAAGGAAAAAGTCCCTGACAAGTTTCGCCTCCGGGTCAACCGCGTACGGGGTGAGATCGCAGATGCCGTTCGCCATGAGCACCTCGTCGTCGATATAGAAATTTCCAGTATTATCCCTGTCGCTGCTGTCAGAGGTGAGGATGAAATATGCCGCGTCGGCTACGATCTCAGGCGTTCGGGACTGGCGCATCAGGTCGTCGCCACCCAGTATGTTCCTGACAGCCGCGGTGGCGATGGCGGTCCTCGGCCAGAGGGCGTTAACCGCGATCCCGCGATCTCTGAGTTCGTCGGAAAGGCCGAGAACGCACATGGACATTCCGTACTTCGCCATGGTATAGGCGAGCTGTCCGCTGAACCACCTGCTCTCCATGTTCAGGGGGGGAGACATCATCAGCACGTGGGGATTGTCGCTCCTTTCAAGCCAGGGAAGCGCCAGCTTCGTCGTGAGGAAGGTCCCCCGGGAGTTCACCGACGCCATAAGATCATACCGCTTCATTTCAGTGTCATCGATGCCGGTGAGGCTGATGGCGCTGGCGTTGTTTACCACGATGTCGATCCCCCCGAATTCTTTCACCGCTGTTTCTACGGCCGCCTCGACCTGGTCGCCGAACCTGATATCGCATATTGCTGCAACGGCGTTCCCCCCCGCCTCCTTTATCTCCTCAACGGCGCTGAATACCGTGCCCGGGAGTTTCGGGTGAGGCTCCGCGGTTTTGCCGATGACGACTATGTTGGCCCCGTCCCGTGCGGCGCGGATCCCGATGGCTTTGCCGATTCCCCGGCTGATCCCGGTTATGAAGAGGGTCTTGTCCTTCAAATTTCCCATAGGTTTCTCGCTTTTTGTTATTCCATACAGAGAATACAGAACTGAATCACTGTAACGGTTTCATGGCTGTAATCATGCCGCTGGCCATACTCAAATCAAACATTTACCTGCCCCACTACTCCCTGACAGGGCATAACACTTTCAGATAATCACGGCATGACAGCGTATTCGACAACCTGCCCGGGGAGAAATTCCGCGCGGAGCCTTAGTTTTTCGGTCACCGGTCCGTCTGTTATGAAAAGCCAGTACGTCAGGAACGGGTACCTGCCGGACCTCAGCCTGCCCTTCTGCTTCAGGGAGTAACCGTCCAGGGCAACCCTGCCGGCCTTTGTACCACGCGAATCAACCAGTTCCATGCTGATTGCCCCGTGCACGTGCTGTACCGTTTCACTGTGATAAACCGCGAAGAGGATATACCGGTTTTTCATGAACTCGAACTTTTTTACCGAGGCACTCATCCGCTCCACGCGCTCCCGTGTTGAACCGGTTTTTTCAATATCATTCAGTATGAGGGAAATCAGGGTGTCGAAATCCTTCCTTGTGAGAAAATCGCAGGACACCGTGTACATTCCGAAGGCGTTTTCAAGGGTTTCACTGTCGGTGTTTCGTGATGTTTCGGTGATGGTCATTGAGAACCCGCCTGATAAAAATATCATTATGATAACAATCGAAAATGTTATCCTTTTCATAATCCCTCCATCATATTTACACGGAACGCTTCAGGACAACAGCCGTCAGATCGTCCATCAGATGGGAATCATCAGGGCGAACCAGCGAAGCCCGGCCTGTTTTCCCATGTAATTTGATAATTTCCGGGTGGCCTGCGTTGACATATTCCACCTGGTTTTTATGGCATGCGATAACAATACCGGTTATGTACCAGTTATTTATAAAAATTATTATCAGTTTTATCGGGTCGAGTCAACGATATTTTTTCGAACATTTATTCGATTTTTTACTTGACTTTCGAATAATTATTCGATATATTGCAGTTATTCGAATATTTATTCGATGTATATTTTTTCTTTAATTTATGGAGGATAACAATGGACATTACCAGAAGGGATTTCGTGAAACTTACCGGCGCAGCAGCACTGACCGTGACCGGTTTGTCCATGGTGACCGCCGGATCAGAGACGGTTCGAGAAAAATGTATGAAAAACACCGATAACAATCGGTCCTCTCTGCCGGTTTCAGGGAAAGAACGGGAGATCCTGACCATGGCGTCCCTGGCTTCAAGCGGACACAACACCCAGCCATGGACGGTATCCGTCGAAAAACCGGGAAACTGGACTGTAGGCACCGATAAGAATCGGTGGCTCCCCATGGTTGACCCGAAAAACAGGGAAACCATGCTCTCAGTTGGAGCTTTTATCCGCACGCTCTCCCTCGCTGCTGGTATACACGGCCTCAGGGCCGATGTCATCCCGCTGACAAATGACCGTTTCGTTCAGTCAATAGCGCGGATCAATTTGAAAGCATCCGGTACGACATCATACCCGGTTAAAAGGATAACAATGCGCCGCACCGTCCGTAAAGGCATGTTAAAAAAGGAAATTTCCCGAAACGACATCAATTTTTTTATCGGCAGAAACAGGCAAAACGTGATATACCTCCCCTTCAGTTCAAGGGAATCAAGTTACCTGAGAAAAAGCACAATA
>CAZEPS010000164.1:0-9525 GCA_964514165.1 uncultured Leptospirales bacterium
TACGATTGAGCGGGAGAAATTTTTCGAAAAAAATCGAGGGTCAGAGCCTTTTTTTATCTTTCTAAGAAATTGAGGGTCAGAGCCTTATTTTTTTTAGAAAAATGTTGAAAAAATTGGGGGTCAGAGCCTTTTTTCTGGGAGAGGGGGTCGGGGGAGTACAAAGAAAGTCAGGAGTACTACGTAACCAGCCGCAGTGATACCTTGTCTTCCGGCTCGTCGGTGTTGGAATATTCGGGCACGTATTTTTTTATTAGGGAACGTATATCCGATGGCGAAAATTCGGTAATGCTCTTCAGCTCGTTTTCAAGAAAGAACTTAATCTTCGTGTGCTTGATGTCCTTGCCGTTTGAATCAAGGACGAATATTTTTTTATTTTCGGTATTGAGAAGGTTTTCCCTGGAATAAAAAAGCTCCTCATACATCTTTTCTCCGGGCCTCAGGCCTGAAAAAATTATCTTTATGTCTTTTTCAGGTTCATACCCGTAAAACTCTATAAGACGTTTTGCCACGTCCAGGACTTTGTACTGCTTCCCCATATCCAGTACGAATATCTCGCCCCCTTTCTTTGAATAGGCCGCGGCATTTATGACGAGGAGAGATGCCTCGGGGATGCTCATGAAAAACCTCGTCACCTCAGGGTGGGTAACGGTAACCGGCCCCATTTTCAGAATCTGCTCCTTGAAAAGCGGTATGACAGACCCCCGGCTTCCGATGACATTCCCGAACCTTACTATTGCGGTATTGAGGCCCTTTTTCTGGTGATAGTATCCGGTCACCATCTCTGCCATCCGCTTTGAAGCTCCCATGATGTTCGCGGGATGAACCGCCTTGTCTGTTGAAATGAAAACAAATTCGTCTATATTATGCTTGACCGATAGATCCAGGAGATTTTTCGTCCCGAGAACGTTGTTCTGGATAGCCTCTGCCTCGTTGTATTCCATAAGGGGCACGTGTTTGTGGGCCGCGGCGTGAAACACGATGTCGGGCTTCTGCTCGGTGAAAACTGTATCCATGAGCCTGCTGTCCTTCACATCAGCGATCTTGTAAACGACCTCGGGCTTTACCTCAAGGAACTCAATATGATCTGTGAGTGACTTAATCAGGGTAAAGATGGAGTGCTCCCCCCTGCCAACGGCAACGAGCTTCCGTATCTTGAATTTCAAAAGCTGCCGGCAGATCTCTGAACCGATGCTCCCCCCGGCCCCGGTGATGAGTATCGTTTTGCCGCTGTACATATTCGTCATCGCGCTGTAATCGATGGTGAATTCCTCCCTGCCGATGAGGTCGACGATGCCGATCTCCCTCAGTGAGACCGACAGGGGCCTGTTGTCTATAAGTTCCATCAGGAGGGGGAGTATCTTTATCGGTATGGCACTGTTTACCCTGCGGACAGCTGTCACGATTCGGTTAATTGTTTCGGAACCGACCGACGGCATGGCAATGATAATCTCGCTGGCATTTGTCTCTTTGATAGTCTTATCAATCCGGTCAACACCGGAGAAGATCATTTTCCCGTTGAATATCTTTCTGATCTTGTACGGGTCATCGTCAACAAAACCGACCACGTTCCGGCCCATGCCCATCCGGGTATATTCTGAAAGTATAATCCTACCCGCCTCCCCGGCCCCGATAATAAGAATTTGCCTTTCATTCTCTTCGGTAAAGTTTGACTTGGCGTTAATAATGAATTCCTTCTCCTGGGTCCGCTTCCGGGAATAATAGTCCCTGATAATAATGCGGTACAGCACGGTACCGGCGGTTATAAACATGAATGAGAGGAGCATGACGATGCGCGAAAAGGGCTGATCAAGAAAAAACACGTACATGATGAAGAGGCCAAAGCCGAATACGTTTGAAAGGATCATCTTGTAGACGTCATTGATGTTGGAGTAGGTCCACATGATGCGGTAGATCTGGAACAGGTAAAACGAAGCGACGTAACAGGCGACAGGCAACAAAAGAATCTCGGGCTGTAGAAGATGACTGAAGGATGTCAGGTCCGGATAGAACTTAACCACGTACGCAAACAGGTACGACGCCACGACAATACACGTGTCGAACACCAGGTAGAGATATTTTCGTCCCCTTATTGAATAAATAACAGACATCAATATTCCCGTAGAATCAATTTAAGGGTGCCCAAAGTCTGAACCAGCACCATTTTTAAAAATGGTGCTGGACTGGTTTTTGCTGTGACTTGTATATTTTATTATACCCCTGAATCACTAATAAGGGCAACTAATTATTTTCATCATGCCGAGTATCAACTGTATGGACTGAATACACTCCCAGCCTGTCTGTCAACACCGGTTCTCCCGGCCCGTGCAGCCGGACTCAAACCGGCAGTGAAAAAGTATCACTTCCTGCCTGATTTCAGGACATCCCGCATGTTGTCAATAACGTAACCGACCTCTTCCCCTGTCATTCCCGGAAAGATGGGGAGAGAGACAGACCGCTCAAAAGCCCATTCGCTGTTCCCGAAGTTCGCCGGGTCATATCCATCAGAGCTGTAGCAGGAAAACCGGTACAGGGGAATGAAATGAACGCTCAGCTGGATCCCCCTTTCGAGCATCTCCACGATGAACCGGTCCCGTGATATTGAAAGCGTCTCCGTGTTCAGTATCACAGGGTAGAGGTACCAGGAGGTCTCCCGGTCCTCCTTTACCCGGTACAGGGTGACCTCTGCCATGTCCGCGAACGCGCTGGAATAGGCCTCAGCAATCCGTTTCCGCATTTCCCACATGGTTTCCAGCTTCTTCAGCTGTTCCACCCCAATGGCCGAAGCGATGTCCGTGGTATTGTACTTGTACCCGGTCTCGGTAACGTCATACCGCCACGGGGTATCGGATTTCTGCCGCTGCCAGGCGTCACGGCTGATCCCGTGAAGCCTGAGGTTTGACATACGCCGGGCGAAATCGTCGTTGTTTGTGGTGACCATCCCCCCCTCGCCGGTAGTGAGGGTCTTGGTAGCGTAAAAACTGAAACAGGTCAGGTTGCCGATAGCACCCACCATGTCTCCCCGGTACAGGGAAGGAAGGGAATGGGCCGCGTCCTCGATAACAACCAGGTTATGGGCCTCCGCGATTTCAATGATCTCTTCCATGTCACAGGGCTGGCCGCCGTAATGCATCGGCATGATGGCCCTGGTCACTGGGGTGATTTTCTCCTCGAGGGCTGAAACATCCATCAGCCTCGTCTCCCTTTCAATATCGACGAGCACCGGGACCGCTTTGAGATATTTTACTACCTCGGCCCCGGCGGCAAAGGTCATGGCCGGAATGATTACCTCGTCACCTTCCACGATACCGGCCGCCAGCAGGGCGAGATGGAGGGCGGCGGTGCCGGAATTGACGGACACCGCGTTTCTGCACCCGACATATTCACGAAACAGCTTCTCGAACTCAACGGTCTTGTGGCCCATGGTGAGCCACCCGCTCCGGAGGCACTCTATTACTGCCGTTACCTCATCGTCTGTAATATACGGTTTATGAAAAGGAATTTCCATAATTAATAACTGTTCAGAAAAATATTCAGCTCCTGGAAATGATTTTACCGCTGGGAGCAACTTCAAGGTATCCCGATTTAAGAAAAATTCTCTTCAGTATCAGGAGCACCAGGGCCAGGACCCCGTATACCGCCAGTGTTATCACCAGATCAAAAGATGGATAGTGTATAATCAGTAATGCCGGAGCGTATAACGCTATATTTATCGCCATGACCGACAGGGTAACGGGCCGGTGCCCGTATACCTTGGCGAACTGCTGGTAGATATGCCGGCTGTGGGCCTCGATGATCCGTTCACCCCGTACTGTACGAAGAAGAAGGGTCACTGTCGCGTCAAATATAAACACCGACAGGAGCACCGGCACCAGGAGCACGGAAAATCCTCCCTCATTGTTCAGGTACACCGTGAGTGCCGCGAAGAAGAAACCGAGAAAACCGCTCAGAACGTCACCCATGAACATCTTAGACGGGGGCCAGTTGAGCCGGTAAAAGCAGACCGACGAAAAAACCATCGAAATGCAGGCGAAAGAAATACCGTAACTGCCCGTGGAAAACGCCGCGGCCCCGATAAAGAGTGACGGAAGGATAAGCTGGGAGAGGGCGATTCCGTCAATGCCGTCCATGAAATTGTAGAGGTTGATCATCCACATGGTGTAGGGGATTGCCAGCATGGTGCCCGCGATGCCGATGTGCCAGACCCTGTCCAGGAGATTGATATCGGTCAATCCCCCGAAAAAAAGGAGAAGGAAAACGGCAGCAGCGAACTGCACCCCCAGCCGCAGCCACACCGGCAGTCCGCGAATATCATCGAACCAGCCGGTCACCCCGAGGAGAACACCCCCGGCGAGAAGGGTGCCGTAGAGCCCCGGGGAAACATACCCGTACGCGAGAAACACCGTCATGAAGACAAGGTACGCAGCCAGTATGGCGATGCCGCCGCCGTTCAGTTTCGGCGTCTCATGCAGGCTCCGGTCGTTCGGTTTATCGAGGACCTGCTTTTTTTTAAGTAATCGGTAAACCAGCAGCATGAAAAGGCACGCTGTTACGAAATTCAGTCCCAGCAGCAGCGCCGGGAGGGAGAAGAAAAAATCTATACTAGACATCACCTGTTATCGTTTATAACATACTCAATATAATTGTGCAATTTTAAATGAAGATGGTCAGGGATCAAGCAGAATTGCTTGATTGATAAAGTTTATTGGTGCTGGTACATATCATTAATTGAATAATCAAGTTTTAACCGGGACGCGAGCCGGGATGTGTCATACACCGTATCATGGAGGAGTTTAACAGAATTTTCTACCAGAAACCGGTTCTTCAGAAGCCTGCCCGCGAGAAGGGCAGACCTGACCAGGAAGGAAGGAATCGGCAAAACGGTACCGGAACCAGTACGGTTCTTCTGCATAGTAACCAGTTCATTATAGTTATAAACCCGATCATCCGCGACATTCAGAATCTCATTTCTGAACTCACGATGGTTATCAATGATAAAGTTCACCAGTTTCTCAAGGTTTTTCACGTTCAGGAGGGATATCCGGTTATCGCCCCTGCCGACCCGGTAGAGAAAAGGGCCCAACCTGGTACGCCGGTCGATGTTGAGGGTGAAATTGTCACCGTACACAGGACAGAGCCTCAGCATGGTGTAGGGGAAGTCGTCATGATGAACCAGGTAATCCTCTGCCATTTTTTTTGTGACAGCGTAGGGGGATACAGGTTTCGTTTGATGATTCTCCCGGTAGAGATTAATTCCCGGTCTTTCCCCGTAAACAGAAATGGTCGAGAGGAAGATGAACCTCTTGAGGTCAAGATATTCAATACTCAGATCAATCAGGTTCTTCGTTCCCTCGAAGTTTACCCGTTTAAAATTATTAAACGAGAGATCAGTCCCTTTACTGTGGGCCAGGGCGGCGGTATGGATTATCAGGCTGATGTCAGAATGCTGGTGAAAATAATCCTCAAGAGCATTACGATTGGTCAAGTCAACCATCGATAAATTTTCATCTGTGGGATGATCGGAAAAAATATCAAGTCTAAACACATTGTGTTCATTCCCTAATGCCCTGTAAAGAAAACTCCCAATAAAACCACAACCACCGGTAATTAAAATATTCATTTCGACCTAATTATATAGTTTGCGTAATACCTGTAAATATTTTTCTAGAATAATAGAATCATCAAAATTTTTTAAAACATGGTTTCGCCCATTTTCGCCCATTCTTCTTCTATCTTCCCAGGAAAGATTATATATTGCAATCATCTTATCTGTCAGATCATCCACGTTACGTGCTTTACACAACAGACCATTATAACCATCCAGAACAACATCACGGCAACCCGGAACATCTGTTGCTACAATTGGAATCGCCATACTGGCCGCTTCTAAGAGGACCCGCGGCAACCCTTCCCTATATGATGGAAGTACGACACAATCATATTCACCCAGTATCTCTCGTATATCATCAGTTGTACCAAGGTAACGCACTATGCCCTCTTCTTCCCATTGTATTATTTCAGCCTTCTTGATACCTGCAGGATAGTCAGGATCAAGCCCACCTAAAACAGCACATTGAATGGTATCAGAATGTTTACCGATTTTTTTTGATGCTTCAACAAACTCATAAATGCCTTTATCAATAATAAGTCTGCCGATGAACAAAAATCTGAACATCTCAGAATGCCTGCGCTCATTGGGTCTGTAATATGAACAGTCCAGCCCCTCTCCCGGAAGAATTTCTGTCTTGTCCATTGAAACGATATTGTTATCAATAAAAATCTTCCTGTCATCTTCATTAAGGAAAAAAGCAGTATAAGTAAATTTAAAAGCAAATTTATACAGGAACCTTGCGATTTTTGAAATAATACTATCATTAATGAATACATAACCAAGACCGGTAGTGACAGCAAAAGACGGTATGCCGGAAAATTTTGCCGCGACTGTACCATATATATTCGGTTTTATTGTATAATGGACAATCAAATCTGGCCTGTTCTTTCTATATACACGATAGAGAGAAAATACAAACGAAAGGTCCCTGACCGGGTTTACACCCTTTCTATCTATATTCAAAGTTATGACATCAAAACCGTGCTCCCTTAATTTCTTTGTTGTTTCATCAAATGATGCTACAAGTATAATCTGAAAACCAAGAGCCTTTAGACTTATCAAAAGATTGAGCCTGAATTTATATATGGTCCAAGATGTGTTGGATACAAATATTATTTTTTGTCTATATAACATATTATAACTTTTTTATACCTGAAACGAGAACCCACTCAATACCATCCATGACAGTTGTTTTCGTTGTCAATTCAATCATGTCCTGGACCTCATAAGTTATATTAATAGAACTGTTTCTTCCAGTAACATAGAAAGAATCATCGAACTTTGTAAAATTCCATTGGTGAAGACCCCTGTATGCCTCTCTAACAGCTTCATCTTTAATGTGCATTAAACCCAATACCCCTCCAGGCTTGAGCACTTTAATCATCGATTTAATCGCGATAAATGGATCAGAAGTATGATCTATTGAATTCTGTGCATATACCATATCGAAGCTGTTTCTATTAAATTTATCCAAGATATTTTCCGCATCACATTTTTGAGTAGTTATGGGGGGGGATACATTATATTTTCTCAACAATTGCACATATTCAGCAGCTATAGTATCAATCGCGGTTACATTTAAATTGTACTTCCTTGTATAATAGGGACTTATTACAGTGACAGGACCAGCCCCCACATCAAGAACATCAACTTGAGTATTACCTTGAAGTTTTATATCCAGCAAATGAGTTATAAAATCATGAAATGGATCTGGCAAAGGGATATCAGATCTAAACCGTTCAGATTTCTGAAATTCACCGTTCTTTAACTGCTTTTCCCAGAACAGCAGCTCCTGCCTGAGTCCCTTATTCCTGTTCGCGGTTAAATAAAAGAAGAACTTCAAAAGGCGTTTAATGTGTTGCTTAATTCCCATAAACTGCACTCTAACTATTTTACAATTCTGAATTATTTTGATTTATTCTTAATAAATGAAATCGGGCGATTTTACATGCAACAACAAATTTCCCGGTTATATATTTAAAGAAAGATATCTTATTGCTGTGTAAGAGGTACGACATCATATAAAGCGCTTTTCGATATCCGGTATCGCGATTTCTCTGTGATATTGAATCAGAAAGTTCCCTGTACTGAATAACCGGATGTTGAATTATTGAAAACTGTAAATCATTATTATTAATAAATACTTCAATCCAGAAAAGCCAATCCTCAAGTGCGACCAGTGATTTATCCTCATTAAATATAATACCATTAATTATATCTTTTCGAACTATAGTAGATGACATGGGAAGATAATTAGTGTATAAAATAATTACACTATCCTGTAAGCCAATTTTTTTTAATATGTTATATGTCTTCCATGAACGAAGCTTTCTCGAAGTTAAATTAGCATTACTGATTATTTCAGCTTCACCTGCAACAAGATCAACCCTGTCTCTTTTTATAACGAACAACTGTTTTTCCAGTTTATCCGGCAGCCAGATATCATCTGAATCAATAAAAGCGATATAGTCACCCTCGCTTTTCATCAAAGCTGTATTTCTCGGCTTTGCCGGACCACCGGAATTCTCTTCAAGGCATAACAAATGAATCCTGTTGTCTTTCCTGGTAAATTTTTTGACTATATCACGGCTATTATCAGTTGACTTATCATCTACGATAAGTAATTCCCAATTGTGAAAAGTCTGACTGATTACAGAATTTATCGAATGTGCCACATACTTAGAAGCATTGTACATCGGCATTATAATTGATACTAAATCATTCACGTATATGTTCACTTTGAATATTAATGAGAAATAATTTCAGTAAATTTCCTGGATTGAAATAGTAAAACAATGTGATGAATTTCAGGAATATTTAATTCTTCTGTATAAGAATATAAGATAGTTATTGTTAATTAATCTCAATGGTATGCGCCGTATAATTACGAAAATGAAATATATTCGCAACAATACCCTTATTCTTATTGAAAAATGGACATCACAAATTTTAAATTTTTCCTTGTATGCCTCTATCAGGTTTGAATCATGGTATCCACCCAATTTAAAACGAGATATATATTTGCTACTATGGAATGCTTGAAACCTGTTATCAACAACCTTCTTGAAAAATCGTATTAACCATTCATAATCGCCATAGATTTTATAATCTGTGGTGTATAATCCATTTTCAAGAAAGGCAGTGTTGCTGAATAAAACAGATTGATGACAAATTGGATCCACGTAATAGAAATCTCTTAATTTTAATTCATTAACATGAAATTTGATTTCTCTATCCGCTTCATCGAGCAGGACAGTATTTCCATAGATGATTGATGGTATCGCATTATCATATTCTTTAAAATCAATCTCAGAAAGTGTACCTTTGCTGTAAAACATATCACCAGAATTTAAAAAGATAATCCAATCACCTGAACACAATGATATTCCTTTATTCATTGCGTCATAGATGCCGTCATCAGGTTCACTAATCCAGATATCAATCAATTCATCATAGCGTTGAATAATTTTTACGGTCTGGTCCTGAGAAGCGCCGTCTACAATAATGTATTCAATGTTCGTATAATCCTGATTAATGACACTTTGAATTGTTTTTTCAAGATCATTTTCACCATTGTAAACAACTGTTACTACGCTTATTAATAATGTCTCTATTGATGTTTTATGGATACCCCTCGATTTCAATCCGCCTTTCTGTTTTACATTGGCATACAGGCCGGTTACTTCTGATTTATTTTTTCCTGTTTCTTTGTTTGACATCATATAATTGTTATACTGCGAAGCGTCTAATTATTAATCTTTTATTTTTTTAAATAAATAATTTGGATTTTTAATAATCAACTCATATCTTTTCCCTTTTTGTATTTCTTTCATTAGTTGATGTAACCCGAAGGGACTTCTATTCGACGAATCATCAAATAGAATAAAACCACCAACATCAAGAAACTCATCAGTATT
>CAZEPS010000165.1:0-9508 GCA_964514165.1 uncultured Leptospirales bacterium
TTTCACTGTAACCGAGAAAATTTATCGTTGCCTCGTTGAAGAACTTCATCCGCCCCTTTACGTCGTTTATGTAGATAAAATCGCTCGCGTTCTCGATAAAGTGCCGGAGCCTCTCTTCGCTGTTAATAAGGGCCTCTTCAAACACCTTTTTCTCGGTAATGTCGCGGGCCAGGCCGCGAAAGCCGATAATCTCTCCTTCACTGTTTTTTCTTGCGTCTATTGATGATTCGAGATGGCGGACAGATCCATCCTTCCTGGTAATGCGCCAGTCCAGGAGGTTCCCCTTCTCGCCGGTCCTGAATACCCGGTTATGTGCTTCAAACGCCCTTTTTGCGTCTTCTTCCGGCATGAAGGATCGGTAATGAAGACCAAAAATCTCGTCCCTGTCCCGATCAAGGATAGAGCATATGGCATCGTTAAAAAAGGTGAAACTCCCGTTTAAATCGAGTTCAAAATATCCGTCATTAATACTTTCGAGTATCACCTTGTATTTACTTTCACTTGCTACATATGATTCAAAAACATCCTTTTTTTCCCGGTTTTTCGTCAGAAGCTCAACATAGAGCCTGTTAATGAAATCATGGACAAAGTAATTGACCGTGTAGAGAAACACAACGGTAAATGCGGCAAAGTATACGCTGGGAAGAACTGCCATCCTCAAAAACACGTTAATAAATGGAATGACGCCGGTATAGATTAACACGGTAAGAACCGTATAGCTGGATGCGCTGGTGAAGGCCATATACAGGCCGTATGTTTTCTTCTCATAAAGAGAGCTTCCGATAACCCATATAGGGAAACTGATGATAAACACCGACTGTGAGGTTCCGGATATATAAACAAGAATTGTAAATTCAACGATATCAAGGGTATCCCTGAGATACTTGGTCCACGGCTTCTTCAATACGAGAAGGTATTTTGATTCAATAAGAAATATCCAGACAAACGACCAGGCCATGTGTATCAGGGCGGGAACCTGAAGATAAACAAGATCATTGATGACTATAATACCAAAAATAAAAATACTTAATATAAGGCGTGCCACATAAGGTATGCGATGTTTTTTGCTTTCAAAAACAATGTCGTTTGATTTGATATTCATTGCTGTATTATAGTAATCACGTTTCGGAGATATGTAATAGTTAAGGGTACATCTATAAATCGTCCAGCACCATTTTCTAAAAAAAAATGGTGCTGGACGATTTAAACCAAAATACGTGCCCAGAATAAAACCTCTTGTTTTATTACTAGAGGTTCCCTTAAATAACTTTAAAATCGTAATAAGTCAAGATAAGAATACAAGACATACCGAAAAATTACATGAAGATCACACTCTCATTCCTTTTAATTCTTCTGCTCCTGGAACCTGTTTCATCTGAAGAGGTAAAGAGCAGAATTACCATCAACATTTTATCCAAACATACCAGGCAGATAGAGGAGGGATCCTTGAAATACCTTTCCTTTAGATTTCCCGACGGCTCTCTCCTCTTCAATGAAATCACCGGTGAGAAATCACCCGTTAACCGTGCCGAATTACGGCATGTGCGGGGTAAATGGATCCTGGCGGGTGATACAGTAACCCTGGAAGAACCGTTCACCATACAGGTGAAACATGACAGCTCCGAAACACTACAGGTGTCATTCACCGGTGAAGTACGAAACTATCCCCTCCCATTGCTGATATCATCACAGGACAATTCCATAATTATCACAGTAACTGAAACAATACAAAATTATGCTGTTGATTCCGCCTGGGCTGAGTACGGCGGAAAAAACGCTGATAAGAGGGAAGCCCTGGCCGCCCTGGCTCATATCATCAGGGCTCGTTCCCTTGAACGGCTGCATAATCCAGTTCATTCAGGATATCATTTTTGTGATCTAACCCACTGCCAGGTCTATACAGGAAAAACATGCAGGCCGGTTGTTCTTGATAGAGAATGGCAAATTGACTGGAAAGTAATACAGAAATCACTATTTTTTCACTCCCGGTGCGGGGGGCATACCACGGGTACATGCGTTTTTAACGGCAGTAACACCGGGTTTTCCGGTGTAAATGATATCCTCTACCGGTTCGGTTTGACCCTCTGTGGAGAATACCGGTGGCAGAGATCGATGTCCCTGTCTGAACTTGCTGAAATTATATATAGCGAGCGCCACAAAAAAATTTATTCACTGCGCCGTGAGAGGTGCAGGGTACGCCT
Source organism: uncultured Leptospirales bacterium (assembly GCA_964514165.1). Lineage (GTDB taxonomy): Bacteria > Spirochaetota > UBA4802 > UBA4802 > UBA5550 > CAZEPS01. The sequence continues at coordinate 2,202 of CAZEPS010000165.1, forward strand.
TGAAACAGGAAACGGTATGTTGAATATTGCCCCCGAAACTTTCCGTCTCAGGATTAACCGGGTCAGGGGCTGGAATTTTATAAAAAGCAACAATTATACGATCACGGAAAAGCAGGTGAACCGCCGGCAGGAATACATCTTTTCCGGTAAAGGGCTCGGCCACGGGGTCGGATTCTGCCAGCACGGGGCCCTGGAATTATCCCGGCGGGGATATAACCGTTTTGATATACTCCATCATTACTTTCCGAATATCAAATTTATACTTATTAATGAAAAAGTCAGGACAACACCAAACCTATCCTGGTGCATTTTTGACATTAAATCAGGGGACGTGGTAGAATCATTTTCATCTGATTTGACCCAGCGTTTCCTGCCCCCGGGCTCCCTCTTTAAGCTGTTCGTCGCCGTGTACCTTGCAAACAGAAGGCAGGATATTTTCAATTCCTATACCTATACCTGCCGGGGATTTGAAAAAAACATACCGGGAATTGCACACTGCTGGTACCGGAAAGGGCACGGAAAATTTTCCCTCTCTGAGGCCCTGCCCCATTCATGCAACCTCTACTTCGGATCTCTCTATGACCAGATTGATTACCGTGACTTCAAATCATTCATGGATGATTTTCTGAAAAAACAGCATATCTCGATGACTCTCCCAGATACGGTCAACAGTGAGGAGTGGGCGTCCATGCTGTCAGGGCTTGATTTTTCGCTGAACATCTCCGTGAAAGAACTAATCACCCTGACGAGGGCCCTCGCTCTGAACGATCTCGTTCCGGATGATGCTGATTCTTCGACAGTACTGGTCCCCTGGTATTACTGGAACAGTATAATCAACTCATTGAAACGAACGATTCAAACGGGGACAGTCTCGGGAAAAGTAAAAAAATACGGACTGCCTGAGAATTACATGCCCCTGCAGGAAAAACTTTACCCAAAGATTGATGAACGAGAATTCCATGACTTCTGGGGAAAAACATCAACGGTTATTGACGGAACGAACCAGCCCATCGGTTACGGTATATTTCTCGGGGTCAAGGATGATATCGGCGTAATCACGATTCTCAGAAAAGGAAACGGTCACCTGGCGGGAAAATGGGCAATGGTCCTTCTTCATGAGTATACCAAAGCTCATTGAATCAGGCCGAAAAACGTTTCAGTGATTCCTTTACGATTTCTTCCACCCCCATCTCAGTATTGTTCTTCATTATATCGGAAACAATCTGCCCGGAACGTTTATCGTCAAACCCAAGGGAAACCAGTGCCTCAACAGCGTCGTTCCTGGGTGAGGGTTCTGATCTAACATCACCGTGAAGCTGTTCAATTTTCTTCATCTTTCTCTTCATTTCAAAAACCAGCTTTTCGGCCTTGCTTTTTCCTATTCCGGGAACCTTAATCAGGATATCATAATTATCTGACTGGACGGCGTCAATCAGCCGTTCTATTGATAATCCGGACAGGAGCGAAAGAGCCATGGAAGGGCCAATCCCGGATATTTCCATCAGTATTGAAAATAGTCCCTTCTCCTTTTCAGTAAAAAATCCGTAAAGATTCAACTGGTCTTCCCGGTGCAGGGTATACACGAAGAGTCTTACCTCTCGCATTGTATGTATCATTTCGAATGTAGAAAAAGGTATATGGAGGTGATAACCAACCCCGTTAACGTTGAGAATCAGTTCGGTAGGCTTAATCATGTCCACTGTCCCGTACAGTCTGGCAATCATGGTACTTTCCCTGAATTAAAAATTTTAACAAGGCATGAAATATCAATGAAAAAAATCACAAAGAATAGTTTAGTGTTTAACTTTGATTATGTCACATGTCAATGTATTTATTTTGCGCACATCTAAAAACTGATTTTTCGAAGTCATCTCTGGTGCATTAACTCTGATTTATGGTGCATCTGATTATTTTGTTTTGTCATGGGTACAAGTAACAATTTGATTCAGCTTTTATTAATTGTATTTAATCATGTCTAAATCAAATTGAAACCAATATTCCTGCCAAAAGGGGAACCTCTTGTTCGATATATACAGGTCCCACCAAATATGTATATTGGATAAAAAAGATTATGAACCAGAATGTAAACCCAGCAGGGATGTACCAATTATTAAATATTTTCAGTAATTATTCCTAAACTATTTTTGCTTATTTAAAGCACTATTTTAGCCTAATCCCCCCCGCCGAAGGCGACGGGGATTAGTATACAATTATTGTGCTCTAAATAACATGTTTGGTAATAATTATTAATAAATTTTACATTTGTATTGACGATTCTAATATTTTTTTGTAGTTTTAACCAAACAGTTAGTTAAACTATATGGTTAGTTATATGAATACAGACACCACAGAAGAAAAAATCTATCAGGCTGCCATAAAGGAATTCGGGGAACACGGTTTTTACGGAGCCCGGATAGACAGGATCGCGAAACGGGCTAAAATAAACAAAGCAATGATATACTATCATTTCAAGAGCAAGGAAGCTCTGTATGTGGAAATTATCATAAACCTGTATAAACTGATAAACGAGAACGTATTCCGTGATTTTCCTGAAAACATTAACCCTTATGAACAGATTCAGTACCTTGTCAGCAATTTTATCGACACCCTTCTTTCAACTGAGCCGGAGATAGTAAAAATCATCATGAGGGAAATTGTCAGCGGCGGTAAATATTTTAAAAAAATATTGATCCCGAATGTTATAACCCCCTTCCAACAGAAATCATTTGAAGTCATTGAAAAAGGAAAACGCATTGGAGTATTTAACGATATTGATCCTTACTACACCTTTTTTCAGATCGTCGGATCCATAATATTCTTCAATATCGTCAGGGTTGTGTTAAAGGGAACGCCCCCTGGCGATATACTCTTTTCCGGCAATTATAAGGATAAATTCATCAATAATCTCTACACAATCCTGGAATCAGGGATTATCAAACACGGAGACAGCGATGCGGTATAAAACAATTCTTCTGCTCACATCAACACTGCTTTTTTCCCCTGTATCAGTTTTCTGCGTAGAAACCCCAGAAGAGATATCCCTCTCCGTGGCGATGGACATCGCCCTGGCAAACAATCACGACCACCAGGTCGCGGTCAAAAACCGGGAAATCGCGCGGGAACAGCTGAACCAGGTATGGGGAAACCTCAATCCAATCATTGAAACAGAGGCGTCGATGTCCCGGCAGGGAGCCGAGCACGGTTTCCTGAGCCTCTCCGACGGGCAGTACGACATAAAAATCGCCCAGTTGAAATTCGGAATCAATCCCGGCGTCTTCTACAATTCTCTCCAGGCATCACGGGGAGGGTACAAAGTCGCCACAGAGGAAGTCCGCAAGGTAAAAAGTGAAATTCGCATCAGTGTAATTAAGGGCTATTTTTCACTCCTCCTCGCCAGGGAACTCGTCGCTTTGACAAAGGAAAGCATTGAACTTTCCAACAGGAACCTGAGGGACGTGCAGAACCATTATAGAACTGGAAGCGTGCCAAAATACGATTTACTCAGAGCACAGGTTCAGGTAAAAAGCCTTGAACCGGAACTTATAGAGGCGAAAAACCGGGCCTTGCTGGCACTTGAGCAGTATAATTACCACCTCGGTGTTTCCGGCAAAAAATACACCGCGAGCAAGGATGAACTTGAACTTGAGAAGCTGAAAAAAATTTCCGAAGATCTTTTCGAATCCTCGATGAGGCTGACGGAACTGGCCCTTCAGAACAGGCCTGAATTGATACAGCTTGAACTGGCCAGGAAAATAGCGCACCACCGGAAAGACATCTACAGCTCCGTTTACTACTGGCCGACATTTACCATCGGCGGGTACTACGGCTATTCAAAAAACCTCGTCAGCTATACCAATCCGGTAATCTACTCACCTGTCGGACCCCTGATTCCCGATCTCTCCCGAATCACCGGCAAACGTGGCTGGCAGCAGAACTGGACCGTCCGTATCGGGGCAACCTATCGTTGGAGTTCCCTCCTGCCGTGGGATTCAAACAGGGCCAGGGAGCGGGAGGAAAAAATCAAAATGAACAAGGCCGACATCGAACTGATAAAATTCAAGCGCCTCATAGACATATCCATTATTTCTTCACTCTCGAATCTCGTTACCGCGTATAAATCGATTCTTTCCCACAGGGAGAACGTTGAAACAGCGGAAGAAGGATTAAGAATCGCCCGTGAGAGCTACCGGGCAGGGGTTATAAAAAACTCAGAACTCCTCGCTGCCCAGTTCTCGCTGACAAAGGCCAAAACCGGCTACATCAATTCCGTGGCCCAGTATCACATTTCATTCGCTGAATTGAAAAAAAGCGTCGGGATCGACAATGAAACCACACTCCTCGGAGGAGATAAATGAACAGGAAAAAGATTATCCCCATTGCTGCCATTGCGGTGATACTCGCCGCTGCTCTTATCTACTTTGAATTCCTCAGGGACTATTTCCGTGATGATGACCGGCTGTCGGGAACGGGTACCATCGAGGTTACTGAAATTGACATCAGCACAAAGATATCGGGAAGGATAGTCTCTCTCCCACGGGATGAAGGGGATTCCTTTGAGAAGAACGACCTCCTCATAAAAATCGAATACGACGAACTCATGGCCCAGAAGCTCTCGGTCGTCGCCAACCTGAAAAACGCCGAAAAAAACCTGGAGCGGGTTCAAAGTTTATATAAAAGCGGTTCAGTTTCAAAAAAGGATTACGACAACTCGCTGACCGCCTACCGCGTTGCCAAAGCGCGGTACGATCAGATCCGGGCGACCATCGAAAACGCGGTGATCCTTGCCCCGATCAGCGGCACGGTCCTCGAGAAGAACCTGGAAACAGGTGAAATGGCATTTCCCGGCTCTCCAATCCTCACCATAGCCGACCTGGAAAACGCGTGGATAAAGATTTACGTGACGGAAAAAAATCTCGGGCTCGTTAAACTCGGGCAGAAGGCACTTGTCTTTATCGATACTTATCCGGACCGTCCCTTCCCGGGGAAGGTTGTGTCCATCGCAAACAGGGCAGAATTCACACCGAAAACCATTCAGACAAAAGAGGAGCGGGTTAAGCTCATGTACGCGGTGAAAATATCCCTGGATAATCCCGAGCAGATCCTGAAAGCGGGAATGCCCGCTGACGCCGAAATCCTTATTGAAGAATAACCATGATTTCCGTTTCAGACATTTCAAAATCCTTTCGCGGCACTGTCGCGGTGGATTCCCTGAGCTGCAGGATAGACCGTGGTGAAATATACGGCATAGTCGGCCCGGACGGCGCGGGAAAGAGTACCCTCTTGCGGATGATGGCCGCCATACTGAAACCCGATACGGGCAATATCGCGATCGACGGCACTGATGTTGAGAAGAATCCGTTTATCATCAAAGAAAAACTTGCATACATGCCCCAGAGATTCGGTTTATACGAAGATCTCACTGTTGAAGAAAACATATTTTTTTTCGGGAGGCTCTTCGGCATGACAATCCCGGCCATCAGAAAAAAACTCCCGATGCTGTACGAATTCAGCAGCCTGGCTCCCTTTAAGAACCGATACGCCGGCAAGCTGTCAGGCGGCATGAAGCAGAAACTCGGCCTCGCGTGCTGCCTGGTACACGCCCCGCAGCTTATTATGCTCGATGAACCGACCAACGGTGTTGATCCGGTATCCCGAAGGGAGTTCTGGAAAATACTGTATGAACTGCTGTTCGAAGGGGTGACAATCATCGTTTCCACGTCGTACCTGGACGAAGCGGAGAGGTGCAACCGCATCGGCCTCATGTACGACGGCCATTTCATAAAGGAAGGCACCCCGAAGGCAATACGGACGAGCATGGGTAAAAAGATGCTCGAAATAACTGCCGATGACACGAAAAGGGCTGAATCAATTTTACAAAAGAGCAGAGTTCTTCCTGATGTCATTCGATCCGGGAATACCCTGAAGGTTCTCACGCCGGACACAAAAAAAACACGGAACGCGGTAACAAATCTGCTGAAAATGAAGGGAATTTATGTTACGGGAATCCGAGAGGTCATACCGAGCCTCGAGGACTGCCTCATAGACATAATCCTCAACAGGGAAAACTATCTGTGATGAAAAATTCGCTAATCAGAATCTCATCCATAGCTGACAAGGAATGGATCCAGATCAGGAGGGACGCCCGCAGCCTGATTCTGTCGATAGCGGTCCCGATACTTCTTATTGTTCTTTTCGGATACGCCCTGACAATGGATGTCAAGGGTGTCCAGGTGGGAATTTACGACCAGGACAGGTCATCCCTCTCCCGCCAGTATATAGAAAAAATGTCTCACACCGAGTACCTCTCCATACACTACTACCTTGATTCATATGACGAGATTGACAGTCTCATTAATACCGAAAAGATAGTAATCGCGATTGTTATACCCTCGGATTTCGGAAATAGCTACAAGTCCGGGAAACCAGCCGATATTCAGCTGATAATAGACGGATCCGACTCCACTTCTGCGACCATCGCTTCAGGATACATTAAGCTCATAACCTACCAGTTTAATTCTGATCTCCAGGAACAGAAACTCAACCGGGCCGGAACAGCCGACGTGCCGGTCCCGATCGAGATACAGAGCAGGATATGGTACAATTCGAAACTGGAAAGCAAGAATTTCATCATTCCGGGACTGGTGGTTCTCATCCTCGCGATTATATCGGCCCTGATAACCTCCCTTACCATATCCAGGGAGTGGGAAAGGGGGACCATGGAAACACTCATCACCACTCCGGTGCGAAGCCACGAGGTCATCCTGGGTAAACTGTTCCCCTATCTCCTGATCGGGACCTTTGACGTGATTCTTGCACTCATAATCGGGTACTTCGTGTTTGAGATACCCCTCCGGGGCAGTTTCATTCAACTGGTCATCATAGCCGGACTTTTTCTCATCGGGACCCTCACCATGGGGATATTCATCTCTTCAGCGACACGAATTCAGGTCCTCTCCATACAGGTGGCAGTGGTTATCACCTATCTGCCGTCGTTCATCCTGTCTGACTTTATTTTTCCGATTAAGAACATGCCGATACTGATCCAGGCAATTACCTATCTCGTTCCCGCCCGGTACATGATCACTGTCATAAAGGGTGTCGCGATCAAGGGAATAGGTTACCACTTGCTCTGGGCACAGATACTCTTTCTCTTTATTTTTGCTGTCCTGATTCTGGCACTGAGCATTCATAAATTCAAGTTAACACTTCCGGAATAGATCATGAAACAGGTTCTGAGACCTTTTTGTTCCCAAGGGATTTTTCAATCTCCCTGTTCAGGGCCGATACCGACTGGGACGCGGTTTTCT
>CAZEPS010000166.1:0-9488 GCA_964514165.1 uncultured Leptospirales bacterium
TAATTTTTTTTGAGGGATTGTTAATTTTTTCATCCACAAAACTTGACGATAACTCGTCAGAAATCCCTGGGATTTTGAAGTTTCGATGTTTCACTTCAATAAGTACCTTGCTGAAAATAAGCTCAGTTCAAATTATCCGAAAGATATTACCTTTGATGAATTCATTAAACAGAGGTCTTCAAAAAGGAAATCAAATACGGCCCAGTTGAAGTTTCTCACTGATGATGATGGTTCAATCATAGTTGATTTTATCGGAAGGTTTGAAAATATCGAAAATGATTTTAAATATATATGCGACAAACTGGGGATACGGGCATCATTGGAAAAATTAAATATGACAGAACGCAAGGAATATGATAAATATTATAGCAGGGAGACTATAGAAATTGTCCGAACAATGTCCATGGCGGAAATCGAAGCTTTTAACTATACGTTTTAAATAAATTAACCACATGGTAATGATGTTTTATAATAATTTCCAGTTTAGTCTTTATCGTTTCAGATAAGACTTTATATCTTGAAAAAGCAGTAAACACTTCATCGCAATACTTTAAAAGGCTAGTTAATTCTGAATTTAATCTTGACAATAGCATATTAGATGATCATTTTTGACACAGTTTTTAAGATGTACATTCTTGTACCCCGTTATCACATTTCTATCGTAAATTGATATGGTGATTTAAGTTGGAAAGAGCTGAGAGAATACTGTCCTTTATACATGAAGAACTCCTGGTTGATGAAGATGTTGAAATAACTGAAGAAACATCCCTTTTTCAGGACAGGGTCCTGAATTCAGTTAGTCTCGTCACACTCATTGAATTCCTGGAGAAAACCTTTGACATAAAGATAAAGACATCAGAAGTCATCATTGAAAACCTCGACAGCGTTAAGAACATGATGGCTTTTTTAGACAGGAAAATATCAGCGTAATGTGGAAGCTGATTTGTGTGTAAACTGTTTCAAGTAAAGGAAGCAAGAATATCCGCATGGGCTGTAATCTGGATAGTTCTTATTCTCTTTGTATTCGAGTTTTTTATCAGAAGCGGTATTCCCTGGTCCAATGAAAAGCTGGAACCTTGCCTGTTGCGGGGGGGGAGTGACGACTGGATACATAACGCATTTATTATTGAAAAAATTGAAAGGCTTTCAAAAAATACAGATACGCTGCTCATGGTATTCATCGGTGGTTCCGCGAGTCTGGAAGCGGTTATTTCTGATTCTTACGTCACATCAAGGCTGAGGGAGTCCACCGGCCGTAATGTTGAGTTTTTAAGCATCTGCTCAAGCTATCTGACCCAGTCAGACATGGTCAAGATATCCAGGACCCTTGGCCATGTCAACGGCTCAGTCTTCATAGGGACAGAGCCCCTTGCATTTAAGCCTGAATATTCCATCCAGCTTGATCGACATTCTGGCAAGAACAGTAAGGGATATAATTCTAATAAATATTTTTATCTTTCCGCAGGTAATAAGCTGGCGAGAATTTTAAAAGATTACGGTTACGGATTACCCCTTATTCACAGGTTCTGTACTGTAAGGTCTCTCAAGGGATTCGGACAGATAATCGTGTATTCATATAACAGGTTTGTAAATTATCGACGGTTCCATGAGAAATACTTTCGGCATTCCCCGGAAGGGGATCCGGTAACCTATACGAAAAAGTTTGCAGCAATAATCGACCGGCAATATGAACGATATACAGAAAACGTTAAGTTGAACGCGGATCTCTATCAATTGTTTCTTGATAATCTACTCAATAAACAAAATCGTGTTGCAATAATTGATCTCCCCATAGTTCCGGTATATGAAAATGAAATGAAGCGGTTTTACGATCACTACGATCCCCTTATCAGGGGTATAGTGAGGAATAAAAATATCGGGTATATCGATTTGAGACATGCGGCAGAGTGGACAGCAGATGATTTCAGGGATTTACATCACATGAGAAATACCGGGAAAAAGAAATTTTCAGACGCACTGGCTGCTGAATTAATACCGATTGTGAAGAATTACCGCAGGTAAAAATGTTTTTTTTTAATTATATATACATAATCGTTCTGCTGGTATCGTCACTCCTTTTCTGGACCGTGGTGCGGGAAGAGTATAAAACACGGTTTATCATCGCTGCCAGCTTTATCTGCTTAATGACAATTCAGATTTGGTTTACCCTGTTCCTGGTTATTTTAATTGCAATGACTTTCTACGCGGCTAAGCTCATTCAAAACAGGGAGCGAAGCTTCCAGATTCTAATTCTATCCATAGTAATACTGGCGTTCCTGATGCTGTTCTTCAAGTATTCAGGCAGGGTATCCAATGATCTTTTCCCCGATAACGTGATTTTTAAAAATTATATTGTTCCCCTCGGTATATCCTACCTGATATTCAAGCTTATCGCCTTTTTGTTTGATGTGTATCGTGAAAATATTGAGAATCCAAATATCGAAGAACTTTTCGCGTTTATCTTTTTTATTCCAATGTACCCGGCAGGACCCATAGAACGGTACCAGAACTTCGCGGACCATAGAAAAAAGAATTTTGATACCTCTTTTTACCTCCAGGGCTTGGGAAGAATTATTCTGGGTTATTTTAAGAAGATTGTATTCGTCAATTTTATATTACACAAGGTGCTGTTCGGTAAAATGTATCCGGTTATTACCGGAAGCAAGGTTTCCATGGAACTATCGGCGACCTTTATTTTGAGCTTCCTGGTGCTGTCATTGATTTACGCCTATCTCGATCTCTCAGCCTACGCGGATATTGCTATCGGGTACGGGCAGCTCTTCGGGTATAAAATATGCGAAAACATGAATTATCCCATATTCCAGAAGAACCTGAGCGATTACTGGAACTGCTGGCATATTTCACTGTCCCACTGGTGCCGTAATAATGTGTATTTCCCTGTCTTGGGAAAATACAGGAACACGACCCTGGCCCTGTTTGCCAGTTTCATAGTCATGGGACTCTGGCACAATGTGACCATGAACTGGATATTATGGGGGATGTGGCACGCTTCGGGTATTACCGTACTGTCCCGGTGGAACCGCTTTAAACAGAAGCATAAGAAGCTTAAGAAAATTGTTCCCTCCCGGTTGGGGTATGTTCTGGGTATGATGACAACAATTCTCTATTCCGGTCTTGGATTTTCATTTATCATGATGGATAAAACTATTTATTCATTGAAACTGTTTCTGGCTATGTTTATATAATGGACGGTTAATTGTTGTGATGGAACACTTTAAAGAATGTCTGTTCGGTCTCTTGTGGGCGGTTATAATCATCATTACCGTTGTCATTTTCGTCGCGGTCCAGGGCGGCATACAGGATTTTAGGTATGTCGGTTTTTAGAGATGGAGAAGATGGGCTTTGAATTTCATCATATCGGAATAGCGGTAAAAAGCCTTGATAAATCAATGGGCCTGTACCGGAATATATTTGGAATGGAATTTTCTGAGATTCAGGAAGTTGATGAGTATAAGGTGAAAACCGCCTTTGCTGAAAAGGGCAAGATCAAACTTGTCGAAGCAAAGGATTCACGGTAACTGATATACCAAAAACTTCCATATGACCCTGTCAGTTTCGTTGGGAAACACCACAAAGAATGTAATAACAATACTTCAAGGTTGATAATATATAATAAATCTGTATGAATATGGTTTTAGAAAAGGAGTATATCCAATACTTTATGGAAGTTATTGCAATAATATGGTCTTCCTCTATTCTGAAAATAACTTTGGAATTATCATAATAGTAATGAAGTAACATGGAAATTGAAATAATGAATACACCCCTCGATTTTTTACTTACCGGCGCCCGTGAATATCCTGAGAGAAGAGGCTTAACTATATTTGAAAGGGATTACACGTATGGAATGCTTTATGAACTGGTTAGTGGAAAAGCAGGGTATTTGAAAAAACAGGGGGTGTTTCCGGGAGCCAGGGTCGCTGTCTATTCGGACAATGATTTTGAGATATTCCTGACAATTTTTGCCTCATGGGCTCTTAATGCTGTATGTGTTCCAATGAACATGTCGCAAAACGAGGAAAAAACACGGGCAATTGAGGAGATTATCAGACCTGATATTGGTTTTGTACATGGTTTAGAGAAAAATACGCCGGGCAAAGGTTTCCCGGTTTTCGAGCTTGAGGGATCAGGTGATTCGATAGTTATAAAAAACGAAAATAAACCTGGTGATACAGGGGTCATCATGTTCACTTCAGGGACATCCGGTGTCCCGAAAGCTGTGCCTTGGACACACTTCTCAATCGCCTATAACACAATTTTAACGGCAGAAAGGATTGGTATTAACAGTAACGACGATATTTTTATCAATACGCCGGCTTATACCACATCATCAATAATTCACATTCTTACCATGATGGCCGTGGGGGCATCTGTATCTATAAACCGGGGATTTCTTTTCGGCACCGGCATTGTTGATATGATTGAAAAACACGGGAGTACCGGTTTCGGTGGGGTCCCTGTACACTTCCAGCGTCTGGCAGACGCAGTCACGGAAAAGTCACCACCGACAATGCTGAAATTTATCTTTAATTCAGGGGATCACCTTCCGGTTTCATTAATAAAAAAAATTCGCGGTTTAATGCCGGAACTGAAAATTTTCTGCGTTTACGGTTTGACTGAAGTATCAGGGCGGTTCTGCATACTGCCGAGTGAAAAGATTGACGAAAAAACAGGCTCGGTAGGTTACCCACTGGAGGGGATGTCCGTTACAATCCGGGACGAACAGGGCAGATTAAAACCGCCCAATGAAACTGGTCAAGTCTTTGTGTCAGGTCCGGCCTTGATGGAGGGATATGTTAATAACCCGGAGATTAATAGGGCAGTATTGACCGAGTATGGTTTCGCGACAGGCGATTTTGGCTATCTTGACAATGACGGATTCCTTTTTCTCCAGGGCAGGAATGACGATATTTTGAAAGTGGGCGGCGAGAAGGTAAGCGTAAAGATGATAGAGGATGCCCTGTACGATTACGGTGTTCTCAAGGATTTCATGGTTGTTAAATACTACGATGACCACCTCGGAATGATCCCGTTTCTCTATTATGTAATCAAGGACGGTGTGGATTTCAAGAGGCAGGACCTGGTGAAGTATTTAAAGTCCCGGCTACCTTACACCCATGTTCCTGCCAGGATGGAAGAAGTCAAGGAAATTCCAAGAACGAGTTCAGGTAAAGCAATCCGAAAGTCGCACTGAACAGTTGTTCTCGTAATAAGATCAACAATGATGCTGTTCTGTATGTATAATCGATTAATACGGTGTTTGAGTTGAAATGGAGATAATCTATGTAAAGGAAATTCTCCTATTACTCAGCTACCCGGTGAAACTGTTCCTGTAAAACCGAATTCATTTGTAACACATGTACATGAGCATCGGGTAGGTGAGATCCCTCCGGTGTTCCTCTGCTGACTGTACTAAAAGGGAATTTTCAACCTGTGCTGAAAAGCCCGCTTCCTCTAACCGGGTAATGAAATCCCTGCCGTACTGCCGTACGTGGCCGCAGGTCGTCGCTTCAGGAAAGTACCATTCCCTGGTATCTTCCAGATACATGCCCTGGGGCACGCTTATATTAAGGAACCCGCCCTTTTTCAGGATCCGGTAGAGTTCTTTTAACGCGCCCCTGTCATCCATGACGTGTTCAAGCACCCGGTGGCATATAACTACATCAAAAGTATCATCCGGGACATCAATTGAGGTTATGTCCGCGTTAAAATTGACGTCAGGTGAAAACCCGTCCATGGTTGTATACTCAATACCCTTATCGCTACAGTAGATATTGAGAAACCGGCGCAGATCCTTTTCCGGGGCGATATGGAGAACTTTCTGACCACTGCTGAACAGGGCTGTGTTATTTTCGAAGAAGACCTTCAGGGTGTTTCCCCTCAGTGTTTTATTTTCATCTTTTAAAATGTCAATAATTTCGTTATTGCTGAAATTCTTAAGTTCATCATACCCTTCGCCGAAATAGTATTTCCTGTGCTCATCCAGAAGTGCCTGTAAGCGTTTCCTTAATGTACCGTCCATATTTATTATCTCGCCGGCGTATCCATTTGCCCTTTCAGCGAGCCCGTCATCGAGACAATTATAAATATACTGGTTGATCAGTATTTCCCTGAGGGTTTCGCCGTTTATAGAATTAAGAAGGTTCTGAAGGGCGTCACGTAAGACAGTACTCCTAGAAGAAGCATTAGTTAACTTTATGTATGTATAAAAGAACTCCAGCAGGGCAGCGCATTCCCCTTCATCGTTCAATGCTGCTTCATGGAAATATGCCTTTAATCCAGGAAATTTTTCCATCAGGTGGGAAACCTGATTCCTGCTGATTTCATGAGCAATAGACGGCCGTTTGCTGTCAGAAATAATGGGGCCCTGGTTCTTTCCACCTCTCTTTCTGCCGGACCTGGAGATCTTGAGTTCGAGAGTTAAAGAAAAAAGCCGTATCCTGATACCGTTCGAAAGGTTTATTTTTATCTTTTTTATAAATGACATGTCAGTTATGGCTCCTTTTTTCAACAGGGGAACTGCTGGTTTACTCCTGTGCTGTTGAAATCTCTAATCTTTTTCGCTGTTTGAATAATTGTGAATTATGGTTGAAATATATCTAAGATCGTTGATTCTTTGATAGTTTTCATATAAGAGTAATCAACCTGTAAATACAAGATTTTTTTATGAAACGGTTAGCAATCATACCAGCAAGGGGGGGATCAAAACGGTTTCCCGGTAAGAACATTGCCCTGTTAAACGGAACGCCCCTTATTCATTATACCATAAAAGCGTGCGCCGGTTCTTTCGACAGGGTTGTATTTACTTCTGATTCTGATACAGTACTCGAATGCGCGGCGCCTTTTTCTGGCGTGATTACTATAGATAAACGGCCGGAAGAACTGAGTTCCGATACTTCCAAGGTCATCGATACGGTTGTGTTCTACAGTGAAAAGGAAGGAGAAGGCTTTGACCAGATATGGCTCTGTCTTCCGACCTGTCCCCTGAGGAACAAAAATGATATAGAAAGCGCTCAAAAGCTTCTTGACAGTGACGTCGATTCCATAGTCAGTATCACCGATTATGATTTTCCGCCGAATCTCGGGTTGGTTCATGGAAATGACGGCTATCTGACCGGGTTTGATCAGACCCAGCCCCTTGCCACGGGAAATACCCGGTCCCAGGACCAGCCCCGGGTTTATCGCCCGAACGGAGCGGTTTTCGGGTCATGGATGACTGCGTTCAAAAATAATAAAAATTTCTATAAGGGGAGGGTCAGTGGATTTTACATGCCCCGTGAACGATCCATAGATATCGATACGGAACTTGATATGAAAATAGCGGAAGTTATAATGAATGAAAGTATCGTATAAATTATAATCTGTAAAAGTTGAATTAAATACATGACTAAAAAAATCATAATAGACAAGGCATCTTACAGTTATCAACCCGCTCCAGTTATACTTTTTGTATATAACAGGCCAGAACATACAAAGAAAACAATTGAAAGTCTGAAATGCAACGAACTGGCCAGGCAGTCAGAATTAATAATATTCTCAGACGGTCCTAAGAACGTGCATGACGGAAATAAAGTCCTGCAGGTCAGGGATATCATCCATTCGACGGCTGGTTTTAAAAAGACATATATCCATGAAAGAAAACAAAATCTTGGTCTTGCTGAATCAGTAATAACCGGTATAAATGAAGTCTTCAAGAAATATGAAAAGGTCATAGTTCTTGAGGATGATATGATATGCTCGAGAGACTTCCTTAACTTCATGAATATATCCTCTGTTAGCGGATATATATACCCCAACAAAATTCCCCGGTGGTACGCGTATGACGTTGTTTTATTCCCCAGGGCCTCAACCTGGGGGTGGGGAACATGGAGAAACAGGTGGGAAAAGGCTGATTGGGAGATAAGAGATTTCAACGATTTTATGAATAATATTGACTTACGGAATATGTTCAACAGGGGTGGCAATGATTTAGTAAATATGCTACATAGTCAGATAAAAGGAGAAATTGATTCGTGGGGTATACGATGGAGTTATACCCATTTTAAGGAAAGGGCTTACGGTTTGTTTCCGGTTAAATCCAAGATATTAAATATTGGTCTGGATGGGACTGGTATCCATAGCGGTTCTACAGAAAGATTTGACCAGAAGCTGCATTTTCATGATAATAAATATGTTTTTCCCGGTGACATAAAACCTGACAAGAGAATGATCGAAAAGGTATCAGATTTTTTCAACAAATAACCCGAGTTGTAAATTGACCGTGATATTAATTTCATCCATCTTGAAAAGAATAAAAAATCGATTGTCGCATAATGGACCAGAAAATGAATTTCGAAGGTTAAGAAAAAATTACGGTTCAGTTGCCCGCTTTACACACCGTACCATAGATATTCTGGATTGCAGGTTTGAGGTACCAGATGTACCCAGTTTTATCTGGCAGTTTAAAGAAATATTCGTGGATGAATCATATTACTTCCCGTCGGAACATCCAAGGCCGGTTATCTTTGACTGTGGGGCAAACATCGGGACAAGCTGTCTCTATTTCAAAGAAAAATATCCTGAATCCCGCATACGGGCATATGAAGCAGACCCGAAGATATGTGAAATATTACAAATGAATATGGATAACAACAGCATAAAAGATATCGAAATAATAAACAAGGCCGTCTGGATTGATGACCGGGGAGTCTCATTCAGCATTGAGGGAGCAGACGGCGGATCTATCCATGGCGGCGATAATCGCATCGCAATAGATTCGGTTCGCCTTCGGGACGAAATCGAGAAGGAAGAGAAAATAGATTTTCTTAAACTTGATGTTGAGGGCTCGGAAACGGATATATTGCGTGACTGCGTGGACGTTCTCTGCAAGGTAGATTACATTTTTATCGAGTATCACTCATGGATAAACAGGGACCAGGACCTCGATATTATCCTTAAAATACTTACAGAAAACAGGAAGCGGTATTATCTGGATGTTGCAAACAGGAGAAGCAATCCTTTCGTGAATAAAATGATAAACGCCAACATGGACCTCCAGGTAAATATTTTCGCGTACCCGGAGAAGTGAATTCATGAAAAAAATTATTGAGAGAATTTTAAACAGGGAAGAATTACAGAAGGAACCCGTGGTTTTATTCGATATCGGTGCGTCCGGGGGATTGAACCCGGAGTGGGATATTATCGCTCCCTATTCTATTTGCGTGACCTTTGATCCTGATGAACGGGACATCGATTACATTAAAAAAGAAAGCGGAAGGTTCAGGGAATTGTATCACTTTAATGCCATTGTCACTGATACAAAAAATGGAAAGAGTACTTTTTATCTTACCGAATTTCCTTATTGTTCAAGTACATTGAAACCTGACAGTAAAAGCGTCCAGAACTGGTTTTTTGCGGATTATTTCAATGTCATCGATACGGTGAGTTATAATGCAGTTACGATACAATCAGTTCTTAAGAAGCTCAAC
>CAZEPS010000167.1:0-5380 GCA_964514165.1 uncultured Leptospirales bacterium
ACGAAATAGCCTTCCAGACCAACCTCCTGGCCCTGAACGCCGCGGTCGAGGCCGCACGGGCCGGGGAACAGGGCCGCGGCTTCGCGGTGGTAGCCGGCGAAGTGCGAAACCTGGCACAGCGCTCCGGCAACGCTGCAAAAGAGATCAGCGAACTCATCAAGGACTCCCAGAACAGGGTTGAGCGGGGAACCGAGCTGGTCAACAGAAGCGGCGAGGCCCTGAGGGAGATCATCGAATCCATCAGGAAGGTAAGCCGGATGGTTTCAGAGATCGCGGCGGCAAGTGACGAACAGAAACAGGGGATCGACCAGATCAACACCGCGGTCACCGAGATGGACACCATGACCCAGCAGAACGCCTCCCTGGTCGAGGAGACCGCGTCCGCAAGCGAGGAGATGTCCAGCCAGGCGCAGGAACTCCTCTCCATGGTTCAGCAGTTTAAACTTGAAGACGATGGGAACGGCAGGGGCACATTCACCGCCGAAAAAACCGGGAGAAGGACAGCCACTGATAACAAACGTCCGGGCAACGGCAGAGATAAAACCGAAAAGGAAAAACCGGAAAACCGGCCGTCCGCGGGCAGGGACTTTGACCTCGCCCGGGAGATGTCAATGGACGGATTTGAAGAGTTTTAAGAGCGGGCCATTGAGGCTGAACAAAAATACCGGGGTGCGATATGAGAAGCGAGATACGGGAAATATTCGAAACCGAGGTCCAGGAGGTTCTCACGAACCTGGAGTCCGACATCGTCAGGCTTGAAGAGACCGATGATGCCCACGAAAAAACCGAGCTGGTAAACCGGATCTTCAGGTCCGTGCACACCATCAAGGGGAGCTCGGGCATCGCGGGATTCACCGGCGTATCGGAGTTCACCCACAGGCTTGAAAGCCTCCTTGACCTGGTGAGAAAGGAGAAACTCAGCTTCAGCCAGGAACTTACCGACGCGGTACTTGCCGCTGTTGACTGGATCAATTCTTCGGTCTTCGGCGGCGGGGACGAAATCAGCCTCACGGCAACGAGGGAGGCCCTTGAAAAAACCATAGGCACCCTCATGGTCACGGAAACGGCCATGGAAGTAAAAAAGGAATCATCCGCTGATGACACGAAGAAAGATATCGGCTACCGTTATTTCAAAGTACGGGCCAGGTTCCGTCCCGACATCTTCGAGAACGGGATTGATCCCCTCATGGTCATGGAGGACCTGGTGAGTCTCGGGAGCGTCCTCAAAAAGAAGATATACCTCTTCAACCTGCCGTCCGTCGAGAAGATGGACCCGGAAAAATGCTATACCGGGTGGGATTTCATACTCAAAACCAAGAGTCCCCTCAAGGACCTGGAGGAAGTATTTATCTTCGTCAGGGGAGACAATGATATCGAGATTGAGGAGATCACCGGGGAGTACGTCAGGGAGGTTGACGACAGCCTCCTGGCGGAAAACAAGAAGATCGGCGAGATCCTTGTGGAAAAAGGGATCGTAACCGCGGAGGAGTTCGAATCTATCATCGACGAGCAGGAAGCGACCGGGAAAAAAATCGGCGAACTCGTCGTGGAGAAAGGATACGCCACTGACAAAGAGGTCACATTCGCCCTGACGGAGCAGGAGAAGATCAAGCAGAAGGTCGAGACGAACACCATCAGGATCAATTCGAACCGCCTCGACAACCTGATGAACCTCCTCGGGGAGATCGTCATCGGCCAGTCGTCGATCTACCGAATCGCGGAAGAGCTGGACGAGGAGAAGGGCTTCATTTTGAAGAACGCCCTCCACGGGCTTGACCGGACCACCAGGGAGTTCCAGGAACAGCTCATGGCCATACGGATGGTCCCGATCGGCCCGACTTTCGAACAGTTCCGCCGCTTCGTCAGGGACACGGCCCGCTCCCATGGGAAAAAGATTGCCTTTGAGATGAACGGGGCCGAAACCGAACTCGACAAAACGGTCATTGAAAAGATCGGCGACCCGTTGAAGCACATGATACGAAACGCCATTGATCACGGAATAGAGACCCCCGACGAGCGGGCCGCCGCGGGCAAGGGCCGGGAAGGGCGCATCACCCTCAACGCCTGCCACCAGGAGGGGAGCGTGTACATCGAGGTGACCGACGACGGCAGGGGAATCGACCGGGACAAGATCAGGGACAAGGCGGAGAAGCTCGGCCTTGTCCGAAAGGACGACGAGCTAAGCGACCGGGACCTCAACGCCTTTCTCTTCATGCCCGGGTTTTCCACCGCGGAAAACGTGGGGGACCTCTCTGGCCGCGGGGTCGGCATGGACGTGGTGAAGACCAACATCGAGTCACTCAGGGGCATGACCGAGATTATTTCCGAAAAAGGCAAAGGCTCGACTTTCAGGATAAAGCTCCCCCTGACCCTGGCCATCATCGAGGGAATGCTCGTCCAGGTGAGCAACAGCGTATACATCATCCCCCTCCTCTCAATTGTCGAATCGATCCAGCCGGACCAACCGGAGGTGAAGACTATTGAGGGCAAAGGCGAAGTGGTTCTGGTGAGGGGAGAATACATCCCCCTGGTGAGGCTCTACGAACTCTTCGGCCTGGAACCGGTCCACGAGGAGCCGTGGGAATCTCTCGTGGTCATCGTCGAGTCAACCGGCAGCCGCATCGGCCTCATGGTGGACGACCTCATCGGGCAGCAGCAGATCGTGATAAAAAACCTGAAAGCGGCGATCACCTCGACCAGGGCCGTGTCCGGGGCGGCGATCCTTGGCGACGGAAGGGTCGCCCTCATACTCGATATCCACGGGCTTTCGAGCGAACTCGAAGGATAACAGAAAGGAGCGTTACAGCGATATGAAAGTCATACGGTTGAACGAAGACATCGGAATTAAGAACATCAAAAAATTCCATTCAGTGATGAACCGGGCACTGGAAGAATTCGAATCATTCACCCTCGATTTCTCCCCGGTTCAGCGGGCCGACCTGAGCGTGCTCCAGGTAATCAGGGCCGCTGAACTGAAGGCGAAAAAGGAAAATATGACCATTCGGTACCGGGGAATCAATGAACGGCTTAAAAACCAGTTCAGAATTTTCGGACTTGCCGGCTGAATAATTGAAATACGCGGAGGACGCAATGAAATACATCATGGCAATAGACGACTCACCAACCATCAGGGCAAGCGTTGCCTTTGCCCTCAAGCAGCTCCAGTACACCATCGAACAGGCCGAGAACGGGAAAGACGCCCTGGAAAAGATCAGCCGCCTGAAAGATGAGGGCAGGGAACCGGTCCTCTGCATCGTTGACGTGAACATGCCCCAGATGGACGGGCTCTCCTTCCTCAAGGAATTCAAGAAGACCGACCGGTTTACCCCGGTGCTCTTCCTCACCACCGAATCCGAAGAGGGAAAGATCAGAGAGAGTAAAACCCACGGGGCCAGCGGATGGATCGTCAAGCCCTTCCAGACCGAAGAGCTTGTCCGGGTCGCGACGAAACTGATACGATAGGGAGGAACACCGATGCATAACGAAACGAACAGGGAAACCGAAATCAGGGCGGCCGACGTGGCCGCCCGGGGAACAGCCGGGGGAATCGATAGCGAAGAGGACCAGTTCGTCACCTTCACCATCGGAAACGAGATTTACGGGGTCGAGGTGCTGAAGGTGCAGGAGATTATCGGCATGACCGGGATTACCGCTGTCCCCAACACCCTCAGGTACATGAAGGGGGTCATCAACCTCCGGGGGACCGTTGTCCCGGTCGTTGACATGCGGATAAAGTTCGAGATGGAGACCCGGGATTACGACCAGTTCACGGTCATCATCATCGTGGAAGTGGCGGACATGCTTGTCGGCATGATCGTGGACACGGTCGCCGACGTGATGAACATCCCCCTCAAGAACATCCAGGAGAAGCCCCACTACACGGCGAACGTCGAGAGCGATTACATTTCCGGGATAGGCCACGTCGAAGAAAAGATGATAATTCTCATCAACGTCGACCGGGTGCTGACCCCGGAAGAGCTGGAAAAAATGCGCGAGAAGAAGAGCGCCTGACAATGTTACGGAGCAGCAAAAAAACCATGGGGAGGCCCCTCTATATCCTGAGCCCGGGGGATTATTACGCCACCGACGAGAACGCCGTTCTCGGAACGGTGACCGGCTCCTCGGTGGTGGTATGCCTCCACGACACCCTCCGGGGCATAGGGGCGATGCGCCACATCGTGGTGCCGGGATCAATCGGGACCGAGGGCATTATCGCGAACGACCTGGCCCGGTACACCATCAACAGCATGGAACTCCTCTTCGGGGAACTGGTGAAACTGGGAGGGGAAAGGAAGCGCCTTACGGGGAAGATCTTCGGGGCGTCCTACCTGAACGATGTGGACTCCCGGCTTCACGGCATCAGCATCTCCACGGTGAAATTCCTTCACGAGTATTTTTCTTACGAAAAGATACCGGTGATGACGGAAGACCTTGGGGGCCGCGTCAGGAGAAAGATATTTTTCATCGTCCGGACAGGACAGGTGTACCGGAAACTCCTTCACCGAAACGAAGAGTCGTCAGAGTTCATCAGGATGGAAAAAGAATTCATCGAGGCAGCCTTCCGCGACAAGAACACCAGCGGCAGGGTCATACTTTTCGAGTGAGGCGTTGTATGGAACGGTTCAAGGAATTAAACGACAGCCAGTTTGACATGTTCCGCGAGATCGTGTACCGGGAATCCGGCATCAATCTCACCGAACGCAAGAAGTCCCTGATGCAGTCGCGCCTCATGCGCCGCCTCAGGGAAACCAGCATCAGGGACTACAACGAGTACTACGACTATCTCAACGACAATTACGACAGCGAGATAGTGAACTTCATCAACTGCATCACCACCAATAAGACCGATTTCTTCCGGGAGCCGAAGCAGTTCGAGTACCTCGAAAGCGCCCTCCTCCCGGAATTCGAAACTACGGGCAGGAAAGAACTCCGCGTATGGAGCGCGGGCTGTTCCACCGGGGAGGAGCCCTACACCATCGCCATTACCCTCTTCGACTATTTCCGGGGGAAGGATATTGACATCAAGATACTGGCGACGGACATCGACACCATGGTACTCAAGACCGCCGCGGCCGGGATCTATCCTGACGATGTCCTCGGCAGCATCAGCCACGAAAGGAAAAAGCGCTACTTCGAAATCGGCCGCGGCGGCAGAAAGGGACTCTACCGGGTCAAAAGCTTCGTCAGGGATATCGTCTATTTCAGGAGGCTCAACCTCCAGCTCGAATCGTATCCGATGAAGAAAAAGTTTGACATAATCTTCTGCCGCAACGTGATAATATATTTCGACAAGCCGACCCAGTACCGGCTCTTCGAACGGTTCCACCGGCACCTTGCGGAAGACGGGCACCTCTTTCTCGGCCATTCCGAAACCACCGGC
>CAZEPS010000167.1:5390-9325 GCA_964514165.1 uncultured Leptospirales bacterium
GCGGGAGATCCGACATCTACACGTTCAAGAAAAATTCCATTTACCGGAAGGTGGCCAATGTATACCAGGGACAAGACAAAGTACAACAAGCCGATAAACATCATCAACGCTGGAGAATTCCGGGTGTCCGGCCGTGATGAAATAATAAGCACTCTCCTCGGGTCCTGCGTGGCGGTATGCCTCTACGACCCGGAAAAGAAGGTGGCGGGAATGAACCATTTCATGCTCCCCGGGAGGATTTCAAAGGCGGACATCTTCCAGGACCGATCAGCCAAATACGGGATCACCGCCATGGAGAGCCTCATTGCCGGCATGGAAAAGCTCGGCGCCGACAGGAGCCGCATGATGGCGAAGGTCTTCGGGGGCGGGTCAATGTTCGACTACGACAAAAAGACCAACCGGATCCCCCACGACAATATACGCCTCGCGAAACTGATGCTCGAGATCGAGGACATTCCCATCGCGCAGATCGACGTGGGCGAACGGTACACCAGGAAGGTCATGCTGGACGTCAAAAGCGGAAAGGTCTTCCTAAAGAAGACCACGAACCAGAGCCTCAGGGAGAAGGTCAGGAAGGACGAGGAGAATTACGCCATGAGGAGCCTGGAAAACTGAGGCCGGCATCCGTGGAGAACAGGCAATGAATAAAATACAAGAAATCGTTGAACAATCAGGGGAGTACGGGCTACAATGTACGTAAACACAGCAAAAAACAGCAGGGAAAAGCAAAAGCCCGTGATGAACCGGAATAAAAAAATATGCATCGTCGAGGACGACCGCCTCACCGCCGTGATAATCGCGAAGAACCTTGAAAAGTTCGGGTACGAGGTAACGGATGTTTTCTCCAGCGGGGAAGAACTTATCGCGAGGCTCGAAAACTCAAACCCTGATCTCCTGATTCTTGATATCGTCCTCTCCGGGAAAATTGACGGCATCGAAACCGCCCGTATCGCGCGTGAGCGGTTTTCACTGCCGGTGGTGTTCCTCACCTCCCACACCGACTTCCCCCTGTTTGAGCGGGCCTGGGAGACCGAACCGTACGGTTACCTGATTAAGCCGATCGACCGGATAAGCCTCTACACGGTCATCGAGACCGCCCTTAACCGCCACGACCTTGATCGCCGGATGAACGAACGGGTGAAGGAACTCAGGGTATTGTACACGATCTCAAAGGTAATAGAAGAACAGTCACTTTCAATTGATGAGATCATGGTACAGGTGGTCGAGGTTCTTCCCGGTGCCTGGCAGTACCCGGAAGAAACCTGCGCCCGGATACGGTTTAACGGCACCGAATTCGCGACAAAAAACTTCCGTGAAACGGAATGGAAGCAGTCCGCAGTGATAACCTCAAATGCCGGGCAGATCGGCCTGATCGAGATCTTTTACCTCGAGGAGAAGCCGGAAGAGGCAGAGGGGCCCTTCCTGGCTGAAGAGCGGAGCCTCATCGACGCCGTTGCGGAACACCTGGGGCGCACCGTGGAACAAAAAAAGGCTGTAATAAACCTGAGGGAGCAGAACGAGTTCCTTGAAACCCTCCTCGACACCATGCCGAGCCCGGTGTTCTACAAGGACCGTGAAGGGCGCTATCTCGGGTGCAACAGGGCCTTTGAGGAGTTCTTCGGAAAAGAAAAAGAGGATATTATCGGGAAAAAAGTTGGGGACGCTTTTCCCGGCAACTCTGCCGCGACTTTTAAGAACAAAGACGAGGATCTCTTTGAGAAACCGGGAAGACAGTTCTACGAGGCCGTCGTCAGAAATTCTTTAAACGAAGAACGGCATATCGCCTTCAGCAAGGCCACCTTCCACACCCTGGAGGGCGAAACGGGGGGCATCATCGGTATCATGCTCGACATTACTGACCAGAAAAGAGCGGTGGAGATACTTCAGAAGGCCCATGATGAACTTGAGTCCCGGGTACGGAAGCGCACCCTGGATCTTCTCGAGATGAACGATAAGCTCATCAACGAGATAAATGAAAATGAGGAGGCCCAAAAAAAAATAATCCAGCAGTCAGAGTTCCTCGCC
Organism: uncultured Leptospirales bacterium; assembly: GCA_964514165.1. Lineage (GTDB taxonomy): Bacteria > Spirochaetota > UBA4802 > UBA4802 > UBA5550 > CAZEPS01. The sequence goes on from CAZEPS010000167.1 coordinate 7,416, forward strand.
AGCGTCATCGAGTCACTGACCCACCCGTTTTACGTTATCAACGCCGATGACTATACCATAAAGATGGCGAATTCCGCCGCCGGGTTCAAGAAAATCAGCGGTAAAGTAACCTGCCACGAGATGACCCATAACAGCCCGGTCCCCTGCTGCGGCGACGACCACACCTGCCCCATGGACATTATCAAAAGGACAAAAGAGCCCACCATGGTAGAACATATCCATTATGATACCGATGGCAATGAACGGAACGTCGAGGTGCACAGCTATCCTATTATCGATGAAAATGGTGATGTACCACTGATCCTGGAATACGCCCTGGATGTAACCGACAGGAAATGTGCGGAGATGAAACTCAAGGAGTACCAGGACCACCTGGAGGAACTGGTGGCCCGGCGCACCCGGGACCTGGGCGAGAGTGAGGAGAAGTACCGCCTCCTCACCGAGAACATCCCGGTGGCGGTCTACTCAGTACCGGCAGACGACTATTCCAGCGCCTCATACATCTCGGAAAGGATCAAGGTCCTTACCGGCTACAGCGCGGACGAATTACTGGATAATCCGGAACTCTTCCGGGAGATTATCGTCCCGGAAGACCGTGATTATGTCTGGAGAAACATCGAAAAACAGCGGCAGGAGAAGTCCCTCCTTGATATCGAGTACCGCATAGTCACCAGGGAGGGGGAAGCAAAATTCGTCCGGGACAGGGCGGTCCCCTTACTCGACGACGAGGGCGGTATCGTGCGAATTGACGGGTACAGGGAGGATATCACCGAACGAAAGAGGGCCGAGGAAGAGATACTGAAATTCAAGATCATATCGGACAGGGCCAATTACGGTGCCGCTATCACCAGCATGGACGGGACAATTGAATACATAAACCGGTATTTCGCCGAGGCCCACGGCTACACCCCGGAAGAGCTGGCCGGTAATAACCTGGCCGTATTTCATAACGAAACACAGATCCCCCCTGTAAAACAGTACATCGAAGAATTAATTTCAGCGGGGAGTATCGAATCCCTGGAGGTATGGCACACCCGCAGGGACGGATCCGTCTTCCCCATGCTCATGAGCGCGGTCGTCATCAAAGACGAAAATGAAAAACCACTCTTCATAGCTGCAACCGCCCTGGACATCACCGAAAAGCTGAAAACCGAGGTCGCTCTTGAGCGGGAGAGCGACATCAACGCCGCCATGTCGCGACTCTCCCGCAAGATAATCGAGTCTGCAGACATCGACGAGCTCTCCAACATCTTCCTTGACGAGGCGAAACGGTTCACCGGCAGCGGGTTCGGCTTTGTCGGCTATATAGAGGAACCCACCGGAAACCTGGTCTGCCCCACAATGACACGTGACATCTGGGATGCGTGCAGCGTGCCGGACAAGGACATCGTGTTCGAACACCTGGGAGGGATACTGGGCTGGGTCCTGGACAACCGGCAGTCCATACTTTCCAACAGCCCGACAGGTGACCCCCGCTCGGAAGGACACCCGGAAGGGCACATTCCGGTTGAAAGGGTCATATCCGTGCCGGTCATATGCGGGGACACACTCCTTGGGCAGATCAGCCTTGCCAATCCAAGGGAAGATTACCGCGAGGACGACCTGGACCTGGTTGAGCGTTTCGCCTCTCTCTATGCCATCGGGGTTAAGCGCCTGCGGGACGAACACGCCCTGGTTAAGAGCGAACGTGAGTACCGCCAGCTCTACGAGAGTATGCGGGACGGTCTCGTCAGCATTGACATGGACGGGGTGATAACCAACTGCAATCCCGAGTTTGAACGGATTGTCGGTCATACCCTTGACGAACTCAAGACCCTCACCTACCGGGACCTGACCCCCGTGAAATGGCACGACTTTGAGTCCCGGATACTGATGGAACAGGTGCTCTCCCGCGGCTACTCCGATCTGTA
>CAZEPS010000168.1:0-9310 GCA_964514165.1 uncultured Leptospirales bacterium
CTCGAAACCGTCGGTGTTCATCCTCACGTATTACGGGTCATGGAGGTTCTCTTCGATTATCGCCTTTGCCATGCCCCCGAGGAGGAGTTTCTTGGTTCCCGGGTTCACCTGGAGGTGCAGGTCGCTCAGTTTCGCAATCCGGGACCTCCTGCTGCTGATTGTCGCCAGGAAGGATCCGTTACGGGCCGCCTTATGGATCTCGCTCCCGATAATCGGGTTCTGCCGCGTTATCTCCGTGCCGACAACGAGGATGAATTCCGCCTTTTCGATCTCTTCGAGGGAGCCGAGCATCCCGGCCCAGCCGGTTCCGGCCGCGAGCACGTTCATGGCGCCCCGGTGCCCGGACTCTGATTCAAGGCTGATATTGTTCGTCTTGAACACGGCCCGGGCGAGTTTCATGAGGAGGAAGTCCTCCTCGTTGGACGACCGGGGGGACCCGAGGAAGGCTATTTCGTCCGGGGAAACGGCCCCCTTCAGTCTGGATACCATGAGGGAAAGGGCCTCGCCGTAGCCGGTCTCTTTCAGCTCCCCGTTCTCTCTCACCAGGGGTTTCGTGATGCGGTCTCCGGCGCGGAGGAGTTCGTGCACGTGCCATCCCCTCACGCAGAGGCGCCCTTTGCTCACCGGGTGGTTCCGGGAGACGAATACCCCCCTGGCCTGGTTGTCATCGATCTGGAGCAGGTGCCCGCATCCGGTTCCGCAGAAGGTACATACGCCAGGTTTGTAGTTCATATTAATAACTCCCGCAATGGAAATCAGAAAAGGCTTTTAAAAAATGTCAGAAGGGTGAAAAAGTGGTACCCGTTTCCGTAACTGAAGACCCTTCTATCAGGATTTGTTGATATATATATAATGATTTTAGAAATGGTTGTAAATGAGGGGAAAAACTGCTCTCGCTGTAGGGGGATCTGCCTATACATTATTATATTTCTGCATGTATTAATTTTTACCTATAGCTCATTCTGTAACAATTTTGCCCCGGGAATTGCTGTGGTAACCACGTTTTTTTCATTGGATATCCTACTGTCTTTGACTGCGTTGCACCACGGCAAAACGTCATACGTGCTGGAAACTTCTAAAAACTATGCTTTTGAAGTACCCTTGTGTGCATCCCGAACCCATATACTAAATAATAGAATCGGGAATAAAACCAGCATTGACAATTATAAGGATAATGGTCAATGCTGGTTTTTAGATGTGCCCTACTGTAAAATTTTTACGTTTAATCTATTTTAGGAACCAGCTAATAAAAAAACGGGTCGTAGGACTAAGCAATAATGCATCCTGGCATAAGCCATATTCCAAAAAGTAGAAAAAAGATATATGAAACAGTATAATATTAAAAAGAACCATACGGCGACTATTATTATATTTAGCATTTGCTACATACTTTGCATGGCAAAATTAAACACATTTGCCATGAATAATACAGTACAGAGAACCATGTCTCTGGATGACTGCATAAATGCTGCATTAAAGAATCATCCCCGTTTGATAAAAGCAAAAACAAACCTGGTTCAGTCACAGGAAAAATTGAATGAAGCAAATAGCGGTTTTCTACCACAGATCGACGTTACGTTAAGCTATGACAGACTTTCTTATGTGTCCCAGCAAAAAAAGCAATATCTGGGTAATTCCAAAAATGATTACCAGGCAGGCATATTCTTGAACCAACCCCTCTTTACCGGAGGTAAAATTTTTTCTGAAAGAAAAATGGCGAAAATCGGAATAGAATTAGCCAAGATTAAAATTACAGAAGAAAACCTCTCCGTGATCTACGAGGTAAAAAAAGCGTTTTTCAATCTATTGCATAAAATGGAACTCAATAAGAGCAGCCGAAACCTCTTACGTTACGCCGAAGCTTTCTACAAAGAATCGGCTGCCCTGCATTCCAGAACCAAAATGCCGCGTCTTGATACCCTCCTCCAGATAAAAATTCAACGTGATGCCGCAAAAATAGAAAAGCTTCGCGCTGAAACTGAAATTGAAATAGCAAAAAAAGAACTATTACATGCCATGGGGCTTCCAGCACAACAAACAATTTCCATACGCAGTATTGAACAAAAGGACCATTCCAGAATAGAATTACACGATACTATTGAAAATAACCCTGAAATATTACAAATTAAGAAAATAATTTTGACAGTAAAAGAGGAAATAAATCAGAAAAAAGCTGGTTATTTCCCACAGGTTGCGGCGCGGGGGGGGTATAAATATGAATGTGGCGAAATTCCCCCTAATTCTGAAGCAGATTATTCACAACAGGGAGAAGCTCTGTTAGCAGCAAGCAGGGGCAAAATTCCAGATAATTATAATACCGGTGGTAGTTCTTCTCCCGGCGAATGGTATATCGGCCTTGTTGTTAGCATGCCAGTCGGCAGTATTGTAAAAACGCGCGCCGAAGTTAAAGGTTTGCAAGCTTATCTTAAGGGCATTGTGGCAGAAGAAAAACTGGTACAGAAAACTATTACACTAAAAATTGAATCAGCGCATCTGAAATATACTTCAGCTCAAGAAAGTCACGAAATGTCACTGTTAAACCTGAAGAACGCAAAAAAGAGCCTTGAGCTTATGCGGATACGACACAGACGGGCCACGGTCTCAAATCTTGAACTGCTTGAGGCGCAAAGGGTATATGCCAGGGCAGAAGCAGATTATGCCGGTGTTGTTTTGGAACTACGCCTTGCAGCTGCAGAAATGGATTATTTAACAGGCATCATATATGACCATAAGTGACGTATCAATCAGAAAACCTTTAAGCGTACTCATGCTTACCCTGACAGTGTTGGTTCTGGGGATTTTTTTCCTGAACAGGCTGTCTGTCGATCTTTTGCCGAACATTATTTATCCGAAGATCAGGATTATAGTCAAATGGAAAGGCGCGAGTCCGCAGGAAATTGAAGAGAATATTGTCAAAAAAATCGAGCCGAGCGTCGCGACCACAGAAGACTCGATACTGGTCATTTCTTCATCAATAGAAGGGGATTCTTTAATTGAAGTTTATTTTGAATTTGGGAAAAACATGGACGTGGCCCTGGCGGACACCCGCGCCAAACTGGATCTTGTGCGTAAAGACCTGCCAATGGACATTGAAGAACCAATGATTTTCAAAGCGGACCCCTCACAATTACCGATTTTGGACATCGCGATTTATTCAAAGACAAAAGATGAACGATGGCTGCGCTGGTGGGCTGAAAACGACCTTGCCAATCATTTTCTTGGTATTCCCGGACTTGGGGCGGTGGTCGCGAGCGGCGGTAAAGAAAGAGAGATACAGGTTATTTTCAATAACCAGAAACTGCAGAATTATGAACTCTCAACCGCAAAGGTATTGGAAATGCTTCGTAGTGAGAACATCGATTCTCCAGCAGGCCTGATGACCGCGAATAATAAAGATTTCAGCGTTCGTTTGTTGTCAAAATTTAATAATACCAGCGAAATCGAAAATGTTATCCTTCTTAATAATGAAGGACGTGTTGTCAAAATAAAGGATGTGGCAAAAGTCATTGACATACACGAAGAACAGCGCGTTATCACCAGGTTTAATCAGGCACCCTGTGTGCTGCTCAGTTTCATGAAACAGCCTACAGCCAATACCGTTGAAGTAGCCAGTAATATTGAAAAGAAGGCCCGTGAATTAAAATCCAGTAAAATAATTCCTGATGATATTGACTTTAAGGTCGCCTCCAGCCAGGCCTATTATATCCAGACATCCATAAACAACGTTGGTACTTCAGCAGTCATCGGCGGTATTTGCGCCATGATTATCATTTTGCTTTTTCTGCACTCCATAAAACGCACTCTTGTGATAGCTGTTGCCATACCGATCAGCATCCTGGCATCCTTTATTCTGCTTGGCCTTGCTGACGTGACGCTGAACATGTTTTCCCTTGGCGGTCTGGTGCTCGCCGTGGGCATGCTGGTAGACAATTCGATAGTTATGCTGGAAAACATAACACGCCACCAAAAACAGCACTCAAATTCAGTTGAAGCGTCCCGCAAAGGAAGCAGAGAAATAATGAGCGCGTTATTCGCCTCAACCCTTACCACTCTTTCCGCGATTATTCCCTTTTTCTTTATTAAAGGGCTTTCCGCTCTTCTATTCAGGGACATGGTTGTTACAATAATCGCGGCCCTTATTGTATCACTGCTCATTAGTTTTACGGTCGTACCGGCCATAGCCGCCCATTTTTTTAAAAGCAAAGATAACGAGCCAGAAGATATGGAAGAAAAGTTTTTTATGCGCGGGGTCATTAAAGTGTATCATTTGTTCCTTGAACGCGCCTTGCGTTATCGGACCATTGTGATTTTTGCGGCGGCAATTTTATTGATTGCCGGTCTATTTATGATGCAAAACATGGGTAGAATATTTTTACCACAGATTGACGATGGCAGGGTTACCGTAAAAATGAAAATGCCAGTCGGTACGCCGCTGAATAAAACTAACGCTGCTGCCAAAAAAATCGAACAGACAATTAATAGTATGCCCGGAGTTATGACTGTCTATACCATGGTGGGCGGATACTGGAAGAGTAAAAACGTTTATGAAAAGGCGAATGAAATGGAGATAACCATACAACTGGTTGAAAAACAAAAACGTCCTTTCAAGACAAAGGTCTTCATGAAAAAACTTCAGAAAAATTTGAAAGCCCTTGCTTCTGAAAATTTTTCATCGGCAAATATTAAGGTGATTCCTTCACGTCTTCGCGGTATTATGAAGATTTCAACCAGCGATATTGACATCAGGCTTATTGGGCCTGACATCGAGCTTCTTTATGAAGTTGCAGCCGAGATAGAGAAAAAAATCAAAAACGTTCCCGGGGTGATGAACCCTGATATTTCACTGGACATGTCTCGACCTGAAATACACGTATTATTAAATAGACAGAAATTAAGCGATTATGGACTCACGGCAAAAAATGTAAGCGATGTTTTGAGGACATCAATTTATGGCCAGGTAGACACCTATTTTACGGACAAAAACCTGGATATGGATTTTCCCATCCGCCTTATCCGCGACCTTCGTGAGATGAAAGACATTCGTGCGGTTGAGGATATCTTACTATATCCACAATCAGGCGTTGAATTGCGGCTAAAGGAAGTGGCCACAGTTATAGAGAGCAGCGGCCCTGTGCAGATTGACCGTAAAAATCAGGTGCGCTTTATTTCTGTAACCGCAGACGCCGGCGATAGAAACGCTGGTCTTATCACAAAGGACATAAAAAAAATCCTTACCGGCATTACTCTTCCCGCTAATTACCGTATCGAATATGGCGGTGAGGATGAAGCGGCCAGTGAATCATCAGGTCAATTATTTATCGTGATTTTGCTTGGTCTGTTTCTGGTTTTTGTTGTCATGACGGTACAGTATGAATCGCTGATTGATCCCATTGTAATCATGACAACCGCGCCCCTGGCCGTTATCGGGGCATTTTCCCTTATTGCAGTAACAAATACGCCGTTCAGCTCAATGGTTTTTCTTGGTCTGATTTTACTTGTCGGCATTGTGGTAAATAATGCTATCATTATGGTTGAATTTATAAATGAAAAGAAAAAGGAAAAGGGCATACATCTGACTGTCGCGATAACTTCTGCCGCGGTTCTGCGCCTGCGTCCTATTCTTATGACAACAATAACAACCTCTGCCGGAGTTTTACCCCTTGCTCTGGGGTGGGGAGAAGGCCTTGAAATGCTCCAGCCGCTGGCAATTACCATTATTGGCGGTCTTGCAAGCTCAACGCTTTTAACTCTTTTTGTTATTCCCTGCGTGTATTCAGTTATGCGTGGCCGTTGACGCATACATTTAATAAAATCATTTCAATAATATCAATCCCCTCTAATAGCGGCTAAAGAGATGTACGCCCATTCCCTGACGACTCAGATATATCTCTATCAGAAAATTATACATATTGATAAATACCAAGTATGAAAATCATCCACTGTTTACGCGAGAGCCGCATTTACGCCGGAAGCGATAAAGGATAAGTGAGAAAAATATTTTATAGCACCGTCATACATTTACTGCGCCCCGGGAATATTTACAATATCCATTTTCTTTTAATATTAAAAATGCTGAAATAAAATAATATAAAACAAAATACAACCAAAATTAACACGTCTAGCGAAATTGATAAAAAGTTACTTTCATTTATTGAATATCTTAAAACATCAAGGCCATATGTGACTGGCAAAATATATGATAAAGGTTGAAGATAAAATGGCAAGGCTGTGACAGGTACAAATAATCCGCAAAGAAAAATCATTGGAAATCTAAAAAAGTTGGAGTATGTTTGTGCTTCAAAAACTTCTTTAGCTGAAACAGATATAAACAAACCAAGAAGGGTGGATATTACAGACAATAGGATTACTCCAGCTGTTAAAAATATCCAATTATGAACTGGTGCTTTAAAATATAATACAGATATTAAAATCGGTATTATGCTATTAAAAATGCCAAATAATATTGCGCCGGCTATTTTTGCAGATACAAGCAATTCAATTTTTATCGGTGCAAGTAAAAGTCTTTCAAAAGAACGGGATTTTTTTTCAAAGGTAATTGTTACGGAAAGCATTGACGTAGTGCCGAATAGAACTGACATGGCAAGAATACCCGGAAAGACCTCATTGATATCAAAGGAACTTTTCGTTTTAATAAACATCATCAGCATCCAGGCAAAGGGAAAAATAATACCCCAGCTAATATTTGGCGGTTTTAGATAATAATTTTTCATGTCTTTGCTAAGAATATTCCAAAAAGCTATACATGATTTCATCTTTTATCTTTTTCCTTCTTCATTAAATCAATTTCAATTCCCGTAATTTTTACAAAAGCATCTTCCAATGTCGGTTTTATCAATCTTGCTTCCAGGATTTCAAAATCTTCTTTCGATAAAAAGTTTACTATAGGCGCTATATCGATTTTATTCTTGCTGATTATTTTAATGGTGGTGTCATTCTTTAAAACACATTCAACACCGTTGAATTGCTGATTCATTTTATGCAGCAGTACCTTTTTATCGAGAGTTCTTTCTTCAATAGAAATCTCAATAACGCTGGATTCCCTTGTCTCTTCCACAAGGTTGGTGACAGTATCATCTTTAATAATCTTTCCTTTATGAATAAAGGCTACTCTTTCGCACAGTCTTTCAGCTTCTTCAATATAATGAGTGGTTAAAAAAATTGTTGTACCTTTTCTGTGAAGATTTTTAATCATATCGCGAATTTGTCTAACACTGGTCACATCAATACCGGTTGTTGGTTCATCCATGAATAAAATTTCAGGTTCATGAATTATCGCAGCGGCAATTGTCAGTTTTCGCTTCATACCTTTTGAGTAAGCTTTGAATTTTTTCCGCCCTGATTCAGAGAGTTGAAATAAATCCAGCAAATCATCCGCCCTTTTCTCTCGTTCCTTTTTAGGAAGACCATAGAGAGAACCGCAAAAACAGAGATTATCAAAGCCGGTCATATCATCATACAGGTTGCTTTCGTCGGCAACTATACCAATAATCCGTTGGGCTTTTTTTATATTTTTCGTTAAATCTTCGCCCTTATAGAATATTTTGCCGTCAGTAATTTTAGCCATACCGACAAGCATATTAATTGTGGTTGTTTTTCCGGCGCCATTCGGGCCAAGAAAGCCAAGAAATTCTCCTTTATTAACATGAAAATTAATATCATCAACGGCGGTAAAATCACCGTATCTTTTCTTTAAGTGTACGGCTTCGATAATTTTCTCCATAAAAATAATGCCTTTGTCGTAAATTATTCTACCAATTCAAGAACCTGAATGGAAGGTTCTGCAAGACCCCAAATTTCCGCTGTGTCATGTATTGCTTCTATCATATGCTGTTTCGTTTTTTTACCCGTATAACAACAAAACCGCCCTCGCCGTAACCTGTTTTATAAATATCCCTAGCAGTTTTGTCATCAAACAGGGCCTGTTTGTAATCAAAATCTGTGAATTTTGCTTTTCGCAAACTGTCGGTTACCATTTCAACTGAATAAAACTCAGCGTCTTTATAAAACCTGCTCCTGTTTTTTTTCATGGAATACTTCTTACCGAGAAAACTTTCCGCGTCAATAAACCCGATGACAACAACTCCGTAATTTTTAATAAACCTGTACGCTTCATCCAGGGCTTTTTGAACGTCATCAAAAAAACATATCGATGTGACCAGTAATACAAAATCAAAAGAACCGCAAGTTCATCTTCATAGATTGCCCTGTTGTCAATAAACCATCCGTCATACTCTCTATAATATTTATCAAATGCCTCAGTATGTGTCATAGCTTTCCTGCTATTGGTACTTATTTCATAACCTGATGATAGTTACTCAGCTATTGCTGAATAGATATACATTTTTATAATAACGGCTATATATCATTTTCATCTAATGCGCATATAATTACATAGTACTGAATAGTTACACCTGATGATCATATGAGCGCCTGCAGATTAAAATGTAAGCACTTTATCCGCCTCTGCAGTCAGTTGAGCCAGTTCTACCATGGTACTTCTTTCAGTGCCGGAAACGAGTGTCAAATCATGCATTCCCCGGGCGTCCAGGCATGTTCCGCAGAGTTTAACCCGTCCTTTTTTCTGCAGTACAGCTTTTAACATCCTTTCTATATTATAATACCCCTGAGGTGTATTCTGTCCAGGCAAAGCCCCGGTTACCGCGTCACCCATGAGAAAAACCGATACATCACATCCTTCAACTTCTTTTTGAATGGACATGGCAAGTCGCAGGGCGTTGTACATTTTCTCTGTTCCATAGGGGGCATCATTGATTATAATAATAAATTTCATTGTGTAGTATCTCCTTTTTTTTAAATAAATTTCTGATTTTACTCAACTAATCGTTTTCATAATATTTCTTTCACCAATTCTTCCGCCTTGATTCGGGCTTCCTTTAAAACATTCTTGCCTTTTTTTGTTATCGTATAGTACTTGCGTATCTTGCCGTTAACATTTTTTTTATAGGAAGAAAGATAGCCGTCTTCTTCAAGGCGATGGAAGATCGGATAAAGGGTCCCAAAGGATATTTCATAGCCGTGGCGCGCGAGTTCTTCCTGGAACTCACTGCCGTAGATTTCTTCTTTTTCCGCGTGATGCAGAATGTGGACCTTGATGAATCCGAGAAACAGATTTCTTATTAATTTATCTTCATTCACTGTATGTTTATCATTATTTTTTTTTTTCATTAGTAATTCTACCCCTTTCGTATCTCCTCAGCTATTGCTGAATAGATATACATTTTTATAAAAATAGGCTATATAATTCCCCCGCCGCCGAAGGCGGCGGGGG
>CAZEPS010000169.1:0-9254 GCA_964514165.1 uncultured Leptospirales bacterium
CCCTGCATAAAAGCGGCAACGGGCTCAATTACAATCCCCATGTTCATCTCATCGGGACTCGGGAGCTGGTTGATACAACGACCGGTGAAGTTGTGGATGTACCGTACATTCCCTACGCGAAAATGCGCCACCTGTGGAAGAAAGCATTTTTACAGCATCTTGTTAAACAGGGTTTTCTTTCAGAAGCTGACAGTGAAATTAAGAAAATGATTTCAACTCACGCCCTTATCAATGGCTACTTTATACCATTCAATAAAAAAGCGCGACCGCCGTAGAAATATGTCATTTCAACCAGCATAACCATAAAAGAGCTTGACTTTTTTCTTGCTGCAATACAAGGTGAGGTGTGTTTTGGCAAAAAAAAATTCCTGAATTTCGGGGCGAAATTTTAAGTACCGGACCCTGCGAGTGAACATTTCCGTTAAAACGGTACAGGCACAGCAACCGATAAGCGGCATTATGTCCCGTTACGGAGGTATCTCATGAGACACTTCGACGCAGCTCAGTGCAGGCATCTTGTATCCATTTTAACACTTTGTGTCATTCCATTTTCTTTTCTGTCAGCGGATTTTCCTACAAAGACAAAGATAATAATCATTTCAATGAGCATTATTTTTATATCATGTATTGATGATAAGAATGATGACTGTTTTTCAGTAATATCTACAAAGATAACCGCATAATTCTTTTCTCACAAGAGGGCTGGCACGATGCCAGCTTGCACAGGGTAGATTAAAAAGTCAAAGCGCGACGCTTTCATATAACTGAGTAGTTACGATTTTTTTCCGTCTCTTGCCATAATATACAGGTTCAGTCACGGGGCGTAAATATAGGTTTTGAATCAGTAGTTATTCATAAACATGTTTTTTAGGGCACAATAATTGTATGATATTCCTCCGCCGCCGAAGGCGGCGGAGGAATATGCTATAGTAGCGCCTTGAAATAACAAAAATAGTTAAGGAATAATTACTGGATTTGAAACAAAATTTGGCGATAACTATTTACTTGTTGATACATGTAATAGCTGTGAATTTGAAAAATTAGCAGATTAAACGCAATTGTAGAGTACTATAATCGCTTGACCTTTTATAAACGGTAATTTAGAATCAGAATTAATCTGATTTGGGCTGTGTTTGTCAATAGTTACCGGGGTACAAGGATGATTAGCAAAAACATACTCCTCGTTGAAGACCAGGGTATAACAGCAATGGATTTGCAGGTAAGACTCGAGCGGATGGGTTATAGTGTTGTTGATACCGTGGATACAGGTGAAGAAGCAATAATTCAGGCACTGGAACAGTCGATTGATCTGATACTAATGGATATAAAGCTGAATTCGGATATGACCGGTATTGACGCCGCCTGTGAAATCAATGCTGTAAAAGACATACCAATAATATACCTTACCGCATCGACAGACGAAGCGACACTCCAGGAAACACTCAAGACTGAACCTTACGGCTTTATTCATAAACCCTTTAATGAATATGATCTCAGGTATTCTATTGAGACCGCACTGTATAAACATGACCACGACAAAAAGCAGAAAGAACTGAACCTTCTTCTCCAGCAAAAAAACAGTGAGCTGAATGCCGCCAACGAAGAGCTTCAGTCTACCCTCGAAGAACTGGAAGCGTCAAACGAAGAATTGCAGGCCACCATGGAAGAAGTGCAGTCAACCCATGAAGAACTGTGTCAGACCCAGGATGAATTGACGGCTATGGAAGAGCGGTATCATCAACTCTTCATAAACATGTCCAGTGGTGCAGCGGTGTATCATTCCGAGGACAATGGTCAAAATTTTATTTTATTAGATATTAATAAATCAGGTGAGAGAATTCTTAATATCAGAAAAAAAAATGTTATAAATGCCAACATCGTTCGATTTTTGATTGATAACAATCAATTTTCCATAGTTGATTCGATAACAAGAGTTTTTCAGACTGGAAAACCAGAGAGACTCCCGGCAGTTCATATGGAAGGCAGCAGAATAAAATGCTGGCTGGAATACTATATATACCGTTTGCCTGATAGAAACATAATAGCAATATTTGATGATCACACAAAACAGAAACAGGCGGAAATGTACCTCATTGAGAGTGAACATCGTTACAGATCACTCTTTGAAAATGCCCCTGTCGGCATAGCAATGGTTTCAGCTGATGGCAGGATGGTGATGACAAACAGTGCTCTTGAAAATATCCTCGGATACTCAGGGGATGAATTACTTTCAATGTCCATAAGTTCAATAACGAATAAAGAGGATTTCTCCAAAGATGCGAGCCTCTTCAGAGAGGTCAGGGATGGGAATCGGGACAGTTACATTCTGGAAAAGAGATATAGAAAAAAGAACGGGGATGAAATATGGGGCAGTCTCTATCTTTCCGGTGTCAGGGATCAATCGGGCAACCTCGCGTATGCTGTCGCCATGGTCCAGGACATCAGCGATCTCAAGAGGGCAGAGGATGAGTTAAGGCTGAGGAATGAAGAAACAACCAGGTTGAACGAGGAACTGGAAGCAGCCAACGAGGAACTGGTGGCAGTGAACGAGGAAATGGAGGCCTCAAATGAGGAGCTTATAAGGACAAATGAAGATCTCCTTGAGACCCAGAAGGAACTCGGCATAAGAGTGAAAGAACTTCGGTGCCTTTTTTCCATTTCTGATCTGTCTCATAAAGAGGGAATATCAATTAATGAAATATTTCAGGGTGCGGTGGACAGCATTCCCGGATCACTCAGGTTTCCTGAACGGGCATGCGCGTACATAAAGTATGGCTCAACCACGTTTAAATCCTGTGATTACAGGAAAACAAGGTGGCGTTATGATATAACGACCGATGACTTTGATAATACATCTCTAACATTAAGCGTGTATTACCGTAAGAAGCCGCCAATAACCGGAGATTCAATCTTCACCGATGATGAAAAAGAACTGCTCAGGGAAATCGCCATCCGTCTCAGTAATGTGGCCAGGAGCATCAGGGTAGAGGAGGATCTCAAAAAGAGCGAACAACGATATGCCATGGCCCAGCGGGCGACCGGTATCGGCAACTGGGAGATCTCTGTAATTGACAAATCCATTTATCTTTCTGAAGAGCTCGCTGTAATGGCCGGTCTTGGAAAAGGAACTTTTACCGGAACCTTCAACGAACTCATGGTTGTCATACACCCTGATGACCTGGTCTTCTTTAAAAAAAGAATTTCCGAAGCCCTTAAAAACCGGGGGGGCAATGACATGGAATTCAGGATTGTCCGGCCCGACGGAGAAACGAGGTGGGTACACGGTACCGGCGATACTGTTTTTGATGATTCCGGATCAGTTGAGAAGATAGTCGGCCTCGCCCTTGATATTACCGAAAGAAAAAATGCCGAGGAGAAGGTACGTGAAAATGAGAATTTCCTCACTGAAATATTCCACTCAATTCGTGACGGGATCAGTGTTCTCGATAAAAACCTGAGGATCCTCCGTGTTAACAAGACCATGGAGGAAATGTATTCTCACCGCATGCCGCTGGTTGGGAGCTTTTGCTACAATTCTTATCAGGAACGAAAAGACATGTGCCCCTGGTGCCCCAGTATCAGGGCCCTCCATACCGGTGAACGAGAGGAAGAGATTGTCCCCTATCCCTCAAGCGATAATCCCACGGGCTGGATACAGCTGACATCTCATCCCCTCACCGACAGAAGCGGCAATAGTATCGGTATCATTGAGATAGTTAAGGATATCACCGACAAGATGATTTTTGAACAGACCCTTCTTGAGAGTGAAAACCGTTTCAGAAGGCTCTTCGAGGGGAGCAGGGACGGGATTGTTATCGTTGAACCGGACGGAACGATAGTGAACTGCAACGAAAGTTATGAGAAATTGATCGGATATACCCTGGATGAACTCTATGATAAGAGATTCTTCGATTTGACACCGGAAAAATGGCATGAATTCGAACAAACGGAGGTTCTCAAGAAACAGATCTTCACCAGGGGATATTCAGAAACCTGTGAAAGGGAATATATCCATAAAAACGGAACAATCTTCCCGGTTGAACTTAACGCGTATATCCTTGAAGAAAAAGACGGTGAACCGAAACTTCTCTGGGCCATGGTGAGGGACATCAGCGAAAGAAAAGATTACGAAGAACGACTAAAAGCATCTATACAGGAGAAGGAGGTTCTTCTTAAAGAAGTTCACCATCGGGTGAAAAACAACATGCAGGTCATTTCGAGCCTCCTCTTTCTCCAGTCAGGGTATGTTGAGAACAGGAGTGACAGGGGGCTGTTCATCGACTGCCAGAACAGGGTAAACTCAATGGCCGCCGTTCATGAAATGCTGTACAAATCGGAAGATTTTGCCAGGATAAACCTGAAGTCACTTATCCTGGAACTTGTAGATACCATCAGAAACTCATTGTACATACATCCGGAAACAGTAGTGACCGAGGTCAAAGGAAAAGAGTTATATTACGGTATTGACAGGGCGATCCCCTGCGCCCAGATAGTCAATGAACTTCTTTCCAACTCTTTCAAACACGCATTCAAGCATGGAATAAAAGGAATGATTGTTATCGAGCTTAAAAAAATCGGTAATGATGAATATATCCTCGATTACCGTGATAATGGAATCGGCCTTCCTGATGGATTTAACCTTGAAAACAGTACGTCTCTTGGGCTGAAACTTATCAATGAACTGGTGAAAGGGTTAAAAGGAAGCGTGCGGGTAGAAATAAAAAACGGTACCAGGTATATCATTTCCCTGCCGAAGCCACAAAAAACTGATAAAAACTAAATATATAAAGCGTTATTAACATCTTGACAACTAATGATAATCGGCGGTATTTTCCTTTTCCAGTGGTATAATTGAATGCGGTATATAATAATTATAATCCTGTCTGTTGTATTCATTTTCCCGTCAGTCTTTCTCAGGGCTGAAAAAATCGATCTTACGGAACAGCCGATATACGTCAGGCACGGGTTTTCACAAGACTGGATTCATTCAATTCCCGAGGGTAAGGAATGGGTCAGGGTCCCCCCGGGGGAAAAAGGGGAAAGAGCGGTTCAACTGAGAGAAATTGGGTTTTCCCATCTTACCGACAGGCCCTTTTTGTCCCTGAAACGGGTTAAACCAGAACAGTTTACCTTTGTTACGAGCTTCACCCTCACTGAAAATGAGATTGCACAGGAGATACTGGGGCTTTACCTGATACGAATAAACGTGAACTGGGAGATATACATCAACGGGAAGTTTCTGAAAGGGGAGATGCATCTCGATGATAACGGCTGGATAGAGACAAACCGGGACCGGATGGGACTCACCATCCCTATTCATCCCGGCTTCCTTGAACCTGGAGAGAATATACTCGGCTTCAGAATAGTGGGCGATCCCACAAATACCGATCTGGGCTTCGCGTTGAATGGCCCCTATTATATTGACAGGTATCAGAAAATAATACAGGAACATTCAGACCTCGTTTCCGTCGTTCTCCTCTTTATTTATCTATTCGTCGGTTTCTATCACATGTACATTTTTATCTTCCGCCGCAATGAACAGTATTACCTGTACTACGGGCTCTTCTCGACAATGCTCTTTGTCTACATGTCCATGCGCACCTTTTTCTTCTTTAACATGTTCAGTGACTCGGTCACAGCCCAGAAAATCGAGTTTTGCAGCCTCTATATCCTCTTTCCCCTGGTGTGCGCATTTATCGATCGGGTGATACGGGGGCGGTTCTCATTTTTTACGCCGGTATATTCAGGCTATTCGGCAGTACTGATCCTGATAACTATTGTTATCCCCATGGCTGCTGCTGTTGATCTTCTCAGGGTGTGGCAGATAACTTCTCCCGTTCCAATGGTCTATATCGTGTTTGTCTTCGTCCGGGCCATTATCAAACATACCCGGCGGTTCAAAGAGGAGAAGAGAGCCCGGGGGGAGAATGTCAAATATTATTCCGGGCTCGGTAAAACCATGGTGAAAACCGTTCCGGGTAATCTTTTCATTGGAACGGTAATTACTCTCTTTACTGCTATATTTGACATACTTGATTCACTCTTTTTTCACACCGGGGTTTTTCTCACCACCTATGGTTTTTTCTTCCTCGTCGTTGGTATTACCTTTATCCTGGCAAACCGTTTCGTGGATATTCACAACCGGGTGGAAAACCTGAATATTGAACTCAAGAATAATATAGATGAGCTTAACCTGGCCAACCAGAGAATTTCCATATCAGAAAAAAAATACCGCCTTCTTATTGACGGGTTTAACGATCTGATCTTCTCCCTCGACCATGACTATTATTTTATCCTGGCAAACAGGGCCGCGATAAACCAGTTCAGGCTTGACAGGAAAACCCTCGAGTCTGTTAATTTTCGGGATTACCTGATGGAAAATCTCATGGAGGAATCCATGACGAAACAGATTGTGCAGGAAAATCTCGACAGGCTCTCCAATGAGAAAAAACCGGTCTCATTCAAGGTAAACCTCAAGTCGAAAGTTGACAGCGAACCGCGGGAACTGAGGATCAGCCTGCAGCTGGTAGACGTCGAGGGGAAGAATGAAATCCTGGGGAGAGTGAACCTGCCCGGAGATGACCACCTGGCAAGGTTTATCGATTTCGAAAAACAGCGTATCCGTATCGGCAACTATCTGATGACCGCGGACGAAATAAGCCACCGCCTGACACGGAACCTCATCAAGTATCTTGAGCAGAAGGATATTACCCTGGTGCGGATAGCACTCCGGGAAATCATTATTAACGCAATAGAACACGGGAACCTGGGCATATCCTTCGAGGAGAAATCACAACATATTGAAGAGAACAGGTATTTCGAGCTCCTCACCATGCGGCAAAACGACCCGGAAAACGCGGGAAAAAATGTAACCATCGAATACCTCCTCAAACCGGAAGGAGTTGTGTACAAGATAGCGGACAACGGGAACGGTTTTGACCACCGGGGCTTTCTCAGCAAAAAGGCTGATAGTGTGAACAGCGAGATGCTCTTTCACGGGAGGGGTATCAACATGGCCAGGAACGCATTTGATTCAATAGAATATAACAACAAGGGGAACCAGGTACTCCTTGTGAAAAACTTTCGATAACGTATTATTTCGAGTGGCCTTTTTTAGAGGTCTTCTTCTTGACAGTCTTCTTTTTTCCGGCGCTTTTTTCCGCGGTCGACTCCCCCGGTATCTTTGATCTGCTTACACTCTTTTTGAATTCACTCAGGGAGCCCGATTCCAGGTGATAGCGCTGTTCAGCGTTCTCAACGAACCGCTCGTCGTGCGTTGTTATAAGGAAGGATATGTTGTACCGGTCTCTGATTTCAAGAAACAGGTTCTTTATGTACTCGGCCGTGACATTGTCCAGGTTGCCCGTAGGTTCGTCAGCAAGTACCAGTTTCGGCCTCATGATCAGGGCCCGGGCGATGGCCACCCGCTGGCGCTCCCCCCCGGAAAGGGTGCTGGGGTGCTGATGTATTATTTCCCGAATGTCGAGAAAATCTATGAGGAAATCGGCGTCGCTTCTGACGTTTTTCGGAAGCAGGGGAATGGTCGCCGGGTAGATGATATTCTGGTAGGCGGTCAGGTCCGGCAGGAGGTTGAAGAACTGGAACACGAAACCGATCTTCCTGTTCCGGAAATGTGACCGCTGAAAATCGAACCAGCGGAATATGTTCTTACCCTCGAAGAGAACCCGGCCCCTGTCCGGTTCCAGCAGTCCCGATATGATCCCGAGGAGGGTGGTCTTGCCCGAACCGGACTTTCCGGTAATTGTGGTAATGGATCCCTCGTTCAAATCGAAACTGATGTCGTTCAGTATCCGCCTCTTTCCGAATGATATGGATATGTTCTCAACATTCAGCATGGAAAACTCCGGTTATTTTCTTACCGCCTTGAAGAGGCTCAGGCTCGAGGCGAACAGGGCCGGCACCAGGGCCGACGCGGATGAAACAGCGGCCGAAAGGAGGATGGCAAGTATGAAAATATTACCGCCGCTCACTGCTATCTTCACGTCTTTCAGGGCGGGAACCCACTCGGCAATGTTGGCGGAGAGGTATTTCAGGAGAAAGGTGCCGGTGTAATAACCGATTATCCCGTAGAGGGCCCCGACCAGCGCCGCTTCGAGAACGAACCCGAATATGATGCTCAGCTTGGACGCGCCGATTACCCGCTTCAATGAAAATTTCTGGCTCCGGTTGTACACGATATTCAGATAGGAATTAAATATTGAGATGCCGCTCAACAGCAGGAATATGCCGATGACCACCAGCGAAAATTCATCGATGATGTCAACCGCCCGGTTGGCCTTTTCCGCTATCTCGTTCTGTGATTCCACATCCAGTCCCATCTTTTTTATCTTCGCGGTAACATCCGGGAGAAGACGGGAATCCCTGGCCCGGGCGTAGACCATTACGTAGGAGTAGCCCTTTTTCCAGGCCCCGGAATCCGTCCTGTGCTCTTTCGCGAACCTGACTATATAGTCCGTGGGGACCACGACACCGATAAAATTGAAAATATCCGTGAACGAGTGTATCTCACCGTTGATCCGGAACTCTTTACGTTCCTCGGGGCCGCCGGAAACGGTACGAATTACGAGCTGCAGGGGAAACCCCTTCATGGTTTCCGGGGTGAGCCGCGGGGCGTCGATTACTGCCAGGTAATTGTTCAAAATTTCCAGGAAGGCCCGGGGCGCCATTATCGGCAGGGGGTCCCGGGAAGTGAACCGGTACCACCGGGGGTCCTTCCCCTTGAAAAATCCCCGGTTTATCCCGAGCACCGGCATGTGTATGCGCCGGGCCTGACCGAGCATCTCTCCCCGGACAATGGTCTCGTAGTCGAGCTTGATTATCGAGTACACGTCCTCGAGCTCTCCCATATTACGTATCCTCTCTATGGTGCCGGGGGGGATTGTGCCCTGGAGGTTGGACGACCTGGTGAGGAG
Source organism: uncultured Leptospirales bacterium (assembly GCA_964514165.1). Classification (GTDB taxonomy): domain Bacteria; phylum Spirochaetota; class UBA4802; order UBA4802; family UBA5550; genus CAZEPS01. Next base: position 8,934 of record CAZEPS010000169.1, read on the forward strand.
CCTGCTTTTGCTCCCGGATTTCGGGGATATGACGATTTCGTTTATGTCAAGCCTGCCGAGAAGGCTTGTCTCGATGTGATTTTTTACCGAGTCCCGGAGCGATATGTACACGACAAAAAATGATATGAGAAAAAGAATGCCGAAGCTGGATATAAAGGCCTTGAGAACGTTTTTAACCGCGTCCCTGGCTCCGATGGAGAGATTCTGTATCAAGTATATCATAGAGGAACTGTTTTTTGTTGACGATCCCTGCGAAAGGCCGTATTCTATTGAGTGGACTGTATAAGACAGGGTATTTCCGGTGGCAAGCGTATTTTTTGA
>CAZEPS010000170.1:0-4012 GCA_964514165.1 uncultured Leptospirales bacterium
ATGTATTAAATCTCTATGGAGGTAACGTAATGAAAACCGGATTACCCGATCGTCTCAACGACCCGCGAAAGGGTATCTTCAGCGATATAAAAGAACATGTCAGCGCCAACATCTCGAGAAAGAACTTTCTTTATGTGCTGGGATACGTTTTCGTCAGCCTCACCGCGCTCCCCCTGTTCAGGAAGACCCTCTTCGGCCAGGGTTCGAAAAAACTCAAGCCCAGGGTCAGGCGGGCGGTGCCATTGAACTGCGACCTGGCCGTGGTGAAGGGGAACGACCCGGGAACAATCACCCGGAAAGCGGTTGACACCCTGGGGGGCATAAACCGTTTCGTGAAACCGGGTGACGTGGTGGTGATCAAGCCGAACATCGCCTGGAACTACAACGAGGAATTCGCCACCAACACCAACCCGGCCGTTGTCGAGGCCCTGGTGCGGATGTGCCGGGACGCCGGGGCAAAGGCGGTGAAGGTCTTTGACCGGGCCTGCATCAACCCGAAGATAAGCTATTCCGTGAGCGGCATCGAAGAGGCGGTGCGGAGGGCCGGGGGGATGATTTACCACGTCACGGACTGGAAGTTCATCCCGGCCGAGATGAGCGAAAAGGCCGCCATGCACGAATGGCCGATCTACCGCGACGCGGTGGAGTGCGACTGTTTCATCAACGTCCCGGTGGCTAAGCACCACTCCCTGGCAGGGCTCACCCTCTCCATGAAGAACCTGATGGGGGTCTGCGGCGGAAGCAGAGGGCAGATGCACTGGAACATCAACCGAAAGCTGGCGGAGCTGACCCATTTCATCAAACCGGACCTCACGGTCATCGACTGCTACCGGATTCTCCTCAGGCACGGCCCGAGCGGCGGAAGTAAAGAGGACGTTTCCCTGAAGAAAACCGTCATCGCCGGGGTCGACCCCGTCCTGGCGGACTCCTACGCGGCGACCCTCTTCAACATGCGGCCCCATGACATCGGCCACATCAAGACCGGCGCCGAACTCGGGGTCGGCTCGAGCGATCTCTCCAGCGCGAACATCCGCAAACTGACGGTCTGACACAATGACGCTGACAAAGAAAAACCTCCTCAGGATACGGAGGACGGTCCAGGCCGCGTCCGCAGGTCTTCTCATTGTCATCATCTGGAACACCCGGTATCCCCTGGAGGGTTTCATCAACCCGGAGTTCTATTTCAAGATAGATCCCCTGGTTATGATAGTAACTTACCTGGCGGAACGGGTTTTGCTCCCGGGGCTCCTGTTCGCCGCCGGGACCATCCTTGTCACATTGGTTCTCGGCCGGGCCTTCTGCGGCTGGATATGCCCCCTCGGGGCCCTCATGGACTTCTGGGTCCAGGTGAAGACCTTCGTGCTGAAGCGGCTTAAAAAGCGGTACCGGGAGCCCCAGCCGACCAGATTCCGTTTCATCAAGTACGGCATCCTCTCCCTTATCGGCGGGGCGGCGCTCTTCGGGCTCCAGTTTGCCTGGTCCCTTGACCCGATAACAATCTTCGTGCGGACATTTTCGTACAACATTCACCCGGCCGTGAACGCCTCCATCGACGGCCTGTTTCGTCTGCTCATCGAGGCGAGCGGATACGCCCTGCCCCTGGAGCGGGCCTACAACTTTCTGCGGGAAGGGTTTCTCAGCATCTCCACCCCGGAGTTTTCCCACACCGGCGTCATACTCGGGATGTTCCTGTTTATACTGCTCATCGTTCTCGTTCAGCGGAGGCTCTGGTGCCGCTACATCTGCCCCCTCGGGGCTCTCCTGGCCCTGCCTGCCAGGTACTCCCCCTTCAAGAGGGTGGTCCGCTCCTGCCGGGACAACTGCTCGGTGTGCATGCACGACTGCCGCATGAACGCCATAAGGAAAAACAACTCCTACCTTAAAGAAGAATGCGTCCTCTGCCTTGACTGTATAACCGTGTGCCCGAACCAGAACGCCACCTTCACCTTTAAAAAAGAAGAATCAGCTGCCAGGAAATCGAAAACGGCGCAAAATGATGCGACGGCACCTGCGGCGATGAAAGAGAAAGACCCGGCCATCAACCGTAAGCAGTTCGTCCTCTTTACCGCCGGAATACTCGCGTCCCTCAGGGCCCCCGGTTTCGGCCGGGAAGATCCCTACGGCCGGGCGAAACAACAGCCCGTCAGTGAAAAGGGGCCGGGACTGAAAAGGCCCCGGGAGATCATCCGCCCCCCCGGGGCGCTGCCCGAGGACGAGTTCATCCAGCGGTGCATCCGGTGCGGCAACTGCATGAAGGTCTGCCCAACCAACGTGCTCCAGCCCTCGTCCACCGAGGGGGGAATCAGCGGTATCTGGACCCCCCGCCTCGACCCGTGGCGCGGCTACTGCGAGTATACCTGCACCCTCTGCGGACAAGTCTGCCCCACCGACGCCCTCGGTGAACTTACCGTGGAGGAAAAAAAGAAAGAGATAATCGGCACGGCAAAGATATTCGAAGACCTGTGCATCCCCTACGTCAAGGGTGAAAACTGCATCGTGTGCGAGGAGCACTGCCCGGTCCCGGAGAAGGCCATCAAGCTTGAGACGCGGCGCCACGAGAAAACCGGTGCCATGGTGAAGTTCCCGGTCATAGACGTGGACCTCTGCATCGGCTGTATCATCTGCGAGAACAAGTGCCCAACGGAACCGGAGAAGGCGGTGGTGGTGTACCGGCCGGAGAAAAATTGAAAACAACCACAGAGACACAGAGAATACTAAAAATAAATCCTTGAATTTTGAATGTTACGATTTACTTTGTGACTCTGAGTCGCTGTGTTTTTTATTACATATATTTCGCATAAATGTACAACATGTCAGAAAAAAGAATTATATCATTTCTGGTTCCTTTTTTACTCGCTGCCATCACCGCAACCGGGGGCGTTGAAAAGCTTACTCCCGGCCTGACCACCGTCACGGTTACGGCCGGCGATGAATCGGGGAAGACGGTCCCCGTGGACATATTCATCCCCCACAATGAAAAAATTATCGGCGACATCCTGGTCCTGCCCGGATGGAGTTTCGCCCGCGCCCGTTGGCACCGGGAGACGTCCATCGTTCAGCATGCCGAGCAGTTCGGCTTCCGGCTCGTTTTTCCTGAAATGGGGGTTACCATTTACGAGTCAGAGTACTTCCCCGAATCGTGGAGGAAGTGGGGGCCGGTCCCCGGGGGAAAATGGATCGCCGAAATATTCATCCCCCTTATGCAGGAACAGTACGGTCTCTTTCTGAAAGGGAACCGTAACTATGTCATGGGCCTCTCTACCGGCGGGCGCGGCGCTGTTCTCTGCTGCATCCAGAACCCGAAACTCTTTACCGCCGCGGCATCTTTGTCAGGAGACTTCAACCAGCACGCGATGCCGAAGGACAGGCTCATGGCGGCAATCTACGGCCCCTGCGAAAAATTCAGCGACCGGTGGCGCGAGGTCGACAACCCGGAGACCGTTGCCCGCGAAAAGAAGTGGCGCACTCCCCTGTATATCGGGCACGGCAAAATGGATACCGTTACCCCCTTCAACCAGAGCGAGTCGTTTTTCCGGGCGGTAAGTGAGAGCAACCCGAAACTGAAACTTGTTTTCAACGCCCCTGAAGAGATGGGACACGACTTCACCTACTGGGACGCGGAGGTGAAACCGGTGCTTGAATTCTTCCGCAGCACCGAGTAGCACCCAGTGGAACCGGGAACCCTCTATATAGTAGCAACCCCCATCGGCAACCTGGAGGATATATCCTTCCGCGCAATCCGAATTTTGAATGAGGTATCGGCGATTTACTGCGAAGACACCCGCCAGACCGGGAAACTCCTGGCCCACTACGGCATTTCGGCGCCGAAACACTCACTCCACGCCCACTCACCCGGAAAGAAAATCGACGAGGCCGTGGAACGCCTGTGTAGAGGCGCGTCCCTGGCCTACGTAACCGACGCCGGCACCCCGGCCCTGTCCGACCCGGGGAGTCTGCTCGTCCAGACAGCCAGGGACGCGGGAATACCGGTCATTCCCGTGCCGGGGCCCTC
>CAZEPS010000170.1:4022-9232 GCA_964514165.1 uncultured Leptospirales bacterium
GAAACGGGCCATTTTCGCCGGCTTTCTCGGCAAGAAGGAGGGGAAGATACGGAGGGAACTCCGGGAGTTGAAGGCTGTGCCCGGGATCATCGTGATCTACGAGTCCCCTTACCGGATAAAAAAACTTCTGAAAGTTCTCGCCGAAGAGTTTCCCGAGAACCGTATCATAATCGGCCGTGAAATGACCAAAATCTACGAGGAGTACCTCACCGGCACCTGCCGGGAACTCCATGATAAGGCCGGAACCATTACCGAAAAGGGGGAGTTTACCGTGGCGGTCGAGAACCGGCACGGCTGAAAGCGGTTTCCGCCCTTTTCCGTTAATCGCGACACCGATAACAATCGGAATTCGTATCTACTCAGCTCTTGCTGAATAGATGTACACTTTTTTAAAATTGTTAAAATAATTACATGTAGCTGATTTGTTTCCGGAATTATTTGATTATTTCTAGTATAATTTATATATTAATATTTGACAGAAGCCCTAAAAGCGGCATATTTTATTAAAGAATTGACAAAAAATGCCGATAGTATTAATAGATTTAAAAAGGGATACCTGAGATGGTAATTGACAAGATTGGAAACATAAACAATATCGTAGAAACCAAGAAGACGAAAACCGTTTCTAATACGAAGGAAGCGAAAAAGGGTGATTCCGTACAGATATCCTCCGAGGGCAAAAAGGCGGCAGACGCGGCAAAGATTGCTCAGGTGGTGAGGGAAACCCCCGATATCAGGGCGGACCGGGTCAGCCAGATCAAAGAACAGATTGCCAACGGAAGCTACGATTTTAACGACGGCAAGATCCTGGAAATGGTAGCGGACAAGATAGCTACGTTTCTTTTGAACAGATAGATTACCCTAAATCCATAATCGTATGGCAGAAAGCGGAGATATACAGGTATGTCCGCTTTTTTTGTGGATAGCAACTCTTCTGAAACCATAGGAACGGGATATTGCTTTGGCTGTTGAAATAAAACCTGAATTTCATCTTCCCAGCGCGATATATATACGTCACGAACTCCTCGAGAATATTGCAGACATCATCAGCCGGTACGGATCCCGAACCGTTCTCATAACCACGAGCAGCGATTTCGAGTTCTTCCAGGAAACCATCGAAATAATCACCATGCGCCTCAAGGAACAGGACATCGGGTGCATTATTTACGATGAAATACCCCCCTCCCCCAACACCGAGGACATAGACATCGCGGTTTCATTTATCCAGAAAACAAACTGCGATCTCATCATCGGTTTCGGCGGGGTTGAATCCCTGAACGCGGCCAAGGCGGTGGCCCTTCTTCTCGATAACTACATTTTCTGCAGCGATCTGCTCAACGGGTCAAAGGAGCCCGAGAAACTCAAGAAGTTCGTCACCATCCCAGCCTATCCGGTTTTCGGGTTTGAGATTTCCCCGCTCCTCTATCTGGACGAGATACAGGGCCTCACCAAACGGATCATCCATCACCCGGGCCTCTACCCGGCGGCAGCCATCGTTGACCCGGCTGTCTCCCTCCCGTTTCGGGAAGAGTGGATGATGAAATACACCCTGAGCACCCTGGCCATATCGACCGAATCGATCATATCCCGGGGCAACAACGAGATCATAAACACCTACGCCCTGAAGTCGATTGATATGATATTTCGGAACCTTCCCCTGGTCTACCGGGAGCCGAAGAACGTGACCCCCCGGGTGTTCCTCTCCACCGCGTCGGTGATGTCCGGCATCGCGTTTTCAACCGCCTACCTTTCCATCACCCTGGCCATATCCCTGGCCCTGGTGTCGAAGACAGAACTGGATATCGGGAGCGCCATGAGTGTTATCCTTCCCCATATCATGGAATTCAACCTTACCTCGTCACCGGGAAAGTACGTGCAGATGTCCAAGGTCATGGGGGAGGAGGTGAGGGACATAACCGTTATCGAGGCGGCCATCAAGTCTGTTGAGGCGATCAGAAAACTCGAAACTGACGTGGACGTTTTCCAGCGACTGTCAAACTATAACATCCAGAAGACCATCTTCAAGGATATCGCCGCCCTGGCGGTGAAATACCCCTTTATCGCAAACACCCCCCGCGAGATAAACCAAAGCGAGATTGAGACCATTCTCATCGCGGCCTTCTGACCGGTATTATCCTGTTCAAAGCTTGTTACCCCTGTGTGTTAAAAACCCGTAATCAGCAGCGGGCTTTGTCTATGAATGAACATCTTGCAAAATTCACGTTGGTGTAAAAGCAAAAAAGCAGCGGGATCAGGACTGGATGTTGGTGATCTCTTCAGCGGAAAATATCTGGTGGATGTCGAGGATGACGATGAACCCGTCTTCTATCTTGGCGATCCCCACGATATACTTGCCCGAGATACCCTTTACCACCGGCGGCGGCGGTTCAATGTCAGCGGAATTGATCCTGATGACATGGCTGACCGCGTCTATGGCAAGACCGACCTTCTTGCCTCCGATGGCCACGACAATGGCCCTGTTCTTGTCTTTATTTCTTGATTCGATACCGAACCTGATACTGAGGTCGACGATAGGAATGACCTTGCTCCGGAGATCCATGACCCCCATGATGAAGGGTTTCGATTTCGGCAGCCGGGTTACTTTCGGGAGCTTGAGAATCTCCTGCACCTGGAGAATGTCGATGCCGTACTCCTCCTGCCCGATGTTGAAGCAGACTATCTGAAGGGATGACGTGATGGTTTTTTCTGTTCCGAACATAATCTGTTCCTCAGCTGAGGAAAACTCGATGGGGCTTTTCCTCACAGTGCCCGTGGTTGTGCGAGCTCAGGATAATCTTTCGTGTAAATGTATAACAGCCGAACAGCATTTCAAGAAGAAAAAACAGGTCTCAGGAAAAAAAGTATCCGTAGATATAGGCGAAGGTACCGATGAACACAAAAAATATCACCTTGGATATCAGGGGAGATCTGTCCCGGACAAACATGTCCACAAGGCCGATAACTATGCCGTAGAAGGCTGCCATGGCCCCCATCGCGATAAAGCTGTACTGGAAAACGAAGAAGAGGGCGGCGGAGAGGGCGGCGCCGACGAACACGTCCACGACATCAATAAGGGTATACCTGCTCGGGGGTCCCTCGACGGCAGAGGAATCCCCGAATTTATCCTCACTGTCTTCAGACGTGAAATACCGGCGTCTTGTCTCTTCCAGCTCTTTGGCCCGGTCACGCATGGCCCTTTCGTCCCTTTTGCCGATGCCGTAATTCTTGTTTATGAGCCTGATGACTTCCTTGTTCGGAATCGTGGAGAAGATGTCGGCGCGCTCCCGGAACCTGCCGGCGAAGGCGAAGGTCCGTCCGCTCTGGACGCTCTTCTCGGCAGTGATCCGGCCGTTGCTTATTACCGAGTAGTAGGCGGATCCCCCCTCGGCGGCAATCTCCATGTAGAGGCGCACCCGGGCGTCTTTCAGATTATAGTCGACCCTGAGGTAGTCCCCGTCTTCTGTTGTGAGGTAGAGCGCGCGGTGGTATCCCCGGATCTCCGAGGGACGTCTCTTCCAGGTTATCGTGGGCTGCCCAACGATAATATTGGCGGATGTGCTGGTTTTCCGTCTTGCCAATTATTTGCTCTTACTTAGAATATGGAAATCCCGGGAAAGAACAGAGGCACGGTTACTTCTTTTTATGACGATTCTGCCGTCTACGTTTCTTGCGTTTATGGTTCGCGATCTTTTTACGTTTTTTCTTCTTACCGCAGGGCATGAGTAACTCCTCTCACTTTGTAAAAAAGCATATTACCTGAGATTATCAATCTCACCGGCATTCTGCTGAATATCTTCGTCGATTTTTTCTTCAAGAAAGCCTGGAACACCTGTTCTATCAGATGAGAGGATAACTTTCACATTTGGGGACAATTTGTCAATATAAATATACTTTAAAACCGCGGGATTTTTACTGATGATTCGGGAGATCTCAGTGAGTTTGTCGTACATCCTCCGGTTTTCCATCCTGTTCCGCTCAAGCTCCCCCTTGAGTTCCCTGAGTATTATCTCGTTCCGGTTATCGAGCCTCATCAACTCCTGGGAATGGCGTAGCCCCTCGGCGTAGGTGGCCATGTCCGGCAGTATGATCACGTTGGTGTACCGGATCGATTCGAGGATAAGCCCGTAGCTCTTCAACAGGTCTTTCGCCGATTCATGGACCCGGATGATAATCTCGTCCTTTTCGCGGTAAACACGCTCCCTCTGGTACAGGGGATCGAAAAAATCGTAGAGCTCCCTGGTAAAGGAGCCGGTAATCTGGTTTCTGACCAGCCCCTCGATGGTGTCCCCGCTCCGGGAAAGAAGATTTATCTGGGTAAATGTTGATTTGTCTATGGCATATTCAGCGTGGATCGGTATTCGTATAAGATAATTCTCATTGGTCAGGTTTTTCAGATTGGTAATGGGAACAATTATCTCAAACTCGCCGTGGCGCTCAACCGGTATCCGGTAGACCTGGTACCACCAGGGCATGATCCCGTGCCAGACGAAATTCCAGGGCCGGCGGAAGGTTTCGACGACGGTTCCAGTTCTCAGGTCCTTGACGACACCGATGTCTTTCGGCCCCGCCCGGTGGATTGAGAAGAGACCGACATAACACGCGACAAGTATCGCGATAACAATCAGTATGGTCACAAAGGTTTTTTTCATGGCAGCCCCCTGTCCTTACTCGGGTTCCCGGTACGATATGGGCCGTGACGGTACGATCGTGGAAACCGCGTGTTTATAGATAAGGTTCTGCTTCTTGTCCACCTCCATGAGAATAGTGTAATTGTCAAAGCTGAGTACCTTGCCCTTTATCGGAACGCCGTTCATGAGAAAGATATTGATTTCTATTCTTTCCTTGCGTGTTGTATTGAGAAAAAGATCCTGAAGGTTGCTGGATTGTACTGACATCATCTCTCCCCAACTTTTTATTTTCAAATTTGGCTGCTTTTTTCTGAGGGAGGCCAGTTCCCTGAGATTAATTACTAATATAAAGCACAATACTATAAATTACGAGAAAAAATTCAATAACTAATCGGCCCTGAGGGCCTAAAATCAAAAAAATTGTACACTAACATGAAAATGCATGAGCAGAGCGTTTTCATGGTTTCTGAATGAGAGGTGCATCGCGCCTCTCATGTAAAACTATTTATTATTTTTAATAATAAAACAGTAGTTATTCCCAAACATGTTTGTTAGAGCACAATAATTGTATACTAATCCCCC
>CAZEPS010000171.1:0-1826 GCA_964514165.1 uncultured Leptospirales bacterium
GCTTCATGTCATACGGGGGACCCCCCTGGAAAAGCTCTATTGTGAAGGGACATTCAACACCCTTTCCCTATCTGAATACATATCAGTTTTAACCGACTTCATTGAGCGGATCCCCCCTGAAACGATTATTCACCGCATCATGGGAGACCGGGACGAAACTGAACTGGTTGCCCCTGAGTGGAGCCTCCACAAGGGGACGGTCCAGAAGGCGCTGGAGGATGAATTTCGGAAACGGGGCACCTTCCAGGGGTTCCTCGTCCGGTAGGGGGCTCTTTTTTTCATGCCTTGACAAAACCGGGTAAACAGCCCAGTGTGGCGGCAAGAACCTTACAATGGAACTATCGTGAAAACAGCAGTTGCCATGAGCGGCGGCATGGACTCCACCATGGCCGCAATCCTCCTGAAAGAGGAGGGACATGACATCATCGGGATAACAGCCAGGCTCCACGGGCCCGGCCCTGTCACCGGGGAAAGCCGTGATGACGGTTCAATCGCCAGCGCGAAAACCGTGGCGGAGCAATACGGGTTTCCCCTGGAAGTTCGTGATTTACGGGATCTCTTTTCCAGCATCGTGGTGGATCCCTTCTGCAAAGAGTACCTGGCAGGGAGGACCCCGAACCCCTGCATCCTGTGCAACTGCCGGATAAAGTTCGGCTCCCTCCTGAAACTGGCCCTGGAGCTCGGATGCGGCCGTTTGGCGACCGGCCACTACGCCGGCATCGGGGGCAACCCCGAAGGACGGTATTACGTTTCCATGGCCCGTGACAGAAACAAGGACCAGTCCTACTTTCTGGCCATGTTAACCCAGGATGCCCTGAAGCGGGCCATGTTCCCCCTGGGAAACCATACCAAGGAGGAAGTCAGGATGATGGCACGGGAGCGGGGCATACCCCAGGCTGAACGGGTCGAGAGCCAGGAGATCTGCTTCATCCCGGACAACGACTACCCCGCCTTTATCGCCGGCAGGAAAAAGCCCCCGCCGGCGGGTGACATCGTGGACCCTGAAGGCCGGGTCATCGGCCGGCACCGGGGCATGCACCACTACACCATCGGCCAGCGCCGGGGGCTCGGTATTTCCGCCCCACGGCCCCTCTACGTTATCTCAATAGACCCGGCCCGGAATGTAATCGTTGCCGGAGCGGAAGAATACCTCTGGAAAGAGGGGCTCTTCGCCACGGGCATCAACTACATGAAGCATTCCAATCTGGACGGACGGAATGTTCTCATGAAGACCCGTTCCACCCAGACGCCCTTCAGTGCAATACTCACCTCGCACGGTGATGGTGTTCTCGCCCGGTTCGAGGAGCCGCAGGGGGGGATCTCTCCCGGGCAGACTGCAGTATTTTACGACGGCAACATGGACATAGCCGGGGCCGGCATCATCGAAGAGGGGATCAGCAGGGTTGATAATTTTCTGAAAAAATAATGAATAATGCCCCCCCCCGCCGCCGTCGGCGGCGGGGGGGGGATGAGTTCAATTATACCGTATTACTGCTCCGGTTTCTTCTGGCCGGAATGGGGATGGTACCGGCGGTAGACCCGCCGCAACCGTTCCTTCGTGGTGTGGGTGTAAACCTGGGTCGTGGAAATGTTCTTATGGCCGAGCATCTCCTGTACCGCCCTGATATCCGCCCCCTGGTTTAAGAGTTCCGTGGCGAAACTGTGCCGCAGCACGTGGGGTGAGACCCTGTCAAAGAGGCCGGAATCCTTCGCACGCTTCAACACGATATTATAGACACCCCGGGGGGTGATGCGCCCTCCCCGGTTGTTGACAATGAGAGGGCCCTCCGCAGATCCGAAGCGTTCTTTTCTTTTTTGTACGTATT
>CAZEPS010000171.1:1836-3370 GCA_964514165.1 uncultured Leptospirales bacterium
CGTATTTCTTCAACGAGAAGACGGCGGTATCGGTGAGGAAGATGACCCGCTCCTCCGAACCCTTGCCGAGGACCTTCAGCCTCCCTGAAGAGAAGTCCAGGTCGATTATGTCCGCGCCGCAAAGCTCGGAAACCCGGGCTCCGGTAGAATAGAAGGTCTCAAGGATGGCCCGGTCCCGGTAATCGATGAACGTTTCGGTTTCGAATTCCAGCAGACGGGTCACCTGGTTCAGGGAGAGAAATTTCGGGAGTCTCCCCTCCTTCTTCGGATAATAGATCCGCTTTGCCGGATCTGTTTCGATATAATTCCTCCGATGCAGATAGGAGAAGAAGGACTTGAGCGCGGCAATCTTCCGCTCGATGGACGATCTCTTGAGCCCGCTGTCGTAGAGGTACTCGATGAAGCTCGTGATGTCGATCTCTTTGATGGAACCTGCCAGGACATCAACCCCTTCCACTCGTGCTTCTACCTCATACTCACAGGGGGAAGGATTTTCATAGTCGCCGGCCAGGAAGCGGTGGAACTGGAGCAGGTCCAGGTTGTATGATTCGACTGTCTTGTCGGATGAATTTTTTTCAATTGAAAGGTATGTTAAAAAGGTGTCTATCAGTACAAGCATCAGTTCGCTTGCCCGTTGTTGTTTTCATCGAGAAGTTCCATGTGAAAACCGCATCCTTCATTAAGGCACCGTAGCTGTTCACCCTTGCTCTTCAGCTTCCTGACAAAGAGGAGGCTGCCGCACAGGTGGCAGGTCTTTTCCGACGGCTGTTCCCTGGTCATGAAATCGCAGTCAGGATACCGGTTGCAGCCGTAGAAGTTCCCCCTCCCTTTCTTCGATGATCTCTTCACGATTTCACCCTCTTTGCATTTCGGGCACTGCCCCAGAGGAAGGGACTTGGCGTTCCGGCACTCCGGGAAGCCGCTGCAGGCAAGGAAAAAACCGTACCGCCCGAGGCGCTTGATCATTTTCCTGCCGCACTCCTCGCATACCACGTCTGTCTCTTCGTCGAGGATGTTCTTCATCTCCTCAATATTCTCTTCGGCATCTTCAACCGTGTGCTTGAAGGGGCTGTAGAATTCGCTGAGCATCTTGACCCAGTCGGAATTGGCCTCTTCTATCTGGTCGAGTTTCTCCTCCATGTTGGCGGTGAAATCTATCGAAACCAGGGAGGTGAAATGTCTGGACATGATATCGTTTACCAGCTTCCCGAGTATGGTGGGGACGAGCTGTTTCCCGGACCTGGTGACGTAGTAGCGTTTAATCAGGGTGTTTATTGTGGGGGCGTAGGTTGACGGCCTGCCGATCCCGGATTCCTCGAGGAATTTTACCAGCGAGGCGTCGTTGAACCGGGGGGGCGGCGTGGTAAAATGCTGTTCAGGGATAAAGTTAAGCACCTCGGCCTGATCCCCTTTTTCGAGCTTCGGGAGCGGGTTCTTTTCGGTCTTTTCCGCGTTGTCAACCGCGGTGTATCCCTTGAAGAGAACCTTGCTCCCGGTTGCCCTGAAACCGTAGTCCCCTGATGACATGTCAACG
>CAZEPS010000171.1:3380-9189 GCA_964514165.1 uncultured Leptospirales bacterium
ACGGTCACCACCTCGGAAACCTCCGGGGTCATCTGTGAGGAGACAAAACCCTTCCAGATGAGCTCGTAAAGCCGGTACTGCTCCCTGGTCAGATCACCCTTTATGGCCTGGGGGGTTTTCAATACATCGGTAGGGCGGATAGCCTCGTGGGCGTCCTGGGCCCCCTTCTTGTTCTTGTACTGGTTCGGGGTTTCCGGCAGGTACTCTTCAGAATAGTTGTCATTAATGTATTTTCTTACCGAATCCAGGGCGGTTGCGGAAACCCGAGTTGAATCAGTTCTTATGTAGGTTATGAGACCCACCGGGCCTTCCCCGGTTATGTCTATTCCCTCGTAGAGCTGCTGCGATACTATCATGGTCTTCTGGGTGTTGAAACCGAGCCGCTGTGCCGCCGCCTGCTGGAGCTTGCTGGTTATGAACGGGGGTGCCGGCCTTCTTTTACGCTCCTGCTTTTTAACCTCTTCAACCGTCAGGTCTTTGTCGCCGAGTTCCATGAGAATGGCATCCGCCTCTTCATTGTTTTTTATGGAGATCTTTTCTCCCTTATGGGTCCTGAGAGAGGCGGTAAACGTTTTGCCGTTGCTCTGCAGTTCAGCGTCGATAGACCAGTATTCCACCGGGTTGAAATCATCTATCTCTTTTTCTCGTTCGCAGATTACCTTAAGGGCGACCGACTGGACCCTGCCCGCAGACAGGCCCTTCTTGACCTTTTTCCATAATATGGGGCTGATGTTGTATCCCACGATGCGGTCAAGGATTCGCCGGGCCTGCTGGGCGTTAACCAGGTTCATGTTGATGTCACGGGGATGCTGGATTGCTTCTTTTATCGCGTCCTCGGTTATCTCGTTGAATTCTATTCTCTTGATATTGTCGTTTTTCGGGGTCAGGGCGTTGGAGAGGTGCCAGGAGATGGCTTCCCCCTCCCGGTCAGGGTCAGTGGCCAGGAGGACCTGCTCCACCTCGGAAGCCTTCTTCTTCAGTTCGTTAAGGATCTTGGCCTTCCCCCTGATGGTGATGTACTCCGGCTTGAAGTCGTTCTCCACGTCAATGGCGATCCTTGACTTCGGAAGATCGATTATGTGCCCCACGGAGGAGGATATCACGTAATCATTGCCGAGATACTTGTTTATGGTCTTAGCCTTTGAGGGTGATTCAACAATCACCAGGGTTGACGGCTTGTTGTTCTTTTTATTCATGGTCATTTCCAGAAAACATTACGTCACATGGCATAAATAATCAGGTTTTGTCAAATAATTCTTTTATATTCCTCTCCGGATCCCACCGTATGACGAAATAGAGTGCCGCGGCAATAATCAGTGAAAAAAACAGAAATATGATAACCCGTTCAGAAGCGTAGTACACGTGGGAGTCATAGCCCCTGGTAAACCTGACGGCCCCGATGACTGCCCCCCTTTTCGCGTCCCGGTGGCAGAAAAGGCATTCCTTTTCAGCGGTTACCGGAATTATGGAGGCGTATGTTCCTCCCCTGGCGGAAGATTCAATGTCAGGGTTGATATAGTTCAGCACGGCGAGGATATCGTCATCCGGTGTGTCATTCTTTATGCCGGGCGCGGTGACCTCATGCCCCCGGGCGTCATAGACCTCGATGGTGAACCCGTGGCTCTTCTCCATATCCTCGAGAAATATCCAGCCGTAAACCGGCCTCGACAGGGTTTTGATCCCCAGGAAAGAATCGGTGATGACCCTGAAACCCCGGTCGAGTTCCCTGAAATAGCCGCTCTTGTAAACCGGGAGCACGTCCCCCCCGTACGGGGGTATTGAGAATACCTGAGACACCGCTATCAGAAGAAGGAGAGAGAGGATGCCTGTAAAAATATATTTTATCTTCATGATATATTCCCGTTATGCGATTCTTTTCACCCTGTTGCCGACCCTGCTGACGTATCCGTTTATTTCAAGTTCAGATATTCCCCTGTTGACGAGGCCGGCGTCGTCCCCGGTCTTCCTGATTATGGTATCGATATCAAGGGACTGGCGGTCAAGGAGTTCCAGTATGCGCCCTTCAGTCGACCCGCCGGGGAAAAGGTTTTCACAACCCGTGTCTTTAAGCAGGTGTCTGTCGCTCTCTTCATTGCTTTCAGGCGGTACATGCCCCGGCATGAGCTGGCTCAGGACGTCGCGTGTATCGGAGACCGGCACCGCTCCCTCCTGGATCAGGTTATGGCACCCGCGGAATGCCGGATCAAAGGTATACCCGGTGCACGCGAAGACCTCCCGGTTCTGCTCCAGGGCGTGTCTCGCGGTGATGAGGGCGCCGCTCCGCTCCGGTGCCTGGACTACCACGCACCCGGCAGCCATGCCGCTGATTATCCTGTTCCGCCGGACAAAGGTCCACTTCTCTGCGTGTAAGCCGGGTGGGTATTCCGATACCAGGCACGAGTTTTCGGATTCATCGATCATCGAGAAGAGGTCCCTGTTCCCTGACGGATATATCCGGTCAATGCCGTTCGCCAGAACCCCAATCGTTGCCCCGGTCACGTCAAGGGCTCCGAGATGGGCCTCCCGGTCAATCCCGATCGCCATTCCGCTCACGATGACGAACCCCGCCGCGGCGCATTCACGGGAGAGTCTCCGTGCGATATCTTTGCCTTCCCGACCGGGTTTTCTCGTTCCCACCATGGCTAGGGCCCTTCCGTGAGGAATGTCCCCCCTGGCGTAGAGAACCACCGGGGGTACGCTGATCTCCCGCAAGATCGGGGGGTACCGCTCCTCCCAGTAGTGAACCGGCTCCACGGAAAGTTTTCTTATCTTTTCAAGGATCCAGTGCGCGGTCTCCACCGGAGAGGGGGAATACTCTTCGGCAAGGTGGGGCTGTGTTTTCGCCTCGCCGGAGAACGCCAGTAATTCGTATAATTCCTCCGGCCCCTTTGAAGCGATCATCTTCCAGGCGGCGGAAAGGCCCGGCTGGGCTGTGATAGAGAGGGCAATGGCATAGAGGGTTTCACCGAAATCCTTCATCGTTTTCTCGACAGCTCCATCATCAGTCGGGATATGTTCTTCTTGCAGTTCTCCCGGTATTCTTTCATCAGGGGGGAATCGGGCTGGGACATGAGATCCGAATAGAGGCTCTCGTACTCGGCCAGGGCGCGTTCAGGCCTGTTCTGCTCATAGTGAACCCGCGCAAGGGCGAAACGGGCGGGGAAATAGGTCTTTTTTTCGGATATGATAACCTGTAACAGATCCACCGCCTCCTCTTTTTCATTGGTCAGGTAGAATTTCAGTATGGCCAGGCCGTAACGGGAATCGTAAAAGTCGGGATTCTTTTCGATGGAGATTTCATAATGCTTTTCAGCTTTCCTGATGTCACCGCTCTTCATCAGGACCCTGCCCCTGTTGGCGTATGCCACCGCAAGGTTGTGATGGGCCAGGAAGCCGGATCGCCCGTACGCGACGGCCTTTTCCAGTGCTTCTATGGCCGGGGTCCAGTCATGGAGTTCCATGTATTTTCCCCCGAGCTTTTCATAGGCCTCGCCGACCCTTTCGGCCGTTTCAATCTCTTTCTTGAACTCTTCCTCGGCCTTCTTCGCCTCTTTACGCAGGGTGGTGACCTGGTCAGACCTGACGGTCTTTACCGCCTCGGGAATGAAGAGATCCCTGAAGCCGACCTTCCAGATCAGGAGGCCCACGAAAAGGACAATGAATAAAGCGAAGAGAAACCGGTACATCGGAGCCTTCATATCGCACCTTTGTCAATTGATTAGTTTTTGCTTCTAATTAATGTACGATTGAACAGGCCGTTTTGTTAAATATTTTTTATTTTTTTGCAAAAAAAGGCGTAAAGATCGTCAAAAAAACTGCGTTGTACATTTTTACAGCGTCCTGTAATTATTTAACGGGCCGTGCAATATTTCTAAACCCGGGTCATCTCTGGCTCGCTATCCCGTCAAAACAGCCTTCCCGGCCCTCTCCCTGATCGGATAGAACAGAAAAACGACAAACGCGGCAACGATAAAAAATCCCCCGGTAACGGTTATCAGTTTCAGCCCGAACTCTGTCGGAATCGCGTCTCCCCCGATATACATCATCCAGGACGCCAGTGCTATGCTGAAGCCGATGCTGCTCTTCTGGAAAATGGACTGTATGCCGAAATACATCCCCTCCCGGCGCCGACCGGTCAGGGTCTCATCGTAATCGATAACGTCGGAGAGTATTGCATAGGGGAGCATCATGAACCCGGCGACGAAGATCCCGATGACCGCCATGGCCACCTGGGTCTTGAGCATCATGCCCTCTCCGCCGATACCGGAGAAGAGAAACATCCCCGCCGCGGAACCGGCCAGGGTTACGAGAAATGCCGGATATTTCCCTTGCCGTCCGGCAAAAGCGTTAAATGCGAAGAAGAATATAATATTGGTGGCAAGAAAGGGCCCCATCACCAGGGTGACGTCGCTGTCCGTTCCGCCAAGGACGTTTTCAATCCAGAAAGGGATCATCAGGGTCAGCAGGTTCAGGGCGAACCAGTAGAGGGTCGTGGTTGCCAGCAGTATCACGAAGGGCCTGTTCCGGAGGCTCGATTTCGCCCAGGAGAAAAGTTCCCGGGGACTGGCCCCGGTTTTTCGGTCATCGTCCTTCCATCGGTGTTTTTCTTTTATGAACAGAATGGTCGGTGTGTAGGATAGAAGGACCAGTCCTCCCACGAAGGCGCCCATACATCCCCAGCCGATGGAATCCTTGATCGGGCCGATAAAGGCGAAGATCAGGGTGCCGATCATGAGAAACACCGCCTGGATGGTGGATACATTGACCCGTTCTTTCAGGTCAGTGGTTATCTCGGGGAGGAGCGCCATGTAGGGATTGGCGAGGATTGTCCAGAATACGAAGAAGAGCTGAACGACAATGAAAATATAGACCCCGTTAATCCAGCTCAATTCACCGGGGACCGGCGGCGTCCAGAGGAGGAAACAGACAACGGAAACCGGTATCACCATGGCCCTGATAAAAGGGAGGCGCCTGCCGCTCCTGAGGCGCATATTATCGCTGATATACCCGACCAGGGGGTCGAGAACACCGTCTACGACCCTCCCCACGAGAAAGATCACCGAGAAAAGCATGACCGGCACCAGCGCGTCAATCTTGTTCGGAACGTAAAGCTTGAGGAGCCACTGCGAGATGACCAGGTTCGCGAGATTCATGGAGAGGCTCCCGGAACCATAGGCCAGTTTTTCCCTCATGGAGAGCTGCTTCATGCCCATACCCCCTGATATGCATATACTTTTTTTTATATGTACACGCCGATGAACCGCCGTATCACGAATGCGTTAAGAAATGATATGACGGCAACCGCGAAACTGAGAAGGGCCATCTCGGTAAATCGTTTCAGGAAATTCAGGTATTTCACGACAGCCGGGTAATGTTAAAAATGAAAAGGATCATCGCAGGGATTGAATCCCTCCCTTCATTGGATTTTACTGACGGGATTTGTCAATAAGGATTTAATCGCTATTCTCCGGTGAATGCATTGACTCACGGTAGAAATATACCGGCTTCTGCATCTTCATGGGACAGAACTCCACCGGACAGTTCGCCCCGGTGACATCAATTACTTTCTCTATATCAGGGTGAGGGATATTACCGGCAGCCCATTCATCGGCCTCGGACAGACTCTCTGTCTGCCTGTAAAGTCGCTCAATGGTCCCGCCACAGTGCTGGAAGCTGTACATCAAATCATACATTGCTTTTGGTAATAAGTAACCGGGAGCATCAATACAACAAATAGATGTTCCCGATATAGAATTTGATACTAAAAAACATGTATCTACTCAGCTATTGCTGAATAGATACATGTTTT
>CAZEPS010000172.1:0-9151 GCA_964514165.1 uncultured Leptospirales bacterium
CGATACCCACCTCTGTGCCTCTGTGGTTTACTATTCTTTGTTACGCTTTATCTTGTAACCGGCGGCGGAAGATGGCATGCTTTGCCACCGGTTTGTCGAAACGTATACGATAGATTCGGGACGGCCGGGCAATGTCAACCCTTATGTTGTCGTCCCCGACGATTTCCCGCACCGTGAAGCTGTCGTCCAGTATCGATTCCCGGATAGGGAAAATAGCCTCTATCTTCTCGTTCAGGTATATCGGATTGAACACACGCACCATGATCTCATCGTCAGTTTCTTCTGACAGGCTGTACCCGAGAAACAGGACCTTTGTGATATAGGGCATCTCCTGGAAGCCGAGGCTGTCGAATTCGTTGAAGAGGTCGTCGGTGTAGGGGCGGTGGCTCACCAGGTCGAGTTCCTCTTTCCAGAAAGGGAGGTATTTTTCGGATTCACCGGCCGGTGTATGTAACGCGTGGCGGTAGATACGGGTGGTGTTCGCCCCGTAATAGAGGGATTTCATCCGCCCCTCAATTTTAAAGGCGTCTACACCTGCGTCAATGTATGAGTGAATCTTTTCGATGATGCAGAGGTCCTTGGACGAAAGTATCTCGGTGCCGTTTTCGTGCTCGAGGATGTCCATGAAATTGCCGGGGCGCATCTTTTCGATGAGGGCGTAGTTCCACCGGCAGGGGTGGGCGCAGTCCCCCTGGTTCGCGTTACGCCCCGTGAGATACCGCGAAAGAAGACACCTGCCTGAATAGGCGATGCAGAGTGCCCCGTGGGCGAAGACCTCAACCGGGATGTCGGTGTGCTCCCGGATCGACTGTATCTCGTCCAGTGTGGTCTCCCGCCCGAGCACGATCCGGTCGACCCCGGCGTCGCGCCAGAACCTCATGGCCAGGTGGTTCAGGGTGGACATCTGGGTGGAGAGGTGTATCTGTGCCCCGAGACCGGCCTCCTTCACCAGGGTGAGCATTCCCGGGTCAGAGACCATGACCGCATCGAAGGAGTACTTCTTAATTTCGTTAACGTATGTTCTCGCCGCGGCCAGGTCCTGCTCGTGGAGGTATGAATTGAGGAGGAACACGCTCCTCACCCCGTGCTCCCGGCAGAAATCAGCGGACCAGGCCAGGTCTTCGGGAGAGAAATTGGCGGCCTTAAACCTCAGGTTGAAGGACTCCCCCCCGAAGTAGACCGCGTTTGCCCCGTATGTAACGGCGAACCTGAGCTTTTCAGGGTTCCCTGCTGGCGAGACTATTTCCGGCAGGTTTTTCATTCGGTTATTGCCTTCCGAGATTCTGGTTGTCCACGAACCCTTTTTCTATGCCCTTCTGGTAGTAGCGCACTGCCCGGTTATGCTCCTTCAGTGTCCTGGAAAAGTAGTGGGAGCCGTCATTGCGGGCGACGAAATAGACATAGGGTGTCTCGGCCGGATTTACCGCCGCCCTGATGGATTCCCTCCCCGGGGACGAAATTGGCGTCGGGGGGAGGCCGTGCCGCACATAGGTGTTGTACGGGGAATCGTACCGGAGGTCGCTGTAGGTGATTCTGCCGGTGAATTTTTTCACCGCGTAGCGGACCGTCGGGTCGCAGTCGAGGCGCATGTTCCTCTTGATCCGGTTGTGAAATACCGAAGAAACGTACCGGCGCTCACCGGGTACCTGGGCCTCCTCCTCGACGAGGGAGGCAAGGATGAGAATACGGTGCACCTCCCGTTCGCCTGAGACCCCGTCCGGGAGCAGTTTCGACAGGACCCCTGCCATGGTGTTACGCATCCGGGCGATAACGTCCCTCGGGTCCGATTTTTCCGGAAAGACGTAGGTGTCCGGGAAGAGGTATCCCTCGGCCGACCGGGCAGATACGCCGATGGACGAGAGGAAGTCCCGGTCAAAGGCGTAGTAGAGGAACCGCTGCTCGTCGGTGATCTTTTCAGCTTCCAGGCGTTCCGCTATCTGGTAGAGGTTGAATCCCTCCGGTATGGTGACCGACCGGGTGAGCACGTCCCCCCTGGTCAGTTTGGCGAGTATATCCATGCTCGACATGTTCTCATGGAGTTCGTAACGCCCGGCCTTGACGTATTTCCGCCGAAGGGCGTAAGACCCGAGTATGAAAAAATTTTCGCTCCGTATCAGGTTCTTACGGTGAAGGTTCCGGGCTATGGCCCGGAGGTGTTCCCCGTATTCAACAGTGAACTCCTGGCTCCGCATCCCCGGGGGCGGGGAGTTCAGGTAAAAGAATATGCCCGCGGTCAGGATGCCGGCGCCGAGGATGAGAAGGACAAGCCGTTTCATGTATTCACGCCCCTGGTTTCCATTAATCAGATTGTAATGGGGCGGGCGCCGGATGAGTCAAGGAATTATTATTTTAATTTGCCGGTTAAATCCAGGAGATGGAAGAGGCCTTGAAGATCAATGACACATCAAGGCCCGGAATGAGTCCGAGCTCCCTGGCACCGTGGGGAGTGACATGGACGTGGAAATCGCGGCCGTGTCCCCGCACCTCGGTGATAAGTGTTCCCTGGTTCACCGTTTCACGGAGGGATATGACCTTGCCTGACAGTATGTTCTGGGCTGATGTTTTCATCGTTTCCCCGGCCCCGATGAGGATATTCCCCGGTTCGATGATGCCGATGCTGTTTTTGTTTGGCGGTGGGGAACCGTAAACCCGCCCCCCGTCCGGGAGTTCGGACCACCAGAGTTCGTCCTCTCCCTCGAACCAGGGGCCCGGGAGCCTGTTCTCATGGAGGTAACCTGCAACGGTACCCTTGTCAATGGCCAGTACATTGTCTGTCACGGCCCCGAGCCAGACCCGGTCATGGCTCGTGATTATCACCGTGGTGTGGTTTTCAAGCTGTATCTTTCGTATCGCTTCGGTGATGAGGGACGTGCTTTCCCGGTCGATGTTGGCCACCGGCTCGTCAAGAAGGAGAATTTCGGGCTCGAGCACGAGCCGGGCCGCCAGGGAGACCCGCCGGGCCTCGCCGCCGGAGAGCTCGTTCCACTGCCGCCGGGAGAATATGTCCGGGTCGAGGCCGAGGCTCTCCAGGGCCCGGCGCGCCCGTACGGGAACATCCTTCCCGCCGCCGCGGACCCGGAGACCGTAGGCCACGTTTCCGTACACGGATCGCCTGAGCAGGTAGTGATCCTGGAGCATCAGGGTCACCGCGGACCGACGCGAATCATGCGGGATAGAACAGTGAAGGGACCCGGCGTTTGGCCGAATGAGAAACCCCAGAAGATGGAGCAGGGTGCTCTTGCCGCTCCCGTTCGGACCGGTTATGCCGAGGGGCTTACCCCGTTCGATTTCCAGGAAGGGAATATTCAGGGCGAAACTTGTCCCGAGTGAAAAGAGCACCTTCTCAAGGCGGTAAAGGATTTTCTGGTCCATGTTCACCGTGCCATCCTCCTGAACAGGGCCAGGGAGGCGTTCACCACCAGAACAAGGGCAAGCAGGATCAGGCCGAGGGCGATACCCATGGCGAACTCACCCTTGCCTGATTCCAGTGCCATGGCAGTGGTGATGGTACGGGTGTGCCACTTGATGTTCCCCCCTATCATCATCGATATCCCCACCTCTGAGACGGCCCTCCCGTAGGCGGTGACTGCAGCGGTGAGAACCCCGTACCTCGCTTCCCAGAGGGAGGATGCGACAATCTGCCACCGGTTCGCCCCCAGTGTTTTCAGGGTTAACCTGAGACGGCTGTCAAGGGACTCAACCGCCGTGGCGGTGAGGGAAACGACTATGGGAAGTATCAGCAGAACCTGGGCGATGACTATACCGCCAGCGGTGAAGAGAAGGTCCATCTCCCCGAAGGGGCCCCGGCGGGAAATGAGGCCGTACACGAAGAGGCCCACCACCACCGTGGGGAGGGCGAGGAGGGTGTCGGTGACGGCGCGAATCTGCTTTTTCCCCGGAAACTCGTAATAGCCGAGGAGAAATCCTGCCGGCGTCCCGATGGCCAGTCCGCACAGTATGGAGAGTGAAGACACCCGGAGCGAGGTCAGGACCGCTGAAAAGGTCTCCCGGTCACCGGTGAAGAGGAGTTCAAGGGCCCGGACAATCCCTTCAGAAATGAAGTCCATATCTTTCTATTCTACCTCGCGTTCGGCACAAAGAGCCTGGTATCACGCACCCGGAATTCGCCGATCCTCCCCTGGCCCCCGGGGGAGGAGAGCCAGGCGAGCAATTTATCCGCGGACTTCCTGTTCACGGTGGGACACCGGCCCGGGTTGACCGAGATGGCGCTGTACTGGTTGACGAGGCTCTTGTCACCCTCCACCAGGACCTCGAAGGGGGAGGCGCCCTTCTGAATCGATTCGCAGGTTATAAAGGTGCCGCGGTCAGTGATGGCATACGCGTCCTGTTCGGCGGCAACGGTGAGGGTGTTTATCATGCCCTGGCCGGTCTGGATGTACCAGGATTCACGGTCCGGCACTTCCAGGCCCGCCTCTTTCCAGAGGTTCTGCTCTTTCTTGTGGGTGCCGGAATTGTCCCCCCTGCTGGCAATGGGAACTTTTTTTGCTGCTATAATTTTCAGGGCATCAGGTGCCGCCATACCCCTGATTCCCGCCGGGTCATGTTTCGGCCCGACGAGTATGAAGTCGTTGTACATGATCTCACGGCGAAGAGCGCCGTATCCCCCTGCCATGAATTTTATCTCAGCCTCGGGGGCGTGGACCAGGAGGATATCAACGTCGCAGTTCTTCGCCATTTCCAGGGCCCTGCCGGTGCCCACCGCTACCCATTGCAGGTCGATGCCGGTTTCACCAAGAATATGTGGCTTCAGGTAATCGAGAAGGCCGGTGTTGTCGGTGCTGGTGGTGGTAGCCATCCTTAAAGGAACCCCCTCCTTCTTTTTACACGCGTTTATGCCTGAAAAGAGAAGAATAAGGACGAGCATAGTGGAGAGGTTACGTCGTTTTATCATGGGTCAAGGCCTCACTGAATTGTTTTTATATAAATTGAGCTTGTTTCAATTCCATCAGAACTTGGCGCAGGCGATGAGCCTGTCCATGTTCGGCACCAGCATGTCCCCGTCGCTCTTCCGTGTGACCGGTATGCCCTCAAGTTCGTTAAGAATGCGGGAATTCCCCTCGGCGCTTTTCGGAAACTCTGCGTATTTCGTGGTGAAGAGGGGTATTCCGAGGTTATGTGCCGACTTGGCCGCTTCGAACACACCACCCTCCAAAGGTGATTCCACGATAAACACCCCGTACGAGAGGGCGCAGGCGAACTTGTTTCGTATGAACGCGTTGTATTTGCTCGGCCCGGTGTCCGGATAAAACGTCGACACGACGCAGATACGGTCCGGATTGAAGACCCCCTGGAGGATTTCCGGCATCCTGAGGCGGCTTATTCCGTAGGGGAGAAAGGCGGCGGTTGTTCCATTGTGGGAGAGTGCCGAGCGGTGGGCGATGAGATCCACTCCGCTGGCGAAGCCGCTGACGGTGAGTATTCCATGGGCCGAGAGTTCACGGGCCGCGGTATATGCGATCTCCTCGCCTTTCTGGCTGACGAACTTGTCCCCGAGTACCGCTATGCCTTTTTTAGAGAGGAGCCCCGGGTTTCCGTACACATAGAGGAGGGGAGGGAATGAATTTCCCAGGGTGTCGAAAAATCGATTCGGGTAGAGTTCAGAGAAGAAGGGAATAACCGACATGCCCGCGTCCAAAAGGTCGAGATAGTCCCCCTCGATGGAATGGAGCAGTTCCTGGGACTGGACGATGGACGCGGCGAGCCTTTCGCCGAACGGGAATTCACGCGTGATCTCGTCTTTCTCCAGGGAAAAGAGATCTTCAACCGACAGGCCGGCCCCTGACAGGGCCTCGTAGATCTCCTTCATGTGGGCCGGCCCTATGCCCTGGGCCTGTTCCAGTGCTATCCAGTATTTCGGTTTATTCATGAGAATATGGGATGTTTCATTTATTATGTATTCGGTGAAAACCATAAACAACCCTCATTGAAACACAAGCAGATTTTTTCCAGTGCCCTTATGGGCCGTGAACAATTTCCCATGCGAGAGACAGAGATAATTAATTTTAAAAATTATACCATAATTTACATTGACACATACCATCCTTAATTTTTAATGAACCTTACCATCAGGGAAAGTCCGCACTGAGGGTGCGGAAACGGGGTACATTAGAACACTACTGAATCTTGCGGATCACTGGCAGGAAACAGAAGATCATCATAAAACAGTATTAATGTCAAATTCATAACGTATTTAGGAGGTTCTTAACATGGCACTGAATCCTTTAGTTGACTCCCGGGATGTTCGGTTCGTCTTATTTGAGATGCTCGAACTCGACAAAATGGGCGAGAAATTCGCGGATTACGCGGACTATGACAAGGAGACCTACGAGGAATTTCTGAATCTGTCGGAGAGAATAGCTGTGGAACAGCTCTATCCGGCAAATGCAGAAGGTGATAAGGAGGGATGCAAATACGATCCCTCAACCAAAGAAGTGAAGATACCCGGGGCGTACAAGACGGCGCTTGACGCCTACTACGAAGCGGGTTTCCTCGGGGTAATAGACTCACCGGATATCGGCGGAATGGGGATGCCCTTCGCGCTCGGGGCCGCGGTAAACGAATACTTCTGCGCCGCGAACTATCCCGCGATAATGTATCCCGGCCTCTCTCACGGGGCGATGCTTCTTATCAACAACTTCGGCACCGATGAGCTGAAACAGACTTACCTCGAGAAGATGATGAGCGGAGAATGGGGCGGCACCATGTGCCTCACCGAGCCCGAGGCCGGCTCTGACGTCGGGGCCCTGAAGACCAAGGCTGTCAAGCAGAACGACGGGACCTACCTTGTAACGGGGACCAAGATTTTCATCTCTTCCGGGGACAACGACTACTACGACAACATGGTTCATCCGGTTCTGGCCCGAATAGAGGGAGACCCGGCGGGAACCAAGGGCATTTCCATCTTTATCGTTCCGAAATACCTGGTCAATCCGGACGGTTCC
This sequence comes from uncultured Leptospirales bacterium, assembly GCA_964514165.1. Lineage (GTDB taxonomy): Bacteria > Spirochaetota > UBA4802 > UBA4802 > UBA5550 > CAZEPS01. Next base: position 6,963 of record CAZEPS010000172.1, read on the forward strand.
AAGGGCGAGTTTAACGACGTCACCTGTTCCGGTATCGAACACAAGATGGGTATCAAGGGCTCGGCCACCTGCAGCCTCAATTTCGGTGACGAAGGGAAGTGCGTCGGCTATCTCCTCGGCGAAGAGCGCAAGGGTATGAGAATAATGTTCCAGATGATGAACGAGGCCCGTCTCGGCGTCGGCATGCAGGCACAGGCCCTCTCGAGCGCCGCGTACATGCACTCTGTCACTTACGCGAAGAACCGGCTCCAGGGTGTTCACGTCACTCAGATGATGAACCCGGAGGCAAAGAGCGTTACCATCAGCCAGCACCCTGACGTGAGAAGGATGCTCCTCTGGATGAAATCCATGGTGGAAGGGATGAGAATCATACAGTATTTCCTGGCCCACAACCTCAATATCGAGCACGCCGGAGAAGGAGACATTGAGAAGGAAGCCAAGGGTATCGCCGAGATAATGATCCCGATTGCCAAAGCCGGCAATACAGACACCTCGGTGCTTGTTACCTCTGAAGCAATGCAGGTTTACGGCGGATACGGCTACTGCGGTGACTACCCGGTAGAGCAGATGATGCGGGATTCAAAGATTACCGCCATCTACGAGGGAACAAACGGCATCCAGTCCATGGACCTCACCATGAGGAAGATCCTCATGAACCCGGAGCAGTACAACTACAGCATCCTCAAAAAGTGGTTTCAGAAGACCATTGACGGAGCCAAGGGCGTGGTTGACGACAAGTACGTGTCCCTCTTCGAAAAGGGAGTACAGAAGCTTGACGAGGTCATCGAGATGATGAAGGGACAGATGGCGGGCGGCAAGTTCCTGCACCTCTTCATGAACGCGACGCCCCTCCAGCAGGCGATGCACATGCTCTGCCTTGCCTGGGCGCATCTCTGGGCGCTGTCAATAGTCCAGCCGAAAATGAAAGAGCTGGTCGGCGACGCAAAAGGCGAAGACCGTGACAAGCTACTGAACGACAACCAGGAAGCGGCCTACTACAGCGGCAGGGTACTTTCGGCGCAGTTCTATCTCGGTTTCGAATTTCCGAAATTCTTCGGACGCATCGAGGCCCTTCTCTTCGGAGAGAGCGCGGTCATCAAGGCCAGCGATCAGGTTTTCACCGGCGCCCTTGAAGAGTAGATTTTGTTAAAATGAAGATAAAAAAGCGGCGTTAATCGCCGCTTTTTTTTTAGTTATATTTGCTGTAGAGTTATGGTAAACACTGTACCCTTAATCAGACGGTGTACACCCAGGGTGACTTGAAATAATTTGTTTTGAAGTTCCTCTGATTTTATCCTTGATTAATCATGAAAAAATCGACTTATAGAGGTACCATTTAATCAATAACCGTACCATATGGTTAGAAGAAGTGAATAGAAGGATAAATAATGAAAAGTGAATTTCTTGATTTTATTGTCTTTCTTGAAAAGACAATCGCCAGTTTTTACGAGCAGATGCAGAAGGACTCGGCGTTTGAACGGATAAAAACCGTCCTTGATTTCATGGAGACACACTCCCGGGAGCACGGAGAAAAGATAGATCAGCTTAACAGAACCATGGAGCGGCCAGAATTGAGCAAGGAGCTCATAATTGACTACCAGAACAACCTCGCAAAAGAGGTGAAGAATGAGATCTCCCAGCAGAAGGATCTACCGGGGGTGCTTAAAACACTCGCCGATTCAGAGGAAGAGCTCGCCCTTCTGTACAAGCGGATAAGCGGGCTTATGTCTGAAATCGCAGAATATTATCAGAAACTCTCCAGGGAGATTGACGTTCTCGCTCACGATGAATACCAGCACCGGGACATACTCCTTAACGATCGGGAGAGGATAATAAATCGTAAGAAGTAACTGCCGATGAGGTTCCACGTCGAAAATCTCGTCAACCCTGAGGGAATCTCGGAAAGAATACTCGTCGAGATTATCGGGGACCGTATTGCATCAACATTTCCCCATGACGGCCCCCCCCATGGTACCGTTTATCCCTATGCCATTCCCGGATATATAGACATCCACCTCCACGGTTACGGGGGGTTCGACGTCATGGACAACACCCTGGAAGCCCTAACCGGATTAAGCCGGCGCCTTCTCGCCAGGGGAACCACGTCGTTCTGCGCCACAGCAATGACAGCGCCGGTACCGGAACTCCGTAAAATTCTTGCGACGGGGAAAGGCTTTCTTGAAAAGAAC
>CAZEPS010000173.1:0-3952 GCA_964514165.1 uncultured Leptospirales bacterium
ATAAAAGGTTGAAACTTGTGGCATAATTATGCCCAGAAATCGCCTAACTCGAGTTTATTATTAATATAATATTTTTTTCTGAATCCGGGGAATTAAAGTTTTCTAAACTAATTAGTATCATTAAAGGGTCTAATTTATTATAATATACATTATAGTATATTCAATACTGCACTAATAATAATTTTACTATAGAAACAAATGAAAAAAGAGATCATCATTGTCGGTGCCCGCGGCCTTGGAAAAGAGATTGTCGGGTATGTTGAGGAACATGGTGATTACAAAATAAAATGTATACTTGATGAACTGGAAATTGATGAGTTATTTGGTTATGAAGTAATACATCCGTCAATATACAATTATTCATGCAGGGATGCGGTTTTTGCTGTTGGATACCCAAATGATAAAAAAATTGTCTTGGAAAAATATCAACATCTTGATTTGAACTGGATCAATTTCATCCACCCCCTGGCAAATGTATCTAAACATTCGCATTTGGGGAATGGTGTAGTAATTGCACCATTTTCAGTAATTGCAGGAGATGCTAAACTCGGATCATTTATTTTTTGTGACTCATTTTCTTCTGCCGGTCATGATTCGTTAATCAGAGATTTTTCAACCCTTATGCCATATGCAAGTGTAACCGGTTTTGCAGAAATTGGAGAAGAGTCATTACTATCAATTGGCGCTAAAGTGTTGCCGTCAGTGCGAGTTGGGAATAAGTGCAGGATAAGTGCAAATACGGTAGTCAATCATGATATTCCAGATAAATCATTTGCCTTTGGTAATCCTGCAAAATTAATTCCTGATCTTATGCAGCATAAGAAATAAATATAAATCAATTGAGGTTTGAATTAATGGATGTTAATGATATTCTAATTAAAATTAAAGAATCATTTAAAAATGCACTGGGAGTCAATCCTGATATTATAAAACCTGGAGCCACCCCGGAACAGATAGAGGGATGGGACTCCCTCGGCCATGGAGTGGTGGCCATGGAACTGGAGAAGACCTTTTCCATATCCTTTGAAATTGACGACCTCATGGATATGGAGGACATCGATTCCATGATCAAGGTTATCCAGAGGAAGATTCAATAGCTATACAATGAATTTTGTTGAACGTATATTATCAAATGTTTCTCGACATTCTGAACTTGTTTATTCATCAACTGGTGAAAAATATTCTCACCAGGAAATTCATTCTTATATTAAAAAAGTCTCCGGTTTTTTAACAACGGCCGGATTAACTCCCGGTGACAGGATTATTCTCGGTACGAAACTTACCCCCCTTTCAGCCCTCGTTTATCTTGGTTCTATCTATGGCGGTATTGTGCCGGTGCCGGTGGAGATGAACCAGCTAAAGGGAAAAGTGAATACCTATATGGAAACATCCGGTGCCAGGGGGATGTGGACGGATACAGCTGAACCTCTGGATGATACAGTTCCTAATGCTGTTATGATTAATGGCAGTGAAATATTGACAGGAACCGAGTCAGCCGCATTGAAAAGAGATGATGATGACCTTGCTGTTCTTGTCGCCACATCAGGGACAACAGGAAAGCCCCGCTTTGTCATGGTAAGCCACGGTAATCTCATATCGAATACAGAAGCCATTTCCCGAAGCCAGCGGTTGACAGAAAATGAACGGGCCATGCAGATTCTTCCCATTTCATACTGTTTCGGCGCCAGTATCCTCCATACACATCTTTACATGGGGGGGGGTGTGGTTTTTGATGACCGGTTCATGTTCCCGGACAAGGTGCTGAATGCAATCAATGAATACGGCTGCACGACCTTTGCCGGCGTTCCTTCAGTGTACCACCTTCTCCTTCGCAGGTCCAGCATCTATAAAATGTCATTTCCGTCGATGAAGCGTTTCCTCCAGGCGGGTGGACCTCTTGATGTCCAGAGTATTCAGTCCTTCACGGAACTTGTCCCGGGAATTGATTTTTACGTTATGTATGGACAGACTGAAGCTACAGCGAGAATATCCTGCCTTGAGCCGGAATTGCTGGAAAAGAAAGAAGGAAGCGTGGGTAAGCCCCTCGACAACCTCGAGATTAAAATTACAGACGAAAATGATAACGAGGTTACAACAGGTGAAAGCGGATTGATCTGGATTAAGGGGCCCTCCATCACTTCCGGTTACTGGAATGAACCTGAAGCCACCAGGGAGACATTCATTGACGGGTGGCTCAATACCCGTGATTACGGGAGGCTTGATGAAGAAGGGTATATCTGGATAGAAGGCAGAAATGTAGACTTCCTCAAAATTCGGGGAAGAAGAATCACCTTTACGGAAATAGAGGAGCGGGTGCGATCTGTTGAAGGAATTGTTGATGCGGCCGTATATCCGGTAAAGCATGTCGAGGCCGGGGAAACACCAGCTGTGTTTATAATACCGGAAAACGGCAGGGATACAGGTGAACTTGCTGAGATAATAAAAAGCGCGTTGCCCTCAATCTGGTCATGCGAGTATGTTATTCCCATTGATGCAATGCCCCTGACGGACAGGGGAAAGCTGAGAAGAGAGGGACTCGGTGAAATACTGAAGGAGATGAATATTGGACAGTAGCCGGAGAATATCCGAATTATTATCACAGGACCCCTATGACTATACTGTAAAGGACAAGGATACTTTCCTTCTGGAACTCCTGAAGGAACGAGTTCTCACCGCCGCGGGCCTATCTGATACCTATGGGAACTATGTGAAACACTGGCCGGTTAAGCCTGATACTGCCAATAATCTTTATGAACTGCCCTTTCTCCCGGTATCAATTTTCAAGCGAAACCCTCCACTTGCCCTGGTACCTGATGATACAATACAGCGGATAATGACCTCAAGCGCCACGACGGGCCAGGAACCGAGCCGCATCGCCCTCGACAGGGAAACGGCAGCGAGGATGTCCAGGGGAATAATGTCCATTCTTAAGGACTATATCGGAACGGAACGGAGGCCGTACATTGTTGTAGATTCAAAGGTTACTAATCCGAATTCTGAGAATCTCGGTGCCCGCGCGGCTGCAATTCGGGGCCTTGCCCCCTTCGCCAATGAAATAACCTACTGCATGAGATATGATGATAACGGGAGCCTGGAACTGGACAGGGATGCCTTACTGGAATTTGCCGGGAAACATGGGGACAAGCCAGTCCTGGTTTACGGCTTTACAACGATTCTCTGGTTTGATTTTATCCAAGCTGTTAGGAAGTTGGATATTTCAATAAACCTGCCCCATGCCCATGTTCTTCACAGCGGCGGCTGGAAAAAACTGATAAACATGTCGGTCACAAAAAAAGAATTTATCTCACAGGCAGCGGATATTTTCGGCTGCCCCGGGGAGAACATAATAGATTTTTACGGGATGGTTGAGAACCTGGGAGTTATCTATCCAGACTGTTCCGAAGGTAACAAGCACGCCCCGGTTTTTGGTGAGGTGATCATCAGGAACCCCCTTGCCCTGAAGCCGGTCATGGAAGGAGAGACCGGTATACTTCAGGTCTGCAGTATACTGCCGGGAAGTTTCCCCGGTCATTTATTGATTACCGAAGATCTGGCAATGGTCATTCATTATGATAACTGTCCCTGCGGCAGGCCGGGCATTGCCTTCCGTTTCCAGGGGAGAATACCAAAATCCGAAGTACGGGGCTGCGGTAACGTAACTGCGTTACGAACCAATGTAGAGCTTAACATATCCAATGACTAATGAAATAATTCATAGAGTTGACAGTCCGACCCAGGTGCCTCCACTGATAGCGGAACTTCGCACAATATTCACTGGCGAAAGGTTATCCCAGGATGATATAATTGCCATATTCGAGAAGTGGTCTGAGCACCTGTTGAAATCAGACGCTCGCACAATACCGGGGGTTATTTTTCTCAGCATGTGGCTCCGCCGGGGCACCATTGAATCATTAATACAGCGTGAATTCGGATCCATGGACTTTATGTATAA
>CAZEPS010000173.1:3962-9118 GCA_964514165.1 uncultured Leptospirales bacterium
TACGGTAAAATACAAATATTTTCCGGTTGGCATCGTGGGCCACTGGCCAGCGGCAAACGTGGATGTTCTCCCCTTTCTTTCAGTTGTCTGCTCACTCCTTGGAGGTAATGTTGCCCTTGTGAGGATCCCTCCTGCTTACCGTGAACTCTCTGAAGCGATTTTGCAATCGTTGATTGATGTGGATCCAGAAAAAAAGATTTTGAACAGGATGGCTTTCATATCATTCGACAGTGCAAGGCAGGACATACACATCGAGATGGCCCGAGCTGTAGACGGGGCTATGATATGGGGGGGAGAGGAGGCGGTGATGAATGTACGCTCCCTGCCGTTCCCCTACTGGGCCAGGTTCATGGTTTTCGGACCGAGAATATCGGTTGCCATGATGGATACTGGCGCCTGGTCTTCAGGGGAAACGAGAAAGCAGTGGTTTACCCGTCTTGCCCGGGACCTCTGGCAGTTTGAACAGAAGGCATGCAGTTCACCCCAGGTACTGTTCATAGAGAAGAATCCTTATTGTGATGAAGATGAATTCTTGAGTGAGCTGTCAACAGTATTAGAGAGAGAAAACAGCCTTCATCCCCGTGATGATATTGACATATCTCTTGCTTCACTTATAATTAATGCACGGGCGGCCTGTCTTATTGATAATATTCAGAACAGGGCTGTTTTTCCCTTAAATACAGACTGGTCCATGCTTGTCCATACAGAAGTACACCTGCCGGAACCGGTCCAGGGAAAAACACTGCACTGCATATTTATCGATAGCATCGAGGATGCTGTTGATCTGCTTGACGGAAACGTTCAGACTATCGGCCTGGCCATGGCCGATGTTCAGAAAGAAGAAGCCATTGCTGAAAAAGCGGGACAAAGGGGCATAGACAGGGTGGTTCGTCTGGGAACCATGCACGTTTTTGATTCACCGTGGGACGGATATGAACTGCTTTCACCGATGGTGAGAAAGGTCCGATATTCGAGCTCGATAGAAAATTCAGGGGGAGTTTCCATGAAAGGAGCGGTAGATTTTCTCAATGCTATTCAAACAAAGGCTAAGATGTTCTATAAACACGCCAAAGAGACCTATGATAATAATAGATATACCTGTGACTGGATGCTTAATCCCCTGGCTGAGTGGGCACACAAGGCGTACGGTGACGAGGTGTTTGAATTTGCCGCCAGGGGATACGCGCAATACTGTTATCATGTTCTTCAGGCCCAGAGGAAATACGAAAAAAACGGGAGGTATACCCCGGATGAGCTTCCGAAGATCAAGGAGGAAGTATATGATGACAGCTCCTACATGACGCCATATATGTGGGCTGCAGTGCTGATATATCCGCTATGGGCCAGCATGGTAAATCACATCCCCTTTTTCAGGGACGAGTTTTTGATGAAGCTGCCGGACAAGTCGAAGATTATTGAATTTGCCTGCGGGCACGGAGTCCTGGGCCTCATGGCCCTGGAATACCGCCAGGACGCTGTATTGACGGGTTATGATATCAGTTCTCACGCCATAGATATAGCCAATAACCTTTCAAAAGCGGCGGGCAAGGATGACCGTTCAGTTTTCGCGGTAAAGGACGTCATGAGCCTGGAAGGCCTGGAAGAGGGTAATAGATATAATGGAATTATATCAGCCATGCTCGCTGAACACCTGGAAAACCCGGTTCCCCTCTTTATATCGATCGAAAAGCACCTTGAAGACGATGGACTGGTCTATTTCAGCACCGCCATTGAATCTCCCCAGCCTGATCACATATATGAGTTTCACTGGGAGAGTGAGCCGGTTAAAATGGCAGAAGAGGCTGGCCTGAGAGTGATAAAATTGATCAGCGAAAGCGGAGAGCAGGCTGAAGGGGACAGGTTTCTACCGAGAGCGGTCGCTATGATCTTAAAAAAGAGATAGGAATGAAAGAGCGCACAGTATTAATTACCGGTGGTAACGGTGGTCTTGGCTCAGCCTGTATTGAATATCTAAAAGATAAAGGCTGGAATACCATATCAATTGATATATATGAAAACAAGGAAATACCTTCTGATTTGTTTATTCAGGCCGATGTTGTAAATGCAGATCAGGTTAAAAAAGGTTTTGATACTATAGAGGGTAAATTTAGTTCTATAGATGCCCTGGTATGCCTGGCTGGTATTGTATTTGATGCGCCGCTGGTTGGTATCTCAAAAGGTTCAATAGAAACATATGATCACGAGAACTGGTTTAACACTATTAATGTTAATTTAACTGGTACGTTTCTCTGTTCCCGGGAATTTGCGTTTCGAAATATTAAAAAAAGAAACAAGGGAGTTATCGTTACCTGCAGTTCTCCTGCTGCTGAAGGGTCCCCCGGGCAATCAGCTTACTCAGCCAGTAAAGCCGGAGTTGAAGCATTCACCAAATCTATTGCCCGGGAGTTATTTGCCTATGGTATCAGAGCCTGCTGTATCAGGCCAGGTTTGGTAAAAACTCCCATGGCTGAATTGTATTCTCAATCTATCTTGAAGAACCTGGTAAATAAAAGCCTGTTGCGTCGTTTTGTTGATGCAAAAGAATTCGCTGAAGCAGTACATTTCCTTTTAAACAGCGATTTGCCTATTGGAAGGGTGCTTGAATTAGATGGTGGTATTAACTTATAATAAAGCTGAGATTATGAATTGTTATATATGCAATAATACTACTATGCCGTTTATTATGAAAGATTTTAATGGTCAATATGGACTGCACTGTGTTGAATACTGGAAATGTGTGAATTGCGGTTTTGTTTTATCAAAAACCCACATGGATATGACTGATTCTGAGTGGAATGATTTGAATAAGCGGGTTCATGAATCCTATCAGGGGAGCGATTATGCCGAGGAGGACCCGAACTGGCTTTCACGGCTCAATGCCCAGGCAAAGGTGTTGGCAAAACTTGCAGATAAGGGTATCCTTCCGGTTGAAACTCCCTGGGTTGATTACGCCTGTGGTGATGGGAAACTGGTTGATATACTTGAAGAGAAAGGAATCTGTGTATATAAATATGACCGTTATATGCACGGGAATAAAGTCGGTTATCTCAGTCATGGTGACCTTATAAGCAGGAAATACGGAAATGTAATAAATACGTCGGCATTTGAACATTTTCTCACCATTGAACCGGTCGATGAAATCATGAATATCATAGATAAAAACGGTGTACTTTCTCTGCATACCCTTGTCAGGGAAATGATACCTGAAGATCCTTCATGGTTTTATCTGCTGTCAGTCCACGTTGCCTTTTACACGAACCGGGCCATGGAACTGCTGTTTGACAGGTATTCTTTTTTTTCATCACTCTATCACCTGGAATCGAGAATGTGGTTCTGGTTTAAAAGTGAAGCTGAAGAGATGAAAAGTGCGATAAATTCTTTAATAGAAGGAGATCCGGAAAATTTTTTCTATAAAAAAGGATTTATGGATTACTGGAAATGATTGTCTAGAGTGAATTTCAATGAAACCCTTTAAAGAAAAAATATTCGTAACACAGCCGATGCTTCCCGAACTTGATGGGTTCAGGAAAAAACTTGAGGAAGTCTGGAATTCTAAATGGCTGACTAATGTGGGCAAACAGCACCAGGATTTTGAAAACGAACTCAAAAAATATCTTAAGGTCACTCATGTGTCGCTATTTAATAACGGCACCATCGCATTAATCGTGGCTGTCCAGAGCCTGAGGCTGTCAGGCGAAGTGATAACAACCCCGTTTACCTTTCCAGCCACACCCCATGTTCTTTCCTGGAACGGCATCAATCCCATATTTTGTGATATAGATCCGGTTACGTTAAATATCGATACAGAAAAAATAGAGTCTCTCATAACACCGCGGACAACCGGTATACTGGGAGTCCATATCTTCGGCACTCCCTGTAAAGTTGACGAGATTCAGAGAATCGCCGATATTTACGGACTCAAGGTTATCTACGACGCGGCCCATGCTTTCGGTGTGGAGATCAATGGAAAGAGTATTGGTAATTACGGGGACATTACCATGTTTAGTTTCCACGCCACAAAGCTTTTTCATACGGCAGAGGGTGGAGCGTTAACATTTAATGATTCGAATTTAAAACCGAGAATAGAACTTCTCAAAAATTTCGGCATCAAAAACGAGGAAGAAGTTGTGATGCCCGGAATCAATGGTAAAATGAACGAGATACAGGCGGCTCTGGGTATTATACTGCTTGATTATATTGAAGAAGAGCGAAAAAAAAGAAAATCAATTTGTGAAAAATACACAGAATTTCTAAGGGAAGTTCCAGGTATTAGCATTGTAAATTATACTGAATATGATAACAACAGTTATCAGTATTTTGTTATAAGAATTAATGAAGAACAATTCGGCCGTTCCCGTGATTATGTGTATGAAAAGCTGAAAGAATACAATGTATTTACCAGGAAGTACTTCTATCCACTCTGCAGTAATTATCCCTGCTATAAGCACCTCCCTTCATCGGCCCATGAAAATCTTCAGGTTGCTAATAGAGTAGTAAATGAGGTACTCTGCCTGCCGTTTTATGGAAGTTTATCACTTGATGATATCGGAAAAATTACGGAAATTCTGGGAAGTCTGAATAAATAGTTATCGAAAATGGCCGGCAATTCAAAATCGAAGGGAACAATAGTATTACTAATTCATGGTTCTGATAAATTCATACCGGGTTATGCATATAAGGTTCTGGGTATCGCATTTAATAAATTGGGCTATAACACAGAAAAGATTTATATAGATAATTCATTCATTAGAACAGATGATGAAATAGAAGTTTCATATAATAATATAGATGATATTATTTGTATTTTATCACATAACTTGAAGAATCAAGAGATTGTTTTTATTGATTCGAATGGTCGGCATCCAGCAAAAAATAATAATAAGATTATTATCATATCATGGATTGATACCCTGTATAATAAGGTTGAAAATCTTTATGAATTACCGACAAATACTGTATTATTGTGGTCCGATGGCGCCAATGTTGAATTAACAAAGAATATTATTAAAATCAATACTTTAAGAAATCAATTTTTACCCGTATATGCATTTGTTGAAAATATTGGAAATGAAAATATCCCCATTGAAAAACGTGATATCGATATTCTTTTTTCAGGTAGATTTAATCTAGGGAAAAATATTTATTAGTATAATCAT
>CAZEPS010000174.1:0-9060 GCA_964514165.1 uncultured Leptospirales bacterium
ATTAATACTCTTCTTCTCATTTTCTCACTCCCTTGATATGGCGTTTTTCTTATTATTTTTTCAGGAATTGCCTTTCCGGTTAAAAAGTATCAAGAGACATGCCCTGATACCGGCCATGCCGGAAATTCACTGATAAAGACTCGACAGCATAAAATCGGTTGCAAAAAAACATGGGGGATAGTGATATGAAGAAGGATATGAAACTGGTACTTACCGCCAGCCTTCCAGTATCCCGCTTTAAGGAAAGGAGAATCAAAAACTATAATTCCAGGTTCCCATGATTTTAGGATTTGACATAGGCAACACCAGGACCAACTGGGCGCTCTACAATGAGGATTCGGTAATACCGGTAAGGCACGGATCGTTCAGCACCGTTAGAAATTCCACTGTTGAAGACATCTACGGCAACCTCAGGGGCGAGATAACCCCGGGCGACATCAACGGACTTTCGGTTTCGAGCGTGGTGCCGGAGTTAAACGACGGCTACCGGGATCTGGGAACATCCTACTTTCACACCGCCACCCATGTTATATCTTACAGGAGCAGGCTTTCCATACGCCTGAACTATACAAACCCGGCGGAGCTCGGTGTCGACCGGATAACCAACGCAGAGGCTGCCTTCCGAGAATACGGGGGGGAGTCCCTCATAATCGATCTCGGCACAGCAATTACCTACTGCGTTGTCCTGGAAGACGGCACCTTTGACGGGGGCCTTATCGGCCCGGGAATAGGACTTTCTATCAGGGCACTGGCAGCCATGACCTCCCAGCTCCCGGAGGTTGACTTCGAAAAACCACCAAGGATAACAGCCCTTGACACGGTCAACGCGGTGAAATCAGGCTTCTACTACGGATGGATTTCCATGATCGAGGGGACAATCGACAAAATCGAAAAATTCTACGGCAAGAGTTTTCAGATTATCCTCACCGGGGGCTTCGCAACTGTGATCAGGGAACACCTCTCCAGGGAATGTATCGTTGATGTCTTCTTAACCCTCAAGGGAATTAAATACATTTTTGACAACAACCGGTAACCTGAAAAACTGAATTATTTCTTGACAGAAGCATGATCTCGAGATACGCTGTTAGAACTGAGTGAATGTTCACTCATCTACTGATTCAAAGAGGAGGCGTTGCCGTTTGTTGTTGACAGATATTTCTCCATCCCGCGTAATTCATAAGGGTACCTCTATAAATCGGTTTTATTCATAATTTAAAAGGGATAAAACCGATTTAAACCAAAATACGTACCCAAAAAGAACCTCTTGTTTAATTAATAGAGGTTCCCATAACTTTTACGGGTATCTGGCGGGAGTATTTAAATCCTGTGCATGACAGAACCTATCTGTCAGCCCGCTGGATTCATCCCCTCTTTTCCGTGATTCGATGTATACGGAAGTTTTCTCTGGCAACCGGCAGCCCGGAATGACCCGAGGGGTTTGCATATACTCAAGAAATGCGGGAGATACCTGAAAGACAAAAAACAAAACGGAGTTACCCATGGAAGAAATAGAGAAATATATCCTGGCAATTGACCTTGGAACATCAGGCCCGAAATCAGCCCTTGTTTCAACAGGGGGCGAGGTACTGGGATATGAATTTGAGGACGTGGAAATCAAGCTCTATGACCACGGCGGGGCGGAACAGGACCCGGACGACTGGTGGAACGCCATCATGTCTACCTCAAAAAATATCCTGTCTAAGAACCTGGTACCCAGGGAAGAGATTATTGCCGTTGCCTGTACCAGCCAGTGGTCCGGGACAGTGGCCGTGGACCGGGACGGCAACCATCTGATGGACTCCATCATTTGGCTCGACAGCAGGGGAAGCAAACACGCTGCGAATGTCAGGAAAGGGATCATCAATTTTGAGGGATTCGGACTGTCTAAACTCATCACCTGGATACGGCTCACCGGCGGCGCCCCGAGTCCGTCCGGGAAAGACCCTTTCGCCCATATATTGTTCATAAAAAACGAATACCCTGAGATCTACGAAAAAACCTACAAGTTCCTGGAACCGAAGGACTATATCAACCTCAGGCTGACCGGAAAATTCGCCTCATCCAATGACGCCATCACCCTCCACTGGCTGACGGACAACAGGAACATCGAGAAAATCGACTACAACAAAAAACTTTTGAAAATGGCCGGTGTAGAACGGGACAAGTTCCCTGACCTGAAACGGGCTATCGACGTGCTCGGCCCCTTAAAAAAGGAGGTTGCCGATGAGCTCGGCCTGCGGGAAGACGTACAGGTAATTCTCGGGACCCCTGATCTGATGTCCGCAGCGGTCGGATCAGGCGCGGTACGCGACTATGAAGGCCATGTCTACATCGGAACGTCGTCATGGGTCTGCAGCCACGTTCCCTTTAAGAAAACCGATGTTTTCCACGGCATAGGATCCCTGCCGTCCGCCAAGCCGGATCGCTACCTGATCGTCAGCGAGCAGGAAACCGCCGGCCAGTGCCTTAATTACCTCAGGGACAATATACTCTACCACAAGGACGAACTCCTCCAGGAGGAACAGCAGCCTGACGTGTATAAAATATTCGACAAGCTGGTGGAAAGCATCCCCCCTGGAAGCAACAATCTCATCTTTACCCCCTGGCTTTACGGCGAACGGACCCCGGTCGAGGACCACACGGTCCGGGCCGGCCTTTTTAACCAGTCCCTTGACACGACCAGGGCCCACATCATCCGCGCGGTGTTCGAAGGGGTGGCCTTCAACACCAGGTGGCTGCTTCAGTACGTGGAGAAGTTCAACACGAGACCTTTCGAACACCTGAACATGATAGGGGGCGGTGCAAATTCCAACGTCTGGTGCCAGATATACGCCGATGTCCTGAACAGGAAGATCCGGCAGATCAGGGAGCCGATAATGGCGAACGCCCGGGGAGCCGCATTTCTCGCGGCAATCGGCCTCGGCTACCTCACCTTTGAACAGATACCGGATAAAATCCAGGTGTTGAACGAATACGAACCGAACCCGGACAACAGGAAAATTTACGACACGCTGTTCAGGGAATTCATAAATATTTACAAATGCAACCAGAAGATATATCGGAGGCTTAACACCCCCGATGAATAATTCGGCCTGAATGTTTCCAGGTGCAGAGGTACACGATGAAACCTGAATTTGAAATATCAGAAGAGGAGCTGGTAAAAAAGCTCCGGGACGCGATAAAGCCCTACGACAACACCCACGACGTGGTGTGCACCATCCCGGAAAGGGGAAAATCAAGGGATGACGTTATCGCCCTCATGAAGGATCTCAAATCAAAGGAAGAGTCCCGGTGGCGGGAAGGTCTCGTTTCCGGGGCGGTCTATCACGGCGACCCGGAATTCATTGACTTCCTCAACCAGGTGTACGCGATTAATTCCCAGAGCAACCCGCTTCACAGCGACCTCTGGCCGAGCGTGAACAAGTTCGAAACCGAAATTGTTTCCATGACCGCGGACATGCTCGGGGGCAACAGCATCTGCGATGACGAACCGGTAGGTGGGTCGGTCTCGTCAGGGGGTACGGAAAGCATCCTCCTGGCGATGAAGACCTACCGGGACTGGGCCATGGAAGAAAAAGAAATAAAAAATCCTGAAATGATTGTCCCGGTGACCGCCCATGCCGCCTTTGACAAGGCATCGAAGTACTTTAACATTAAAATGGTACAGGTCCCTGTTGATGACGGGTACCGCGCCGACGTGAAGGCGGTCAGGGATGCCATAACGAAAAACACCGCGGTAATCGTCGGGTCGGCCCCCACCTACCCCCACGGGGTCATAGACTCGATAGGGGAGATGTCAGAGCTGGCCCGGGAACAGGGCATCGGGTTCCACACTGACTCCTGCCTCGGGGGTTTCATCCTCCCCTGGGCGAGGAAACTCGGTTACGAGGTCCCCCCCTTCGACTTCGAACTTCCCGGGGTCACATCGATTTCCGCGGACACCCACAAGTACGGGTACGCATCAAAGGGAACCTCGGTAATCGTATACCGGAGCAGGAAACTCTGGCACTTCCAGTTCTACAAAACAACGGAATGGCCGGGGGGTATCTATTATTCACCGGGTTTCGCCGGGAGCAGACCCGGCGCCCTCATTGCCGTCAGCTGGGCGGCACTGGTCTCGATGGGGGAGGCAGGTTACCTCGAAGCAACGGAAAAGATCCTTAAAACAGCCGAAAAGATTAAAAAAGGAATAAATAAAATACCTGACCTGGAGATCCTCGGCGACCCCCTCTGGGTCATTGCCTTCAAAACCAGGGATATCGATATTTTCCGGGTGATGGAACATATGTCGAAAAAAGGGTGGAACCTGAACGGGCTTCACAAGCCGGCATGCGTGCATATCGCGGTCACCCTCCGCCATACCCAGGAGGGCGTTGCGGACAGGCTCATAAGGGATCTGAAAGAATCGATTGATTACGTTAAGGCAAACCCGTCAGATAGCGGGCAGATAGCACCCTTCTACGGGATGGCAGCCACCATCCCGGACCGGTCAACGGTCTCCCGGTACCTGGACATATTCATGGACGTGCTTTTCAGCCTGTGAGGATTTACGCAAAGCCGGATTCAGACGACAAAAGGACAATGGACAATGGACGCAGTGAAAACCCGAAATTCAAACATAACCGACATCCTGTTCGATGACGAAAAGTACCACAAGGAGACCTTCGAAAAAATACCGAATGTCAAGCAGGAGCGGATACTTGAGGCTGCCATCAGCGAATTCGCGAAAAACGGATTCAACGCCGCCAATATAAATACCATCGCGAAACGTGCCGATATCAGCATCGGTTCCCTGTACAATTATTTTTCCTCCAAGGAGGATCTCTTTCTCACGATCATCAACTACGGGTACAAGGTACTTGAAAACGCTATATCCAGCATTGATCTCCGGGGGGGCGACATCTTCGACAAGATAGAACGCCTCTTTTCCGCGGCCCAGGAATATGCCAGAAAATACCCACAGCTGAACCAGATTTACCTTGATATGTCCACAGAGGGACTGTCACACCTCTCCAAGCGGCTTTCAGGTAAGCTTGAAACCATAACCGCCAGCTTTTACCGGGGGCTCATCAACAGCGCCAAGGAGCAGGGGCTGGTTGCCAGTGACATCGATGAACATATTGCGTCATTCTGCATCGACAACCTGATCATGTTCATCCAGTACTCCTACACATCGAAATATTTTATCGAGCGGATGAAGATCTTCGTAGGGGAGCACAACATCGACAGTGATGAAGACATCATAAAGGGAATTATGAGGTTCATCCGGCGTGCCCTGGAACCGAGATAAATCAGTTCTTCTTCAGATACCGGTCAATGGAGAAGGCTGCCTCCCGGCCCTCGTTGATGGCCCACACAATGAGTGACGCCCCGCGGTGTGAATCCCCGGCTGCGAATACCCCGTCAACACTGGTCATGTATGAATCGTCAATCGAGATGTTTCCCCGATCGTCGAGGCCGACCCCCAGGTCGGTGATCAATCCCTCCTGTTCAACGTGGGTGAATCCCATGGCAAGGAGGACCAGGTCCGCGGCGATGATAAATTCTGAACCGGGAATCTCCTTCATGGCATGGTTCCCCGCCTCGTCCTTCTCCCACTCAACCCGGGCGGCCCGCACCCCCTTGACCGCACCGTCCTCGGAGATGAATTCCTTCGTGGTAACGCACCATATCCGCTCGCACCCCTCCTCGTGAGAACTCGATGTTTTCAGAAGGCGGGGCCAGAGGGGCCACGGCTCGCTCTCGGTCCGCCCGACCGGGGGTTTCGGCAGTATCTCCACCTGGGTTATGGACTGGGCTCCCTGCCGGTTCGCGGAGCCGACGCAGTCGGCACCGGTGTCTCCGCCGCCGATGACCAGGACGTTCTTGTTATGGGCCCGTATGAGCTTTTCTTCAGGTATCTTGTCCCCCCGTACAATCCTGTTCTGCTGGGCAAGGAACTCCATGGCATAATGAATTCCCCGGGAATCCCTCCCGGGAATACTGAGATCCCTCGGTTCCCTGGCGCCGATGGTGATGCAGAGGGCGTCATTATCCTTCCTTAGTTTATCGATGGCAATATCTTTGCCGACACAGGTCCCGGTTACGACGGCAAGTCCCTCTTCTTTTAATACGTCCACCCGGCGGTCAATGATCTTCTTGTCCAGTTTGAAGTCCGGAATGCCGAACCGGAGGTACCCGCCTACCGAGTCGTCCGCCTCGTACACGGTGACCGTGTGCCCCGCCTTGTTCAATAAATCTCCGCAGGCCAGACCGGCCGGTCCGCCGCCAATGACCGCGACCTTTTTGCCGGTCCGGACCTTCGGGGGCTTCGGGACCACGTACCCCTCCTGGAATGCCTTTTCTATCACGGCCAGTTCATTCTGCCTGATGGTCACCGCGTCGTCGTTGATCGCGAGCACGCAGGCCGCCTCGCACGGCGCGGGACATACCCTGCCGGTAAACTCGGGAAAGTTGTTGGTCTCCTGAAGGTTGTCGAATGCGGCCTTCCAGTCACCCTTGAAGATATAGTCCTGCCATTCGGGCATGATATTGCTCACCGGACATCCCCAGTGGCAGAAGGGAACGCCGCAGTCCATGCACCGGGCCGCCTGGAGTTTCCTGGCGTCATCCGGAAGATATTTTTCCACCTCGCTGTAGTCCTGGATCCGCTCCTCCACGGGGCGGTATCCGGACTCCATTCTTTTATGTTCTAAAAATCCCTTTGGATCTCCCATCAGTATGCTACTCCCAGTTGTTCTTCATCGCGAATCTTTTTCAACTTCTCGTCTATCAGGGCAATACGCATCTCGTTCATGGCCCGCTTGTATTCAAAGGGAAGAACCCGTATAAAACGAGGCAGGTATTCGTACCAGTTCTTCAATATCTCTTTGGCCACTTCGCTGTCGGTGTACTTGACGTGCTTTCGCAGCATCTCTATGAGGAAGTCCTGGTCTTCGTAGTCGCGCACCTGGCTCAGCTCGACCATACCCATGTTGCAGAAATACTCAAAATTACCGGGCCTGTCGAGCACGTACGCGATACCACCGCTCATTCCGGCGGCAAAATTCCTGCCCACGGTGCCAAGAACGATGATCCTTCCCCCGGTCATGTACTCGGCGCAGTGGTCGCCGGTACCCTCGACAACCGCAACCGCGCCGCTGTTTCGAACGCAGAACCGTTCACCGGCAACACCCCTGACGAAAACCTCCCCTGCTGTGGCCCCGTAGAGTACCGTGTTTCCGATGATGATGTTCTCCTCCGGGACGAAGGTGCTCCCCTCCGGGGGAACGGCGACGAGCCTTCCGCCGGAGAGCCCCTTGCCGAAATAGTCGTTGGCGTCCCCTTCGAGCCTGAAGGTCACCCCTCTGGTAAGGAAACATCCGAAGCTCTGGCCGGCGCTCCCCTGGAAGGTGCAGTGAATGGTGTTGTCCGGAAGCCCCGAGTCCCCGTACCGTGACGATATCTCGTAGCTCAGCATGGCCCCGGTGGTTCGATCGGTGTTATGAATCGGCATGACCAGGTGAACGGGAGTGTTCATGTTGCCGTCAAGCACGGGCCGGCACTGGTCGACAAGTTTCCTGTCAAGGACGTCATCAATGCGGTGAATCTGGTTTTGGACGCAGTACCGGGCGTGTTTCTCGGAACCCTCCGGCTGGTGGAGAATCCCGGAGAGATCGACCCGTTTCGCCTTCCAGTGTTCAGTATCCCGCTGCACCAGGAGATCGCTCCTGCCGATGAGGTCCCTGAATTCACGGATGCCGAGTTCAGCCATGATTTCCCGCACCTCCCGGGCCATGAACCGGAAGTAGTTTATGAGGTATTCCGGTTTCCCCGTGAAACGCCGCCGTAGCTCCGGGTCCTGGGTGGCGACCCCCACCGGGCAGGTGTTGAGGTGGCACTTGCGCATCATAATGCACCCGAGAACGATGAGGCCCGCTGTTCCGAAGCCGAACTCCTCCGCCCCGAGCATGGCCGCCAGGACAATGTCCCGTCCGGTCTTGAGCTGGCCGTCGGTTTGTATCTTTACCCTGCCGCGGAGGTCATTCAGCACCAGGGTCTGGTGTGTCTCCGCAAGTCCCAGTTCCCAGGGAAGCCCAGCGTGTTTTATCGAGCTCTGGGGGCTCGCCCCGGTCCCCCCGTCGTAACCGCTGATGAGGATGTTGTCCGCGTGGGCCTTGGCAACCCCGGCAGCGACCGTACCGACCCCTGTTTCGGACACGAGCTTCACGCTCACCCTCGCCCGGGGGTTGGCGTTTTTTAAATCAAAAATCAGCTGGGCCAGGTCCTCTATCGAATAGATATCGTGATGGGGCGGTGGGGATATCAACGTTACACCGGGCGTGGAAAAACGGGTCATCGCGATTATCTTGTCCACCTTGTGGCCGGGAAGCTGTCCCCCTTCGCCCGGCTTGGCACCCTGGGCGATCTTTATCTGGAGCTCGTCCGCGTTGGCGAGATAGGTACTGGTAACCCCGAAGCGGCCCGAGGCAATCTGCTTGATTGAGCTGCGCGAAGAAGTCCCGTCGGCCCTGAGCCTGTACCGCTCCGGGTCCTCTCCCCCCTCGCCGGAATTGCTCCTGCCGCCGATTGTGTTCATGGCAACCGCCAGGGCCTCGTGGGCCTCCCTGCTCAGGGAGCCGAATGACATTGCCCCGGTGGTGAGGCGCTTCATGATGTTTTCCACCGGTTCGACCTCGTAGATCGATATCGGCTTCTGCTTCCTGAAATCGAGAAGCCCCCTGATTACATGGGGGTGCTGGTTCCGGGAATTCACCAGGTCAGAGAACTGCCGGTAGGTTCCGTAACAGCCGGTCCTGGTTGCCCATTGCAGAAGATGAATCGATTCCGGGTTCCAGGCGTGGCGCTCCCCGAATTTCCGGTACTGATACACCCCGGCCGATTCAAGGAGGTTGTCCACCAGGGTGTAGCCCTTCCGGTACCGGGCAAGGGACTCCTCCTGGATCTCCTCGAGGCCGATCCCCCCTATCCGGGAGTCGGTACCGGTGAAGTACCGGTCAATTACCTCCCGGCCGAGCCCAACCGCCTCGAAAATCTGGGACCCCCGGTAACTCCTCATGG
>CAZEPS010000175.1:0-8851 GCA_964514165.1 uncultured Leptospirales bacterium
TGACATGCTCAACAACCGGTACCTGAACGCCCTCCTCCGGGAGAACACCGACGGGCCGATGCGTGTCACTTCGGTCTACGCTTCGGGCGGGATAATGACAATCTTCGCGGTTAAAAAGAACAGCGACCAGGCCCGTTTCCTCCGGGATTATCTCGACAGGTTCGGCCTCACGGTCTGTTTCGAATAGGCATGATCCTTCCCGGGCAATATTCTGCTTGCCAGCGGGTACCGTTCCGGTAGGGTCGGTACCTGTTTCAGAATACGGGAGGAAAGGCATGATACTTGAACAGATTCTGGTGACATCCATGGCGGTCTTCTGCTACCTCGTTGCCGACGAGGAGACACGGGAGGGGATCCTCATAGACCCGGCCGGAGATTACGACAGGATCTTCGACGTGGTCGACAAACACGGGGTCGCCGTTAAATACGTGGTCAACACCCACGGGCACTTTGACCACACATCCGGCAACGCCGAGGTGATCAACCGCACCGGGGCACGTCTCATGATCCACGAGAAGGACGTGGACAAGCTCGGGAGCCTGACGAGCAGGTTCTTCTCACGCACCATGGGCGGGAAAAAATCCCCGGAACCGGGGATTCTCCTGAAAGACGGCGACGTCATCGAGGCGGGATCAGTGAAGCTTAAAGTCATCCACACCCCGGGGCACAGCGAAGGTGGGATCTGTCTCTACACAGAGGGGCACGTGTTCACCGGGGACACCCTTTTCACCGAGGGGATGGGCCGGACCGATCTCATGGACGGGTCCATGAAGAAGATCATGGACTCGATCCAGAACAAAATCCTCTCCCTCCCGGACGAAACCGTCGTCTGGCCCGGACACCACTACGGGAGAAACCCCTCCTCAACGGTGAAAGAACAGAAGCGGTACTATCTCTGACCCCTGTCACATGCCCGGTATGGTGGTGAATATCCCCCGGGGGTCGACCTCGTTCCTGAGAATGTCGATCACTTCGTCCGAGGGCTTGTCCGTGATTGGGATATCACCCCCGGGCCTCAGGAGTTCGAAACCGGTGGCCGCCTGGCAGAGCTCGAAGGGAATCCCCTCGTTCAGGGTCTTCACCCGCATTCGTTTCGTTTCAGGCTCGAAATCGTAGACCGCTATGTTCGATACCACGGCCACCGGGCCCTTTCCCTGGAGGCCCGCCTCTTTCCGGGAATTTCCGCCGTCGAGATGGCCGGGGGAGGTGATGAAGTCCACCCTCTCAACGAACTTGTCCGGCGACTGGAGGCCGACAAGAATCATGTTCTCGCACAAAGACCCGAGGTCGTTGTTCCCCCCGGAACCGGTGAGGCGAACCTTCGGGTAGTGGTAGTTGTCCCCGATGAGGTGGGTGTTGACGTTGCCGTATTTGTCAATCTGGGCGAATCCGAGAAAGCCCTTGTCCACGTACCCGTTGGCCGCCTGCCCGAAGGAGTAGGCCATCTCCATGATCATCGGCGATTTCCGCCAGGTGAAGGGCCCGCCCACTGACCAGGGCATGTCCCCCTCCATCGGGTCCTGCCCGCCTGACTCGTAGACAAGGGTGATGTTCGGGGCGTGGGTCTTTTTCGCCAGGATGGCCGCCACCATGGGGAGGCCGGTCCCGACGAACACTATCTCGTTATCCTCGAGCTGGCGCGACAGGGTGTAGGCCACCATCTCCAGGGGATTTACCGGTTTTTTTTCAGTCATTATCGTGTACCTCCAGCTCTTTTTCAGTTCCAGTTTCCGTCAACGGTACCCGGGTTCCACTCCTCGTAGGAGAAATCGACCCCGTCGTCCTCGTTGTCGTACTCGGCCGCCTTCGTGAGCCGTTTCGCCTCTGCCAGCCATTTCGCCCCGCCGAGCTTTTCGATGAAATCGAACTGGTCTTTAGAATCGATAATCCAGTAGTCGAAGAA
The DNA here is from genome assembly GCA_964514165.1 of uncultured Leptospirales bacterium. GTDB lineage: Bacteria > Spirochaetota > UBA4802 > UBA4802 > UBA5550 > CAZEPS01. Next base: position 1,904 of record CAZEPS010000175.1, read on the forward strand.
GTTTTTCAGGTTCTCGTCGCTCACGCAGGCGTACCGCATCATCTTCTCCCACCACCGGCGGGCCCAGTAGTAGCACCCGGGCATCTGCCCCGGGGCCGCCCCGTAGGGGAGCTCCACCACCGCGTCCGCGTACATGTAGGGAATGCTCACCCCCTTGTTGTTGTACCGGATGTCCGCGTTCGAAACAATTTCCTCGGCGGTGATGATGACCTTCCGGGCGCAGGCTGCCACTGCTATGTCGTTAACGGCCGGCCCGTAGAACCGGGCGTTCCCGTACTTGTCCGCCGCGTGGACGTGGATGAAAATTATATCGGGAAAGAGGGCCGGTATGAAGGCGACCGGGTCCGGGTCGTCCCGCATCGGGTTCTGCATCACCTTCACGTAGGGGTTGTATTTTATCATGTCGGATCCGAGGAGCTGCCTGGAGAAGACCCCCGGCAGGCCGAGCTGGGCGGCCTTGAAACCCTGGGCCATGGAACCGTGGCTCCACTCTGAAAGGATACGGTTTTTGCCGTTCTTGAGCTGCCGGTCAAAATTACGGTCGTATCCCCGCATCTCCGCCCCGGTGTAGGACATGTGCACCGCGCTGACTGTTCCGTAGAAATTCGCGTAACTCTGGTTTGTGTTCGGGGAACCGATCGCCTGGAGCCCCTTTTTTCCCTGGCGGATGGTTTCGAAAAATGCCTGGAGGGCGCTCCGGACGTAGCAGAAACTGGAATCGCACCAGACGTCGCCGTCGCTGACGTATTCGGCGATTGCCTCGCCGAGGGAGAGTCGCTTGTCTTTCTGGGAATGGTCTTTTTCAAGGTGCGCCTTTCTCGCAGACTCGGCGTTTACGAGCCTGTCGAGGACCGAGGTGTCTTCGATCTTCAGGTTCTTTACCGCCTCCTCGTTGTAACTGTATCTGGCCATGGGCTTCTCCTTGTTGTGGAATGTCTCTTGATAATCCGTATGTTCCCTGGCTGGGGCCCTCCCCCCTGATGAACAAAACACGCCAGGGCGGATCTTCAGCCATAGTAAACCTTATCAGTTTAATGTAATGAAAACCGCCCTCTGGTAGAATAGGTGGGGTCCCATAATCGCCCTGGTGGATAGCCTGTTTTTTCAATGGGGGGATCCCCCAATAATGATAAAAGAGCCCCATTATGTGTTATGGAAATCGGGCAGGCGGCCGATGATAATATCAGCGGGTAACCGGTCAGGAAATCAACCAAGGAGTTTCAGCCATGAACGAGCTTGTCAATGAAGCCATAATAGAACTGCTTAACGCGGGAAAAATCAGCAGGACCAGGCTCAGTGCCCTCATCTATATTCGTGAATTCATAGACCGCGTATCTACCAGGAATTATATAGAAGAAAAAACCGCCCGGGAGCTTCACGAAAAATATGGGGTATATCCGAACCTTATCACCTGGGGGGACTATTTCCAGAGCGAACTCGCCACGGCCCTTGTGGACGCCACTGACGATGAATTTAACCGTGCCATTGATACCGTCAAGTTTGACATGATGGCGAGTTATACCATTTTCTGCGAGAAGAAACCTGATTTCTTCGAATGGGTCGACGATACTTATCAGGACGCTATAGTGAACCGCTTTATCGAGATGTCCCCTGAAGAGGAGCAGGAAATAGTCCACCTGAAAATCCTCAAGGATTACTACGTTGACCTCGGCCTCGTCGACAACTTCACCGGTGAAGAGAAGAACTGGTACAACACCTTCAGCGAATCAGCCGCCATGTAGGTCCGGGTTTACCGGAAATGTAATCCTGAAACAGGTGCCCTCTCTCCGCTCCAGGGTGAGGGTGCCGTTTAACTGCCTTATGAGGGCGTTCACCAGCTGGAGCCCCAGGGTCCCGGCGTTTTCAATCTCGATTTTCGAATCCAGTATACTGCCGGTGTCGCAAACCTCCAGGCCGTAGTTATCGCTATCCCTGCGTATCAAAATGGTAATGGTTCCCTTTTCGTCCCTGGAAAAGGCGTGCTTCATGGCGTTGGAAACCAGTTCGTTCACGATAAGGGCGCAGGGGATCGCCTTGTCTATGGTGAGGAACACGCCGTCCACGACAATCTTCGTGTCCACCATCTTCTCTTTCAGGTATATGTGGGAGAGTTCCCTTACCAGGCTTTTTAAATAGTCGAGGAAATCTATTTCAGCCAGGTTTTCCGACTGGTAGAGCTTCTCGTGCACAAGGGCGATGGAATAGACCCGGTTCTGGCTCTCCCTGAAGAGCCCCAGGTCTTCCTCGCTGGTTATGTGCCGGGACTGGAGGTTCAGGAGGCTCGACACCACCTGCATGTTGTTTTTGACCCGGTGGTGTATCTCTTTGAGGAGGATCTCCTTCTCCCGGAGGGAATCGGTGATCTTTTTCTCTTTCTTCACGTAATCGGTGACGTTGCTGATCACGGTCACTATCTGACTCACCCGGTCGTTCAGTATAATCGGGATCTTATGGGTCTCGGTGTAGATTACCTCCCCGTTAAGGGTGTTTGTTTCCCTGGTTACGAGCTTCCTGCCGGTGTCCCTCACCTGCCGGTATTCATCGAGAATCGACTCGTCGAGGAAATCGAATACCTCGAACAGGGGTTTCCCGATTATGTCAGTTGCGAGCCCCAGAGACCTGTTCCATTCGAGAAACCTGTTGTTCATGAGGGTTATGGTGAAGTTCTCGTCGATGACGTGAATCGCCTCATCCAGTGAATTTATCAGGATCCGGTACTCTTCCTCGGAACGCCGCAGGGCGCTTTCCGCCCGCTTTCGTTCACGTATGTCCCTGAGGATAACGAGGACCGCGGGCCTGTTCATGTAGGTTACCATTACCCCGGTGACTTCCACGTCCACCCTGAAACCGTCTTTGTGGAGCATGGCGGACTCGTACTGGTTCGTGACCTCCCTGCCGGCGACCCTCATGCGGAACCTGGCGGTTACCCGTTCGATTTCATCCGGGTGGATATAAGACAGAAAAGAGGTCCCCTGTACCTCGTCCGCAGAATAGCCGAATATTTCTTCGGCGTATTTATTGACAAACTGTATGGAGGTGTCATCGTTGAGGATGATGATTACGTCCCGGGCGCTGTTCATCAGGTCCAGATATTTCTTTTCGCTCTCCCGAAGCTGTTTCTCCAGTTCGCTTCGCGACAGGGCGATTCCAACGACCGCACGTATCTCATCCTGCCCCGGGGGCTTCAGTATGTACCCTGCCGGATCGGTTTTCCGCGTCCTGGATATGATGTCCGGGGCGTAACTGTCGATACAGTACACGACCGGCACCTGGTATCGCTCCCTGGTTTCGGCATACGCGGCAATGCCGTCCCAATCACCCCCGGCTGAAACATCGATCAGGATAAGATCGAACCGCTCCCGGGCCAGGGCATCTTCCAGCCCGGAACCCTGTCCGCTTACGCGCAGGGTGCCGTATCCCTCTTCTTCAAGCATCTTCTGGAGTGTTTCAGACGATGCCAGTTCACTTTCCACTATGAGAATTTTTTCAGCCATTTACACGCTTATCGATTGTGATACCATATAGAACATCTGATGTTCCCTTGTAGTTTTTCATGAAAGGCGCGATGCGCCTCTCATGCAGAAACCATGAAAATGCATACTCATGCATTTTCGTATTAGCAAGCAATTTTTATCTTTTTTCTTTCGCAGGCTCTTCGCAGGCTCTGACACTACTCGGCCGCTCGCTGAGTTTCACAGAGGCCTGCGTCAGGTGATGCGATTTATTGTTGAAATCAAAGAATCATTGATTTTTAGTGATGTATATTTCTTGACACAGATGTAATAGAGCCTAATTTCAGACTGTTCAAAGCACTGTTGGAACGCCATGAATGACGAAAAAAAACGGATACTCCTGGTTGAGGATGAAGCGGTTATCGCCATGGCCCATGCCGATCTCCTCACACGGTTCGGATACGAGGCAGCGACCGCGGGCTCAGGGGAAGAGGCTGTACGGCTCCTGAATGAAGGGTTTCCGGCCAATCTTATCCTCATGGACGTGGACCTCGGGGAGGGGATGGACGGCACCGAGGCTGCCGAAATAATCCTCAGGGAGCGGGACATCCCCATCGTGTTTCTCTCGAGCCACAACGAACCCGAGGTGGTTGAAAAGACCGAGAAGATAACCTCCTACGGATACGTGGTGAAGAACTCGGGCTCCACGGTGCTTGACGCCTCCATAAAAATGGCGTTCCGCCTCCATGACGCCCACATGAGGCTTAAGGGGCAGAGGGAAGATCTCGAGGCGGCCAACGAGGAACTCCACCAGGCCATCGAGGAGCTCGAGGCTGCCAACGAGGATTTGATGCAGTCCCAGGAGGCGATTGTCGAGCGGGACCGGGCCCTTACCGAGAGCGAGGAGATCTTCCGCGCCGCTGCAGAGAGCGTAACCGATATCATCTACATCTGGGACCTGGCCACGGACCGGGTCCAGTGGATCGGGGAGATCGACGAGTTTTACGGCTTTGAAAGGGACAGCTTCCCACGGGATATAGACGCTTTCGTTAACGCCCTCCATCCCGATGATCGGGAACTTATAGTCTCCATGGCCAGAGAGGGAATGGAAAACAGGACCCAGTGGATTGGTGAGTTCAGGGTAATCCGCGCCGACGGCGAGGTGGCGTACGCCTGGGGGACCGGGGTAGCACTGTTCGACCGTAACGGCACACCCTCCAAGGTAGTGGGGAGCCTCCTTGATATAACGGACCAGAAACATGTTCAGACCAGGCTTGCCGAGAGCGAGGAACGGTACCGGGGCCTCTTCGAAAATTCCCTGAGCGGCATCCTGTACATTTCCCTGGAGGGGACCATCCTCGAGTCGAACCCGAAGTTACTCTCCATACTGGGCTCCCCCTCATTTGACGAGACGAAGAAGATAAACGTTTTTACCTTCAAACCCCTGGTTGACATCGGGTTTTCCGATGACGTGAAGAATTGTATTGAAGAGAGAAAAAACATCTTCAATGAGAAGACCTATACAAGCGCCTGGGGGAAAACGGCCCACGTAAATTACTATCTCACCCCTATAACAAGAGGCAATGAGATCATTGCCGTGATGGCCAGCCTGGAGGACATTTCCGAACTGAAGCAGGCAGAAGAGGCCCTCAGGATAGCGGAGAACGTGACCAGGGCCCTGATAAACGTACCATCCGATATCATGGCAATAATTAACGGGGAAGGGACCATAATCGATATCAGTGAATACGCGGCGGCACTGGTAAACGTTTCCAGGGAAGAACTGATCGGCAGGTCCGTGCTCTCTTTGGTGGGGAAAGAAAATGAATCCCAGAGGCGGAAATACCTGAACAAGATACTCGAGACGGGAGAAACCATCCGCTATGAAACGGAATCATACGGGCAGTGGTTTGACGTGGTACTCCAGCCGGTGAGAAAGAACGGCGATATCGATATGGCCGTGATCATGGCCCGAAACATAACCGAGAAGAAAAAAACCGAAAAGGCCCTCAGGGAGAGCGAAACCAGGTTCCGGGACCTGGCGGAACTGATGCCCGAAATAATCTTCGAGCTCGACATGACCGGGCGGCTCACCTACTCGAACCAGGAGGCCTTTGACAGGATGGACTATACCCGGGACGAATTCGACCGGGGGGTCTCGGGGCTCCAGATGATCGCCCCTGAGGACCGGGACCGGGCCGCGAAAAACATCGCCACAATCATGGGGGGTACGTTCATCGGCCCGAGCGAGTACACCGGTATCAGAAAAAACGGCTCCCGGTTCCCGGTCACCATTCACTCCATCCCGGTGTACCGGGACGGGGTGATAACCGGCATCAGGGGAATACTGGTGGACATTACTGAACGAAAGAGGGGGGAGGATGAAATCCGAAACGCCCTGGAGCAGAAGGAGGCCCTTCTCAGGGAACTCCAGCACCGGGTGAAGAACAGCTTCTCCCTCATAACGAGCCTGGTGAGCCTGGAGGCGAGAAGGACCGGCAGCGAAGAGGCCCGGACTGTTCTCAAGGACATCCATAACCGGATCATGTCCATGAACAACCTCTATTCCATGCTCTACGAGTCCGGATCGGTCCAGGAGGTTTCACTGGACCGGTACTGCGGTAATATCGTTCAGACCCTTCGGAGCACCTATGCGGACATGGCGGGGATGGTCAAGGTTGAGACCGACTTGAAGCCGGTGACAATGGATGTAAAGAGGGCGGCCACCCTGGGGCTCATCCTGACTGAGCTCATCACCAACGCCTACAAGCACGCCTTCTCGGGGGACATGGAGGGGCGCGTGCGGGTTACCCTGGGGCAGGCCGGCCCCGAAGGGGTTATCACCGTCACCACCGGGAGCCCCCTCTTCCCCGTGGACTTTGATCTCGACAGGGACAGCGGCACGGGACTGGAACTGGCGAAGGTCCTCTCCAGGCAGCTCAGGGGTTCCCTGGAACTGGTGAGGGGAGAGTACTCAGGCTTCAGGGTCACATTCCCCATGACTGCGGATAGATCTGCCTGACCTGGATAAAACGGGACGGGTGAATAATTTTGAGCCGAGGCAACAACAGCGGGAAAAACCGGGCGTGAATGAAACAGTATAATCCTTGACATCTCGTCATAGAGAAGGATGATACATGACACTGGAAGGAGCAGAACCGGCTCTGGCATGAATACCTGGCCGCGTCGTGTCCCATGAACAGAAGCAGAAAAAGAATTCTCCTCGTCGAAAACGAACCCATTATCGCCGCAGCACAGGCCAGGGCCCTTCAGGAATTAGGATATAACGTTAAAACCGCTACTTCAGGCGAAAAGGCGCAGCGCCTGGCCGGCGGCGGAACCTTTAATCTCATACTCATGGACATAAACCTGGGGAGCGGGATGGACGGCACCGAGGCAGCTGAAAAAATTCTCCGGGAGCGGGACATCCCCATTATTTTTCCAGGAGAAGCCACGCGGGTGGTCCAAGCGTCTGTGGGTTGATCGCGATCCAGGC
>CAZEPS010000176.1:0-1866 GCA_964514165.1 uncultured Leptospirales bacterium
CGGGATGTGGGTAATCCGGACCGCAGAGTCCGTGGTGTTTACCGACTGCCCCCCGTGGCCCGAAGCGCGGTACACGTCGATGCGGAGGTCCTCGGGACTGATTTCGATCTCGTCCTCCTCGGCCTCGGGCATCACCGCCACCGTGACCGCCGAGGTGTGTATCCTCCCCCCGGCCTCGGTGGTAGGGACCCGCTGCACCCGGTGCCCGCCGGACTCGTACTTGAGGCTGTCGTAGGCATCGCTACTCCGAATGGAAAATATTATCTCCTTGAAGCCTCCAATTTCGGTCTGGTTCGCCTCGAGGACCTCGAGCTTCCACCCCTTCGATTCCACGTACCTGCTGTACATGCGGAACAGGTCCGAGGCGAACAGGGCGGCCTCGTCCCCGCCGGTCCCGGCCCGTATCTCCATGATGATGTCCTTTCCCGAGTTCAAATCTTTGGGGAGGATCATCACGATGAGCCGGCCCTCGTACTCTTCGATTTTTTTTTCCAGGTCGGATATCTCGGCCCGGAGCATTTCCCGCATCTCGTCGTCGGTCTCGGTTTTGAGGAGGGCCTCGGAATCCTCGAGTTCTTTTTTAAACGTCTCGTACTCGTTGAACTTCTGGACCACCGGGCCGAGCTGGGAGCGCTCCCGGTTCAGCTCGCGGAACCGCTTCTGGTCCGACGCTACCTCGGGCCGGCTCATTTCCAGTTCGAGTTCACGGTACCGCTTCTCGATCTTTTTCAGCTTGTCTATCATCTCGCTCACTTAAAAAAACAGCGGTTAACACCGCCGGATATTGAGAATGCGCTCCCGAGAGGACTCGAACCTCTGACACATAGTTTAGGAAACTACTGCTCTATCCGCCTGAGCTACGGGAGCATTGGATGGATATGTTAGGTCAGGCGTACATGCTCTTGCGCCTTGACGAAACCAGCCTCTGGAACTCGCGAATCTTGTTCACGACGATCCTGTCCGAGAATATTTCAATTTTGTCAAGACGGGCCAGGTGTGTCAATTCTTTTTGGACATCGGCTTCTGCCATGCCGGCCCAGCTCGCCACCTGCTGCGCGGTCACCGGTATGGAAACCTCGCTCTGGAGGTCGAGGTGGGGGTCCTGCTCGGCGAGCATGTTGAGCACGTCCATGACCTTGAGCTGGGAATCGTCGAGAAGGAGGATCATGAGCCTCCGCTTGGCGTCGTATATCCGCTTGGAAAAAATGACCAGGAGCTTGTAAGCGAGCTGCGGGTTCCCCTGGAGGAGGGCGTCAAAGCTGTCGCGGTGAAACCGGAAAAGCTTCACCCTGTCCAGGGCGATGGCGGTGGCTGACCTCGGCTGCTCCTCCAGTATCGCCATCTCTCCGAAAACGTCGCCGTCCGACATGACGTCCATGGTCCGTTCCCGGTTGTTGATAATCTTCACTATCTGGATCCGGCCCGAATGTATAAAGTAGAAATCGTTGCCGGGCTCGTATTCGCAGAAAATAATTTCGTTCGGTTTGTATTCAACCCCGAATTTTTCGAAGAATTTATCATCAAAGACCATTGTTTCTACCCCGCCTGCAGCTGTTTGATTTTGCTCATCGCCTGTTCGTTAACGCTGTCCATCGGCTTTATGTTGAGGACCTTGTTGTAATAGGCTATGGCCTTGTCCTTCTGGCGGGCGGATTCGAAAATCGAGGCGATGCTGAAAAGGGCGTTCTTCATGTTCTTGTTGTCGGGATAATTCTTGATAAGGGCACCCAGGGTCTTCAGCGCCTCCTTCAGCCTCCCCAGTTTCATGTAGCAGCGCCCGGCCTCGTAGTGGGCGTTTTCCAGCATCAGCTGTTCCTCGTCGTTTCTTACCGAATCCGAATGGATTATCTTCTCGAAAACCTCCAG
>CAZEPS010000176.1:1876-8838 GCA_964514165.1 uncultured Leptospirales bacterium
CTCCTCGTCTTTCACCAGGTCCATGCCGTTATGGTACATTTCAGCGATATAGGTTGCCTCATCGCCCATGGAAAAATCGTTGTCCATGGAAAAATCATCGAGGGAGTCAGCCTCGCCGGTGTCAAGGAAATCATCCATCTCGGTTGAGAGGGGTGACCGGGTCCCCACGGCGTCATTGCCGCTCTCGAAGGAATCGTCTCCGCTGAAGTCGAGCATGTCGTCGGAGGTGTCGTCGAGTCCGAAGGATATGTCGTGGGCCGATTCCTCCGCCGCCGGGGTTTCATCCGAAACAGGCGCGAAGTCGCCTCCCGGCTCAGCGGCCCCGGAATTTATCGCCTTGATGCGCTCCATGGCCGTGGCCGCGTACTTCGTGTCCGGGTAGTACTCCATGTACCGCTTGAATGCGTATTCGGCCCGCTCCAGGTATCCTTCCTTGTAATAGAACTCGCCGATCCTGAAGAGTTCAACCTCGGGGTTCACGTCCTCACCCTCGCCGAGGACGTTCCGCACCATCTTGTGAATGCGCCTGAGCTGGTTGCTGAATACCCGGAGCATCTTTCGAACCACATTAGGGTTCTTCAGGACCAGCCGTTCGAAATCGGCCGGGTGCATCACCAGCACCTGGGTCTCCCCCACGGTCTGGGCCGTCTCCTCCCTCGGGTACTTTCCCAGGGAGGATTTCACCCCGAAGAACTCCCCCTGGCGCACGTCTTCTTTGATTTCCTCACCGGTATCCGGTTTTATGAAGGTAAGGATGACCCTCCCGGACTTGAGGATATAGATGAACTCGCTCTTATCATTCTCAAAATAGATAATTGAGCCCGTTTTGTACCTTCTGGTAATAATCCCCGATGGCGGGGTGTTCATTGCTGCCATAACCGGTCCCTATTTAAAATCAAATTCAACGGGTGTAAAGGGAAACGTCTTCTTGAAACCAACGGCCCTGCTGATACGCCTCAACAGGCCCTTGAGATCGCCGATAACCAGCTTTTCGGCGCCGTTCATGACGATCTCCTGGTACTGCACCCCCAGGTTATCGAACAGGGAAGCGAATTCCGCGTCTCCGTAGGCGGGCTTCCCGTCAATGACAACGAGACGGACGTCCGTCTGATCGGCACGGACCACGGACGCGGACGATGAGTCCCCCCGGTCCCGGAAAACGGTGATATCCGCCACGAACCCCTTCTGGATCTGGCCGGCATCAAAGAGCTTGAAGGCTTTTGCCGGGTTCACCGTCACCATCTTCAGTATCTGATCGTCCGGAAGCTCTTCCCCGTATAACTTCTTATAGTATGCCTTGCCGAACCTCATTTCGTACAAAAGGTTTTCACCCCCGGTCATGGGGGAGTCGGTCCCGATGCAGAGGTTGACCCCCACGTCGAGAAACTTCTTCGCGTCAGCCGTTTTATTGTACATGTAGACGTTGGAATCGGCGCACCATACACACGAGGCCCCCCGCTGCTTGACGAGCTTCATGTCCTCCCCGGTAAAGGCGATGCAGTGGACGAAGACCGCGTGGTCGCCCAGGGCCCCGAGGCTGTCGATTGTCTGTACGTCCCGCTTCGTCTCCTCGTCAAAGCCCTCTCCGATGTGTGTCACGAAGGGAATGCCCTCCTTGACCGCCCGCTGGTATTCGACGGCTATCCCGTCCCCCCAGTTCAGGGCGAAGGAGGCGACGCAGTGGGCGAGGGCGAACCGCTTGATGGCCTTCATCGGAAGCATGCCGTAAAAGGGGTCCCCGACGAAATGGGGGATGTGGTCGGACACGGTGGTCACCCCGGATAGGAGGTTGCGGTACGCCCCGAGGAGGTAGAGGTCCCTGTTTTCAATCTGCTGGCGCTCCTCGTACACCGGTGAGCTTTTCAGATCATTGTCCCAGGGGAGCCAGTTGATATAGGGGCCGCTCCCCACCTTCGGGTGATAGGTGCCGAGGAGGTGGTCGTGGGCGTTTATCAGGCCCGGTACGATAACAGACCCGTCAAGATCAACGGTTTCAACGTTGACCTTGTCTTTGGTTACGTCCTGAATGACCGTATCATTAATAACAATCCTGGAGTTCTTAACCTTTTTATTTGGCGTCAGTATTGTACCGCCCGAGAGCGCCCATTTTTTCATTGAAACATCCTTTTCAACCGCGAGCCGATTAGATTATTAAATTGGTATTAAAATAATTAAAGCACGTCAAGTAAAAATGCGTAGTCCCTCACGGGTTCCGCGCCGGCACTTGAGAACAGGTGCCGTTTTACCTGCCTTAATAAAATATCGGTTAAACCGCTGATTAAATTCAGCATTGAACGATGTTTCAAGCACCTCACGGTACCGGACCAGGCGCCGCCTGGACAGAAAAATACTTCCAGCATCGGGGCGGTCCCCTCCCTGTTTCAGGGTGCTTCTGAAATCTGAGGCATTACCCGGAGCCGCTCAAAACTACAGAACAGCGGCCGCAGGGGAATCACTTGGTGAGATAATGGGACAAATCAGTAGCGATCTTTGTAATTGCGTGATCAATATATGATTCATCGGCGAGTTTTTTCTTGAAATCGCGTATCTTCTGGCTCTCCTTCTTCAAAGAGCCCTTTTTTATCTCACGATCCTCCGTTAGCATGAGATTGCTCATAAAAACCTCCCGTCATGGTCCAACCCTCCGTGGCCGGACACTATGCCCTATTTCCTTATCGGCATGACCGTGGAAAACTTGAGCACTTTTTTATTCTCAAATATATTTTTATTTCATTTACCCCGAAATTTGCCCTGATACAGGGGACACAATTTATATTTGACAAAAGGGAATAATTATACTAACTTGATAATGCATGATTATGCCTTATCAAGGTTTCTGAATGAGAGGTGCATCGCGCCTCTCATGAAAAACTATATTATAAGGGTACCTCTATAAACCGGTTTTATTCATAATTCAAAAGGGAACTTCTTATTTAATTATTAGAGGTTCCCATAATAATTAAAAAGTCGGCACTATTCCCGGGATTATGACTCATGTTTGACATAAAAGATTATTACAACAATTACGACAACTCCCTGTCTGACACGGGACAGGACACGGCAAATATCAACGAGGATATTTCAGACGATATTGACACCATACTCAGCGAGCGGTTCGAGTCCCTCTACGACCGGGACCGGTACAAATACATCCACGGCAGCATCGATATCATCTACCCGAAACTGGTATTCCCCGGGGGGAGCACCCTCCTCATTACCCCGGACAAGGTACGGTACCTCCTTTCGTTTTACCCGACGAAGAGCGATTTCACCAGTATCGACAAGATTGTGCTCAGGCCCCGCTTTATAGAGGTCGGTAACATACAGCTGGTTTCTTTATACCTGAGAAAGAAAAAAATCATCGTTCTCTATCTCTGCCATCCCCATTTTTACAGCATCAGCAACGCGAAGTTCAACCGGTACGCTGAATTCATCTCCATCGATCTCGAGAAGATCATGCAGAAGAAACTCATTTCCCGGTCAACGGAGAACAGGGACGACACGGAGCTCTACGTCCACCCCCTCTGGTATATCATATCCCTTATTAACCCTTCGAGCGACGGGTCCATTGACAAGTTCTTCATCAAGAAGGAGTCAATGAACTCAACCGTGTACGAGACCCTGAACGATATCTCGTTTTACTATTCGCGCCACGGCTATTGATGACCCTGGTCAGCTACCATAACCACACTGAGCTGTGCGGCCACGCCAGGGGAAGCACCGGTGAGTTCGTGGAGTCCGCGATCAGAGCAGGGCTCGCAGAGCTCGGATTCGCAGACCACGCCCCAATCTCCGAGCCCCTGAGGCAGGGGATTACCATGAAACCGGAAGAGGTCGAAACCTACATCGCTGAAATCCTCGCCGTGAAAGAGCGGTACCGCGACCACATCAGGGTGCGGCTCGGCTTTGAAGTGGACTTCCCCCTGTTTGACGATTTTAAAAAGGACTATTACGCCGATAACCGGATCGACTACCTTATCGGGTCGTGCCATTTCATCGACGGATGGGCCTTTGACCACACTGACTACATCGATGAGTTTGAAAAAAGGGACACAAATGCGGTGTACGCACGGTACTACGAGCTGGTTCGGGACATGGCCGCCTCAGGTCTCTTCGATATCATCGGCCACTTCGACCTGGTCAAGATCTTCGGATACCGGGCTTCCCGGTATTTCACCCGGGAAATAGGGAAGATTGCCCGGATAATGGCGGAGAATAACACCGCGGCTGAGATCAACACCCGGGGTTTAAAGAAGCCGGTGGGCGAGATCTATCCCGCCCCGGAAATACTCGGCATTTTTTTCGAGAACAACGTGCCGATAACCCTGAGCGCCGACGCCCACCAGGCTGACGAGGTCGACTTCATGCTCAAAGAAGCGGCGGCATTCGCGAAAAAGGCGGGGTACCGGAAGATCTACGGATTTGAAAAGAGAAAGCCCTATGAACTTGTCCTCTGAAAACAGGGGAACCCCGGTTCAACTGGCTCTGACCCCTTCTTGCGCCCACCTCCTCGATGCCGGGGAAGGGCTCACGGTCGGTGTCATCGGGAAAAAGGGGAATCCCGTGGACTACTCCCTCCCCCTGGAGGAGATACGTGAACAGGAAATAAACCTCGTCAGCGCCGCTTCCGGGGCGCGGAAGAACAGCATCGCGTTCATGAACCAGGTACACGGCACCGATATCCGGACAGTGGCCCTTCCCCTCCCTGAAAGTCGGCTCACCGTCGGGGAGTGCGACGGCATGGTCACCGACGACCCGGGGGCCTGCCTCGTTATCCGCACCGCTGACTGCGTGCCGGTATTTATCCATGACCGTGAGGCCCGTCTCCTGGGAGCGGCCCATTCCGGCTGGCGGGGCACCAGGGACGGGGTCGTTACCGCCCTGGCTCGGGCCATGAGACGTGACTTTTCAGCCAGGCCGGAGAACATGACCGCCTGCATCCTCCCCTCCATCGGGCCCGGGTCCTACGAGGTGCGGGAGGACGTGGCCCGGCACTTTCCTGATCACGTTATTGAAAGAGATGAAGGGCTCTATCTCGACCTCTGGACAAACATCGTGGAGTCCCTCCTCAGGGAGGGGGTCCCTGAAGGGAACATACTGAACACCGGCATCTGTACCCTGAAAGAGAACAGAACCTTCTTCTCCCACCGGGGGGGCGACCCGGGGAGGAACCTGAATTTCGCCGTAATGGGGTAAACCTCACCCTTCCAGGCTCAGGGAGACAATCCGTTCGGCGTGGATCTCCATAGTGTCAAAGAGTTCCGGCTCCACGTCTTCCTCTTTCACCAGGAGGGGAAGTTCCGTACACCCGAGCACAATCCCACCGGCCCCCCGGTCATGGAGGGTGCCGACCACCGTGTTAAGGATGTTCTTTGACTCGTCATTGAAGACACCGCAGCAGAGCTCCGTGTAGATTATCCGGTGAATGTCGTCACGCTCCTTTTCGGTCGGAATGATTACCTCGATCCCGAAGTTCTCTTCTATTCGCTTCCGGTAAAAGTCTTTCTCCATGGTGAATTTCGTGCCCATGAGCCCGACTTTCCCGATTTCCCGGCTTCTTATCTCCTCTGCAGCCGCGTCTGCTATGTGGACCAGGGGTATTGACACGGACCCGGCCACCTCGTCAGCCATCAGGTGCATGGTGTTGGTGCCGATGGCAAGGATCTCAGCTCCCCCCCTTTCAAGGGAACGGGCTGCCTCTACCATAATGTTTGTCAGCTTCTCCCACTCTTCCTGCTTCTGGAGCTTTTCGATGGGGCCGAAGTCGACCGAGTAGAGAAGCAGTTCAGCCGAGTGGGAACCCCCGAGGCGGGAATTCACCAGCCGGTTCAGCTTCCGGTAGTATTCCAGGGTCGATTCCCAGCTCATGCCGCCGATGAGTCCGATTTTTTTCATGACGTCCCTCCCGTTTCAGAAATCACGTTCCGGTACACGGTAGCCATTTCCGATACCGCCTTCTCCCAGTTGAAGAGCTCCTTCACCCGCTCGATGCCCATCCGGCTGAAACGTTCCATCCGCTCCCGGTCCCGGATGAGCCCGTCCATGGCTTCGGCCAGGGCTTTTTCGTCCCGTACCGGCACCACCATCCCGGCGTCCCCCACCACCTCCGGCAGGGCCCCGGCGTCGCTGGCAATGACCGGCACCCCGCACGACATGGCCTCGGCGGCCGGAAACCCGAACCCCTCGTAGACCGACGGCACCACGGCGATTTCCGCCTCGGCGTAATGCCGCACCAGCTCATCCACCGTGACCTTGCCGGTGAACGTGACCCTTCCCGGTAATTTGAGCTTCTCCATGAAGAGGGTGGTCACCTTCCGGTGCGGGGCGCCCCCGTCCACCACGGTCAAGTCAACTTTTTCTTTCATCAGGGGGAGGGCCCGAAGGAGGTAGAGAAATCCCTTTTTCCCGTCCTCGATGTTCCCCACGAATATGATCCGCCGCCGCTTTTTCGCGACCCCTGGCAGGGGGCTAAATTTGCTCCGGTCGATGCCGTTGTAGACCACCTCGACGAGGTCGCCCCGGCCCCGGTCGGACAAGAGCTTCCCGCAGGCGGCGCTGATGGCGATCACCTTGCGGCTGGTGGCGGCGAGGGAGCGGGCCAGCGGCCCGGCCACCCAGGCCGGATGCTGCACCGCCGTGCAGCGGATGTGGGTCACACACGGCACCCCGGCCCGTCGCGCCGCCCAGCCGGCCCCCGGCAGCACCGCGCCGTTGACGTGGACAAGGTCGGGCGCCAGCTCGCGGATGCAGCGCCGCAGCGCCCGGTGTCCGGCAGCCAGGCGCCAGAAAAAACCGGCCAGGTAACCGGGCCCCAGACGCCGCTTGATCACCGCCAGCGGCGCATACAGAACCCGGCAGCCCAACGCCTCGTACCCGGCCTGAAACGGGCTCGGTCCCGGCAGGACCACATCGTAGCGAACCCCCTGCGGGAGCAGTTCACGCATCACCGTCAGGATGGAGCG